>CAYLTE010000374.1:0-1812 GCA_964386195.1 uncultured Burkholderiales bacterium | reverse complement strand
AGGGCGGCGGGCAGTCGCACGAGCGTCTGGGCCGCGCGCGCGCACGGCGGGCGGGAACTCGGCGAGCGCCGCTTCAGAGCAGAGAATTGCCGCCGCCGCTCCGTCACCAATGGGCGCGCACATCGAGCGGGTCAGTGGAAAGCTGATCTCCCGGTCGGCCAGAACCTGCTCCACCGACACCTCGAACCGGTACTGCGCCTTGGGATTCAGACTGCCGTGGAAGTGGTTCTTGGAGGCGCCGCAGGCGATCTGCCGCTGCGTGGTGCCATAGCGCTGCATATGCCAGGCGGCCTGCATGGCGTAGGTGTCCATGAAGACGGTGCGGTCCGGCCCGTACTCGAAGGACTTGCCGGCGGCCTCGCCAGCGCGGGCGTAGTAGTCGCGCCAGCGCTCGGGTTGGAGTTGGTCGATGGCGGCATCGAAGATCGCCTGCACCCGCGACGGCTGGTCGGGGCTGACCAGCTTCTCGACCCCCACGGCCAGGCTCACCTGGCATTGACCCGAAAGAACGTCCTTCCACGCCCCCTGGAAGGCGAAGGACGCCGTGGCGCACCCGCCTTCGACGTTGACGATGGGCACCCGCTCGGGAAAAAGCCCCTGCTCGACCAGCGGCGTGAAGCACACCTGGCCGCGGATGCCGCCCTGCCCCCAGTGGCCCATGCCGCAGTTGCCGAACCAGCACTGCTCGATGCGCCCTACATCGCCGTGGCCGATGCCGGCGTCGGCCAGCACGTCGAGGTAGGCGACGCGCAGAAGATCCTCGAAGGACTTGTCGGCGTGCTTGCCGAAGGGCGTGCACGCGGTGCCGATGACATAGCAGTTCACGAATGGCTCCTCATGAGAGATAGCTGTCCACCACGGCCTGGCTGCCGCGCAGCGAAGCGGCCTCGCCGCTCATGACGCAGCAGCCGTTTCGAAGCACCAGCGCTTCGTCGGCGTAGTCCAATGCGAGCAGCGCGACCTGCTCGACCAGCAACACCGCGAGCCCCTCGTCGGCCAGTCGCCTCAGCGTCTGCAGGATCGACTCCACCACCATCGGCGCCAAGCCCAGGGAAGGCTCGTCCAGCAGCAGCGCCTTGGGCTTCATCATGAGCGCGCGCGAGACCGCCAGCATCTGCTGCTCGCCGCCGGACAGCGCGCCGCCGCTGATGTCCTGGCGCTGGCGAAGCACCGGGAAGCGCTCGAACTCCTGCTGCATGCGCGCCTCGACCTCGTCGGCATCCATGCCCAGGTGAAAGGTGCCGACGCGCAGGTTTTCCCGCACCGACAGCGCCGGCACGATCTGCCGCCCCTGCGGCACGTGGACCAGGCCCATCCGGGCGAGCTCGCAGGCCCGCAGCCCGCGGGTGCTGCGGCCCTCGAAGCGCACCTCGCCGGCCGTCAGTGCGAGCAGGTTGGACAGCGCGCGCAGAGTCGAGGTCTTGCCCGCGCCGTTGGCGCCGATGACCGCGACGACGCGGCCCGGGCGCACCTGCAGGTCGATGCCGCGCAGCACTTCGTTGGCGCCGATGCGCGCGTGCAGTCCGGTGGCGACGATCATGGCTTCCTGCCGCATCCAAGGTAGGCTTCGATCACGCGCGCGTCCTGCTGGATCGCGGCCGGCGCGTCGGTGGCGATGAGCTGGCCGTGGTCGAGCACGGCGATGCGGTCGCAGATCGACATGACGAACTCCATGTTGTGCTCGACGACGACGAGCGTGGTGCCCGCCGTGCGCAGCCGCCGGATCGCGTCGGCGATCTCGCGCGCCTCCTGCGTGTTGAGGCCGGCGATGGGCTCGTCAAGCAGCATCAGCACCGGCCGCTGCGCGATGGC
>CAYLTE010000373.1:0-3402 GCA_964386195.1 uncultured Burkholderiales bacterium | reverse complement strand
GCGGCGCTCGCCGAGAGCGTGCTGTCGGAAGACGGGAACGCGCTCGCCAAGTTCGGCGAGTCGGACATCGCCGCGCTGCTCGCGCCACTGCCGGCGCCCGCGCGCTGACCGGGCGCAGCCGCCCGTGCGAGCAGCTGTCCGTGCGAGCTGCTGTCCGTGCGAGCAGCTGTCCGTGGGAGCGGGCTTGCCCGCGAATGCAGCGCGCAGCTTCGCGGGCAAGCCCGCTCCCACAAGCCCGCTCCGCATGAAACCATGGGCGTAAAAAAGCCCGGCCGGGCGAACCCGGACCGGGCTTGTCGTGGCCGTGAGACTCAGCGCTGCGCCGGCTCGGCGATGAAGATCTCCACCCGGCGGTTCATCGCGCGCCCCGCCGCGGTCGAATTGTCCGCCACCGGCTGACGCGAGCCGCGACCGTCGATCGCGATGCGCTGCGCCGACACGCCGCGCTGCACCAGATAGTCGCGGGTGGCCGCGGCGCGGTTGATCGACAGCGGATCGTTCACCGCGTCCGAGCCGGTGCTGTCGGTATGGCCGATGATGGTCACGGTGGTGACCGGGTGCTGGTTCAGCGTGGACGCCAGGCGATCGAGCACCGGCCGCATGTTGGCCTTGATGTCGTGGCGGCCGACGTCGAAGGACACATCTGCGGGGATATCGACCTTCAGCTGATTGTCCACGGTCTGGCTGACACCGACGCCAGTCCCTGCGGTAGCCTGCTCCATCTCGGCGCGTTGCCGCTGCATGTTCTGCGACCACAGGTAACCGCCTGCGGCGCCCACTGCCGCCCCCACTGCGGCGCCCGTCGCGGTACTTCTGCCCTTGTTTCCGCCCGCCGTCGCACGGCCGATGACTGCACCGGTCACGGCACCGATACCTGCACCCACCGCAGTGTCGCGCTGGGTTTCGGTCATCGTCGCGCAGCCGCTCATCACCAGGGCCGTTGCACACACACTCATCGCAAGTATCTTCATGTTGCTCGTTCTCCGATTAGGTGCGGGCGGGCAGGTTCGACCGATCAGTTGACCTTGAGCGTACCGCCACGCCCGAGACCACCTTTTACATCCTGCGCCTTGTAGTTGCGAAGCGCCACGACCATATTGTTGTAAGCATCCATGAATGCCGCGACGGTCGCCTTGCCTTCGGGCGTACGCGAGAAGCCGCCCAGAGCGCCCCCGGCACCGCCACCGAAGGCACCCAGTGCTGCGCCGAAGTTCGT
Source organism: uncultured Burkholderiales bacterium (assembly GCA_964386195.1). Taxonomy (GTDB): domain Bacteria; phylum Pseudomonadota; class Gammaproteobacteria; order Burkholderiales; family SHXO01; genus SHXO01. The sequence goes on along the minus strand of CAYLTE010000373.1, from coordinate 2,186 downwards.
TGCCGTCGAGCTCCCCTCGGAAGCAGCAATCTGGACCGCCGAGCGGATATCGAAGAGCGACAGCGTCACGACCGACGCCTTGGACTGGATGCCGCCGGCGAGCGCGCCGAGGCGGCCACCAACGAGGCCGCCGACCAGGCCGCCCACGGAGCCGACCGAATCATTATTGATGATGATCTGCGGCTCAAGATAGTAGTCGGCCGCAACGCGTTGCCCCTTCTGCTGCTTGGAGCCTGCACGATACTCGCCCGAGTTGCGCTGGATATCGGTAATCCGCGACAGGCGGCTGTCCGTGCGAAGGTTGCCGATCGACGTGATCACGAAGCAGTTGGATTGCTGAACGGCAAGGCGAAGCAGGGGCTCGATGGTCGTCACCTGGGTTGCGCTACCGAATTGGCCATACCAGTCGGCGGCCCGTCCATCGTCCACCGCGAGCGTACCGAGCGGCGCGTCGCAGCGTTCGAGTTGGGGGTTCGCATCGACGCTCGCCCCTCCGCCTGCCGCCCCCGACACCGCGGTCGAATTCGTTCCCGTCGTAACGCACCCGGTGAGTGCAGTTGCTGCGGCAAGCGCCAGCGCAATTTTGGAAATCCGGTGTTGGATCATGCTGCGTTCCTCCTGTTGAGTTTTTCCTTGAGCGTCGAGGGGTCCGCCGACGCAGGCGTGACTCGGGGCCGAGTCACTCGCAAAAAACCCCTGCACAGGCTGCAGGGGTTCGATCATGCGCTCAGCGGTAGTACCAGTAGCCGTCGCGCCAGTAACCCAGATAGGTGTAGCGCCGGTACCAGTAGTCGTAGAACACACCTCTCCAGCGCTGGCGCCACTTCCACTCCGCCTCCTCCGACTTGCGCGCTGCAGAGGCCTCCGCAAGCAGGGTCCGCGCCTCCGCGTCGCCACGCCCCGCGGTAATGGAGAGCCATTTCTCGGCTTCACGGGGGTCCGGCCCCATCTCTTCCAGTCCGGTCAGGTAAAAGCGTCCGAGCGCCTTCTGCGCCTCCAGATGGCCACGCTCGGCGGCTGACCGCATCCATGTCAGCGCCTTGTAGCTGTCCTGTCGCACGCCGTCGCCGCGGAAGTAACGCAGCCCCAGATCGTAGGCCGCACGGGGATCCTGTTCCGCGATGGCTTCGAGGGCTGCGGCACGGCCGTCATCCGCCTCATTGAAGGTCCGCGTCTCCTGCGTGACGACGTCCCTGCCCTGCTCGCGGCAACCGCCGCCATCGCATATCGTCACCGTTTCGCGTTGCGGTGGCTGCGCGCAGGACGCCAGCACGACACAACCGACAATAACGAGCCATCTCTTCATGATGAAGACCTCCACACCAGCGCGCAGCATATCAAGACTCGTTACATTAAGGCACAAAGTCATGAATCTGAAGATCCGACTCGCGAACACGCCTGCCCCAGGAGCGCTCACCCCCCCCGCGTCACCGCATTGAACAGCGCAAACCCTGCCCAGGTCATCAGCAGGGAGCCCAGGACATGGGTCAGCAGATGCACGCCCAGCCAACCCAGCGCTCCGCGCTGCAGCAGGTGGAATGCCTCGGCCGAGAAGGTCGAAAAGGTCGTCAGGCCACCCAACAGCCCCGTCGTCAGCAGCAACTTCAGGGCGGACGACATCGCCGGCCAGGCCTGCACCGCAGCCAGCGCCACACCCATCAGCAGGCCGCCGACCAGGTTGGCCGCCAGAGTGCCGAGCGGCACCAAGGCGAACACCGGGTTCAGCCACAGCCCGAGCCCCCAGCGCAGCCAGGCGCCGCACGCCGCGCCCACCCCTACCGCCGCAAATGCCGCAAGATTCATTCCCACCGCTCCATCGTCAAGCGTTCGCACATACGCGCCCCGAGGCATCAGGTTCTCATGCAGATTCTAACCGCGGCGGTGCAGCATCCGAGCCGGCGGGGCGGATCGGCTACAATTGGCGGGTTATCGCACCCTGGCAAGCACGGCCCGTGCCGCAGCGCCCTCACCAGAACGCTCAACAGATGAAACCCGAAAAAAACTCCACCACCGAAGCCCCCGTCGTTTCCAATTTCATCCGCAACATCATCGACGAGGACATCCGCACGGGGAAATGGGGCGGCCGCGTCGAAACGCGCTTCCCGCCCGAGCCCAACGGCTACCTGCATTACGGCCACGCCAAGTCGATCTGCCTGAACTTCGGCCTGGCCGAGTCCTACGGCGGC
>CAYLTE010000372.1:0-3402 GCA_964386195.1 uncultured Burkholderiales bacterium | reverse complement strand
TACCGACATCACCCTCACCATCATGCGCAAGGGCGAGTCGCGTCCGATCGTGATCACGCTCACCCGGGAAGTGATCAAGGTGCAGAGCGTGAAGTCGAAGGTCATCGAGCCCGGTTATGCCTACCTGCGCATTGCCCAGTTCCAGGAGAACACCGCCGCGTCGGTGGTCGAGCATCTGAACAAGCTCAGCGCGGAGGGGCCGATGCAGGGCCTCGTGCTCGACCTGCGCAACGACCCGGGCGGGCTCCTCCACGGCGCGGTTGGCGTATCGGCGGCTTTCCTGCCTGCGGATACCCTGGTCGTGTCCACTGACGGCCGGACCGAGGACGCCAAGCGTGAGTATCGCGCCACGCCGTCCGATTACCTGCGCGGCACGCGCGACGACTTCCTTCGCCGCCTGCCTGCGGTGGCCAAGGACGTGCCGATGGTCGTGCTGGTCAACGCCGGTTCGGCTTCCGCATCCGAGATCGTCGCGGGCGCGCTGCAGGATCACAAGCGCGCCAAGGTCATGGGTACGCAGACCTTCGGCAAGGGCTCGGTGCAGACCATCCTGCCGCTCAACAACAGCACCGCGATCAAGCTCACCACCGCGCGCTACTACACCCCGAGCGGGCGCTCGATCCAGGCCAAGGGCATCGAGCCCGACTTCGTGGTCGAGGAAACCGCCAATGGCTCGAGCCGCCGTGTGCGCGAGGCCGATCTTCTGCGCCACCTCGATAACGGCAAGGAGGCTGAAGCGCCCGTCAAGGAAGCGGCGCCTGCTGCACCCGCTGGCGAGGACGGCGAGTCCGAGCCGGTGCGCTTCGAGCTTGCAGGCGAGGACGACCACCAGTTGCAGCAGGCCATCCGCCTTCTCAAGGGTGAGCAGATCGTCCAGAATCAGCACTAGACCACGACCGGAGGAGGGGCATGATGCGGAGGGAGACCGCCTACAAGCTGGCAGGCAGGCATCACGACCGTCCTTTGCCCGGTGCGGATATCTACAAGCAGCGTGAGATCCGCTTCAAGCCGCTGCCTCCGGGCCAGCTCGAACACGCATGGAAGGCCCTTCAGTTGTTGAAGGGGCTTCAGATTGAGCGCACGGCCGATCCGCTGACCATCGTCGTGCGTTATTCGGTGCTCGACTACTCGCTCGAGTCGCTCGAGGACGCCCTGCGCGACGCCGGCTTCGCACTCGAGAACTCGCTCTACGTGAAACTCGTGCGCGCCATCGTGTATTTCAGCGAAGAGACCCAGCGCCACAATCTGCTCTCGCCCGAGCGCCTCATCAAGCAGTCGAACGAGGTCTATATCCAGGCCTGGGACCACCAGGTCCATGGCGATCATGACGACACGCCGCTCGAACTGCGCGAATACAAGTAGTCCCGACGATGAACGATGACCAGTTGCTGCGCTACAGCAGGCACATCCTGCTGCCCGAGATCGACGTGGAGGGGCAGCAGGCACTGCTCGAGGCGCGCGCGCTGATCATCGGTGCCGGGGGGCTGGGCTCGCCTGCCGCCATGTATCTTGCCGCCGCTGGGGTGGGTACGATCGCGATCGCCGATGACGACACCGTAGACCTGACCAATCTCCAGCGCCAGATCATGCATTCCGCCGACATGGTCGGCCTTCCCAAGGTGGCCTCTGCGCGGGCGACCCTGAACAGGCTGAATCCGCAGACTCGCGTCGAGCCCATCCAGCGCCGACTGGATGGCGAAGCACTCGAGGCCGAAGTCGCGCGCGCGGACGTGGTGCTCGACTGCAGCGACAACTTTGGCACGCGGCACGCCATCAACCGCGCCTGCGTGCGCCATCGCAAGCCCCTGGTGTCCGGGGCTGCGATCCGCTTCGATGGTCAGGCCGCCGTGTTCGACCTGCGCCACGCCGACAGCGCCTGCTATCACTGCCTGTTTCCGGAGGGCGAGGATATCGAGGAAGTGCGTTGTGCGGTCATGGGCGTTTTCGCTCCGATCGTCGGCATCATCGGTGCGACCCAGGCTGCCGAGGCCCTCAAGCTCGTCATCGGCTGTGGCCGCACGCTCGATGGCCGCCTGTTGCTGCTCGATGGACTGGGCATGGAGTGGCGCAGCGTGAGCTTCGGCCGCGACCCCGGTTGCTCCGTGTGCGCGGAGGCGCGCTGACGCGCTTTCAGGCGCTCGCGCGGAGACGTGCGATCAGGCGCAGGTCGCTGCCGATCATGCGCAGATCACGGACATCGAGTCGGGGGGCGCGGTCGAGTGCGGTGAGTTCGGGCAGGTTGAACAGGCCCTGCGCGGCATCGCCGACCAACATCGGCGCGAGGTAGAGCAGCAGCTCGTCCACGCAGCCTTCGCGCATCAGCGAGCCGTTCAGCTTGAAGCCGGCTTCGACATGCACCTCGTTGAGCCCGCGCGCACCGAGCGCTTGGATCAATTGCGGAAGATCCACCTTGCCGCTTGCATTGGGGAGCCTCAACACTTCGTGTCCACGGCCGACCAGGGCGGCGATGCGGCCGTGGTCGTCGCTCGCGGTGGCAACGAGGATGGGCGCGCCTTGGAGGATTCGCGCCGTCGGCGCGACGGCGAGGCCGGCGTCGACGAGCACGCGCAGCGGCTGCCGGGTGCAAGGTACATCGCGCACCGTCAGCTGGGGGTCGTCCTCGCGCACCGTGCCGATCCCGGTCAGGACCGCGCACGCCCGCGCCCGCCAGCGATGGCCGTCGGCGCGTGCGGCGGGGCCGGTGATCCACTGGCTTACGCCGTTGGCGAGCGCCGTCTTGCCATCGAGGGTGGCGGCGGCCTTGAGTCGCACCCAGGGACGGCCGCGCGTCATCCGGGAAACGAAGCCCGGGTTCAGTTCGCGCGCCTCGGCCTCGAGCAGACCGTGCTCGGTCACGACGCCCGCAGCCCGCAGGCGCTCCAGGCCACGTCCTGCGACGAGCGGGTTGGGGTCGACCATCGCGACCACGACGCGGGCGACGCCGGCTTCGATGAGCGCATCCGCGCACGGCGGCGTGCGGCCGAAGTGCGAACAGGGTTCGAGCGTGACGTAGGCCGTGGCGCCGCGTGACAGCACGCCAGCCTGGCGCAGGGCGTGAATCTCGGCGTGGGGTTCGCCGGCCCGCTCGTGCCATCCTTCGCCGACCACACCATCCGGGCCTGCGAGCACGCAGCCGACGCGCGGGTTGGGTGAGGTCGTCGTCAGGCCGCGGGCGGCGAGCTCGAGCGCGCGCGCCATCGCGGCATGGTCAGCTGCCGAAAAGGTCATGTTCGGGGTCGGGCCCGGCCTTGCCCGCCTTGCCGCGCCGCGGACGGACCTGCAACTCGCGGATCACTTCGGCGAACTCGTCCACGTCGGCGAAGTTGCGATACACGGAGGCGAAGCGGATGTAGGCGACCTTGTCGAGCTTCTTGAGCTCCTTCATCACGAGTTCGCCGATCT
>CAYLTE010000371.1:0-3407 GCA_964386195.1 uncultured Burkholderiales bacterium | reverse complement strand
TCGGCGGCGAGGACGTCAAGGTGGTGGTGCGCTCCGGCTTCGACGAGATGAAGGCTTCACCCTGGGAGAAGGAAGATGCCATGCACGAAGGCATCCCCATCCTCAACTTCATGGTGCCGAAGGCCTTCACGCACGAGAACGGCACGCTCACCGGCGTGGTGTTCGAGAAGGTCGCCGCGCAGTACGACGACAAGGGTCGCCGTCAGCTGCTGCCCACCGGCGAGCCGGACGTGCACCTGCCCTGTGACGACGTGCTGGTCGCCATCGGCCAGGAGAACGCGTTTCCCTGGATCGAGCGCGACCTGGGCATCGAGTTCGACAAGTGGGGCATGCCGGTGGTGGACAAGCTCACGCTGCGCTCCACCCATCCCAGGGTGTTTTTCGGCGGGGACGCCGCGTTCGGCCCGAAGAACATCATCTGGGCCGTCGCGCATGGGCACGAGGCTGCGGTGTCGATCGACAAGCTGTGCAACGGCGAGGATCTCTCCGAGCGCCCGCACCCCGGCGTGAATCTGGTGTCGCAGAAGATGGGCATCCACGAGTGGAGTTACGACAACGCGGTGTCGGCGGACGCGCGCTACCGCGTGCCGATGAAGGAGAACCGCATTGCGCTGACCGACATCAAGGTCGAGGTGGAACTGGGCTTCGATCCCAGGCTCGCCTTCGCCGAGGCGCAGCGCTGCCTGAACTGCGACGTGCAGACGGTGTTCGCGCCCAAGCTGTGCATCGAGTGCGACGCCTGCGTGGACATCTGTCCGATGGACTGCATCAACTTCACGGACAACGGCGAGGAGGCCGATCTGCGCGCCCGGCTGCGCGTGCCGGCCAACGATCCGGAGCAGGCGCTGTACGTGTCCGACCCGCTCAAGATCACCGGCCACGTCATGGTCAAGGACGAGGACGTGTGCCTGCACTGCGGCTTGTGCGCCGAACGCTGTCCCACCGGGGCATGGGACATGCAGAAGTTCTATCTGGAGATGACGCACGCCGGCCCTGGATGCCGCAAGAAGAACAAGGAGGCGAATCCGCTCCCGGCCTGACGCCGGCGTCCGCTCGCCGCCCCCCGACCACGACAGACAAGAGGCTGCAGCCAGACTGCATCGACCGTTCACATGTCCAGCGACGCTCCCCCACGCATCAACGACTTCGTCGTCAAGTTCGCCAACGTCAACGGCTCCGGTTCGGCCTCGGCCAACACGCTGTTCGCCAAGTCCATCATGCGCATGGGCGTCCCGGTCAGCCCCCGCAACATCTTCCCCTCCAACATCCAGGGGCTGCCCACCTGGTACGAGGTGCGCGTGTGCGAGGCGGGCTATCTCGGACGTCGCGGCGGCGTCGACCTCATGGTGGCGATGAATCCCCAGACCTGGGACAAGGACCTCGCCGAGATCGAGCCCGGCGGCTACCTGTTCTACGACAGCAGCAAACCGCTGCCGAAGTCGAAATTCCGCGAGGACGTGCGGACCCTGGGCATGCCGCTCACCGAGATCTGCAATCGTGCGTACGGCGATCCGCGCGAGCGGCAGCTGTTCAAGAACATCATCTACGTCGGGGCCCTGTCCGCGTTGCTCGGCATCGAGACGAGCGAAGTCGAGAAGCTGATCGGCGAGCAGTACCGAGGCAAGGAGCGGCTGCTCGAACCGAACATCAAGGCGCTGCACATGGGGCGCGACTTTGCGCTCGAGCATCTTCCGCGCATCGACCTCGCGGTCCGGCGGGCCGACGCGGTCGGCGAAAAGATCTTCCTGGAAGGCAACAGCGCCGCGGCGCTCGGCGCGGTGTATGGCGGCGCCACCGTTGCGGCGTGGTACCCGATCACGCCCTCGTCCTCCCTGGCCGAGGCCTTCGCCCGCCACTGCCGCAAGTTTCGGCACGACCCCGACACCGGCAAGGCGCGCTACGCGATCGTGCAGGCGGAGGACGAGCTCGCTTCCATCGGCATGGTCATCGGCGCGGGCTGGAACGGCGCCCGCGCCTTCACCGCGACCTCCGGCCCGGGCATCTCGCTGATGCAGGAGTTCATCGGGCTGGCGTACTTCGCGGAGATCCCCGCGGTCATCTTCAACGTGCAGCGCGGCGGACCGTCCACCGGCATGCCCACGCGCACGCAGCAGGCCGACATCACCGCCTGCGCCTACGCCTCGCACGGCGACACCAAGCACGTGATGCTGCTGCCCGAGGACCCGAAGGAATGTTTCGAGATGGGCGCCCAGGCGTTCGACCTGGCCGACCGGCTGCAGACGCCGGTCTTCGTGATGCTCGACCTGGACATCGGCATGAACGAGCGGCTGTGCGACCCGCTCGAGTGGGACGACACCCTCCGCTACGACCGCGGCAAGGTGATGACGCGCGAGGAACTGGAGGCGGGCAAGGACTTCGGCCGCTATCTGGACGTCGACGGCGACGGCATCGCCTATCGCACCTATCCGGGCACGCACTCGGCCCGCGGCGCCTACTTCACGCGCGGCACCACCAAGGATCGCTACGCACGCTACTCGGAGGCCGGACCCGACTACGTCGACAACATGCAGCGGCTGCTGCGCAAGTTCGAGACCGCCAAGGCCCTGGTGCCCGCCCCGCGCCTGCGCCCTGCCGCGCACGCCACGCGCAGCGGCGTCATCTACTACGGATCGACCAGCCCGGCGATGCACGAGGCGCTCGACCAGCTCGACGCGCAGGGCCTGCATCTCGATGCACTGCGGGTACGCGCCTTCCCGTTCGGCGACGAGGTTTCCGATTTCATCGCCGATCACGACCAGGTGTTCGTGGTGGAGCAGAACCGGGATGCGCAGCTTCGCAGCCTGCTCGTCAACGAATGCGTGGTCGACCCTGCGCGCCTCACGCCGATCCTGCACTTCGACGGCACGCCGATCACCGCCCGTTTCATCGCGGGCGAGATCGCGCAGCAGATGAAGGCGATGAACGTCACGCCACTGCGCAAGGTGGTCCAGTAATCCGGATGCGAACACGATGACCTATCTCGCGAAACCCAGGCTCCACCATCCCGGCCTCGACAAGAACAGGCTGGGGTTCACGCGACGCGACTACGAGGGCGCCATCTCAACGCTGTGTGCCGGCTGCGGGCACGATTCGATCAGCGCGGCGATCATCCAGGCCTGCTTCGAACTCGACCTGCCACCGCACCGCATCGCCAAGCTCTCGGGCATCGGCTGCTCGTCCAAGACGCCGACCTACTTCCTCGGCAATTCGCACGGCTTCAACAGCGTGCACGGACGCATGCCCTCGGTTCTGACCGGCGCCAACCTCGCCAATCGTGCGCTCATCTACCTGGGCGTGTCCGGCGACGGGGATTCGGCCTCGATCGGCTTCGGGCAGTTTGCGCACAGTCTTCGCCGCGGCGTGAACATGGTCTACATCGTCGAGAACAACGGCGTGTACGGGCTGAC
>CAYLTE010000370.1:0-3459 GCA_964386195.1 uncultured Burkholderiales bacterium | reverse complement strand
CCTGGAAGGTGAACTTCTGCAAGTTCACCAACGAGACGCGCAACGGCATCGAGGACTCCAGCCGCCACGAGGGCCTGCACTTCCTGGCCGCCGTGAACGGTACCGTGGCCGGCGGCGGCTACGAACTTGCGCTGGCTTGCGACGAGATTCTGATGGTGGACGACCGTTCCTCCACCGTCAGCCTGCCCGAGGTGCCCCTGCTGGGCGTATTGCCGGGCACCGGCGGGCTGACCCGGATCACCGACAAGCGCAAGGTGCGGCGCGACCTCGCGGACGTGTTCTGCAGCACGGCCGAGGGCGTGCGCGCCGACCGCGCGAAACAGTGGAAGCTCGTCGATCACATTGCCAGGCCGCAGCAGTTCGCGCAGGCCGTGCAGGAGCGCTCCGCCGCCCTGGCCGCCCGCAGCACGCGCGAGGGCAGCGGCGAAGGCGTTCCACTCACGCCGATCGCGCGGCGCATCGACGAGACCGGCTACCACTACGATCACGTGGACGTGACGGTGGATCGCGCTGCGCGCACCGCGTCGATCACCGTCAGAGGCCCGCAGGGCATGCAGCCGGCCGATCCCGTCGCCATCCGCAACGCGGGCGCGGCGTGGTGGCCGCTCGCGATGGCGAGAGAACTGGACGATGCCATGCTGATGCTGCGCACCAACGAACTAGATCTCGGTCTGTGGCTGCTCAAGACGCAGGGCGACATCGATGCGGTGCTGGGGATGGACGAGACGCTGCAGGCGCACGCCGACGACTGGTTCGTGAAGGCGACGCTGGGAATGCTGCGGCGGACGCTGGCACGCCTGGACGTCTCGTCGCGCACGATGTTCGCGCTGATCGATCAGGGCTCCTGCTTTGCCGGCACGCTGCTCGAGATGGCGCTCGCGGCGGATCGCAGCTTCATGCTGCTGCTGCCCGAGGGCGAGGCCGATGCGCCGCGCGTCGCGCTCTCGCGCATGAACTTCGGCGCCTATCCGTCGTTGAGCGGGCAGACCCGGCTGGCGATGCGCTTCTGTGGCGAGGCGCGGCCGGTGGAGGCCGCCCGCGCCATCGTCGGCGACCGGATCGGTGCCGCGCTTGCGGAACAGCTGGGCTTGGTGACCTACGCGCCGGACGACATCGACTGGGCCGACGAGGTGCGGCTCGCCATCGAGGAGCGCGCGAGCCTCTCGCCCGACGCGCTCACCGGCATGGAGGCGAACCTGCGCTTCTCCGGCGCGGAGAGCATGGAGACGCGCATCTTCGGCCGTCTCTCGGCATGGCAGAACTGGATCTTCAACCGGCCCAACGCGGTGGGCGAACAGGGCGCGCTGAAGGTGTACGGCAGCGGCAGCAAACCGCAGTTCAACTGGGAGCGCGTGTGATGAGCATCGACTACAGCGAACGGATTCCTAACAACGTCAACCTTGCGGGCGACCGCACCCTGCAGCGCGCGCTCGAGCACTGGCAGCCCAAGTTTCTGGACTGGTGGAAGGAGATGGGGCCGAACGACTTCGCCGGCGCCGACGTCTACCTGCGCACGGCGATCGGCGTGGACGCGCAAGGCTGGGCCAGCTACGGCGCGGTCAAGATGCCCGACTACCGCTGGGGCATCTTCCTCGCCGATCCCATTCCCGAGCGCACCATCGGCTTCGGCGACCACTACGGCCAGCCGGCGTGGCAGCAGGTGCCGGGCGAGCTGCGCTCGCAGTTCCGCCGCATCATCGTCACGCAGGGCGACACCGAGCCCGCCTCCGTCGAGCAGCAGCACCTGCTCGGCCACACTTGCCCCTCCCTGTACGACCTGCGCAACCTGTTCCAGGTGAACGTCGAGGAAGGCCGGCACCTGTGGGCGATGGTCTACCTGCTGCACGCCTACTTCGGCCGCGACGGCCGCGAGGAGGCGGAGGAGCTCTTGGCGCGCCACTCGGGCGATGCCGACAAGCCGCGCATCCTCAGCACCTTCAACGAACCGGTGCAGGACTGGCTGTCGTTCTTCATGTTCACCTACTTCACCGACCGCGACGGCAAGTACCAGCTGAAGGCGCTGGCCGAGTCCGGCTTCGACCCGCTCGCACGCTCGTGCCGCTTCATGCTCACCGAGGAGGCGCACCACATGTTCGTCGGCGAGACGGGCGTGGGCCGGGTGGTGAAGCGTGCCCTGGAGGTGATGAAGGAACTGGGCACCGAGGATCTGGCGCTCATCCGCGCGCACGGTGCGATCGACCTGCCCACCATCCAGCGCTATCTCAACTTCTGGTTCACCTCGTCGCTCGATCTGTTCGGCTCGGAAGTCTCGTCGAACGCGGCCACCACCTTCGCCACCGGCATCAAGGGCCGCCCGGACGAGGGCCAGTACGAGGACCACGTCTGCCGCGACGCCACCTACGAACTGGAGACACCCGACGGTGTGGAGACGGTTGCGCTGCGCAACGCCATGAACGAGGTGATGCGCACCTCCTACGTGAAGGACTGCGAGATCGGGGTGAAACGCTGGAACATGCAGATCCAGCGCGCAGGCTACGACTTCCGCCTGAGCCTGCCCAGTGCGCATTTCCATCGCATCCAGGGTGTTTGGGCCGGGTTGCCGATCGATCCCCAGGGACGCGCGCTGGAGCGCGCCGAGTACGACCGCCGCGTGGGCGACTGGCTGCCCAGCGAGACCGACCGCGCCTTCGTGCGCAGCCTCATGCAGCGCGTGGTCGAGCCCGGCAAGATGGCCGGCTGGATCGCCCCGCCCGACCGTGGAATCAACAACCTGCCGGTGGATTACGAGTACGTGCGGCTGAGTTGAGCGGATCCTGTCGTCGTCGCTGGATGACGGAAAGATTGCAGGCGGCTTGATCTACTTCAAACGGCCCGCCACCGGCTGGGCCGAACATGGAGGTTTTCCGGGCGCACGGCCCATCCGGGGAGACTTGCATGGCATCCGACAATTCGAACAAGACGACCACGACGCGACGCAGCCGCGCTGCGCAGTCCAGCGCACCCCTCGTTCGCAAGCGGGGCGCGCGCAAGGCCGAAGCCGGCGATGTCGCGCCGGAACAGACTCCGGAGAGCATCGAACGCTTCGTGGTGTCCGAGGCGATCGCGGCGGCACAGAACGCGAAGATCAATGCCGTGCGCGATATCATCGCCCACGCGCGTACCGGCGATGTCAACGGGCTGGCGGATTCGCTCGGCGCCATCATGGCGGGCGCTTCGCCGGACGACGCTACGATGCTGCGCAAGGTCCTCACTGACGCGCCGTCGAGCATCGTCCCGACGCGCAACCCCGACGAGGAACTCGCCCCCGACTGGCGTGAAGGCGGTTACCCCTACAAGAACCTGCTCTCGCGGAAGAACTACGAGAAGCAGAAGTACCGGCTGCAAGTCGAACTGCTCAAGCTGCAGGCGTGGGTGAAGAACACCGGCCAGAAGGTGGTCATCCTGTTCGAGGGTCGGGACGCGGCGGGCAAGGGCGGCACGATCAAGCGCTTCATGGAA
>CAYLTE010000369.1:0-3472 GCA_964386195.1 uncultured Burkholderiales bacterium | reverse complement strand
ACCATGCGCTGCCTGATGTGCGAAGAGCCCACCACCATGTACATCCCATCCGACGACGTCGATGGCGTCGGACTGCACAGCTGCGGCGCCTGCGGCTTCGAGATCGAAGCGCCTCGTGATGAGCCCTTACGCACCGTGCCCGCCGACGAGCAGCGCTCTCGACCTTCCGCGACGACGACGACGGTTGCGAGAACGCTGCAACCTCTCTAATATCAGTGAATGTCACATTCACTACTTTCTGATTGATTGAGGAGATCCCCCATGAGCGAAACGGCAGAGACCGTCACCGAGGATGTCGTCTACGTCGGCCGCAGGCAGGCGGGCAATGGCAAGCTGGCGCACTGGTACCGCACGCTCGTCGACGGCGAGATCTCCGACAAGGAGCTCGGCTCGTACAAGCCGTACACGTCGGCGCCGGTCGGCGCGATCATCACGATCACTCGCCCGATCGACGAGCCGAACTCGCTCTACACCCGCGGGCTGCATTCGCCACGGATCACGGGCGCCTATGCCGACCGCGCGGCTACCGACGAGTGGCGTGTGACCGATCAGGCCGAGGCGCAGCGCGACGCGAACGAGCGGCGCGTCAAGCGGGATCTCGACGGGCTGCCTGCCGAGTTCACCGCAGCACTGGACACCCTGGGCGCGCACTTCTCCCGCCTCAACTCCCCGCAACGGGCGGCGCTGTTGTCGCTCGTCACCGCGAAGCTCCTGCGCTACTGAGGCCGAACGTGATGTCCACCCTCGACCTGCTCGACGACAGCTTCCCGCACGGCACCCCGGACGGATACCGCCGCGGATGCCGCACTGCAGCGTGCCCCGCGCTCATCCCCTGCCGCACCGTTCACACCCGCTACGCCGGCGACTTCTCCTTCGCGAAGCTCATCGACGCCGGCACGCCCCTTGCGGAGATCCTCGAGCGCGACGCAGCCGCACGCGACCAGTCCCGGCAGCGCGACAAGATCGCCGCTCGAGAAGAGCGCCGCGCCGCGGCCGAAGCCACGCGGCCGCGCCGACCCAAGCAAGCCTCGAAGCGCACACCGCCAGCACGGGCCGCCCGCCCGCCGAAGACGGCGCCGCTGAGGATCACGGCCCCGCGGCCGACGTCGCCGAGGACACGCACACATCCTGGCTACCAGTGGATCGACAAGGCCCGCCTCGCGGCCGAGACACTCCCCGTCGAGCGTGCCAGCACGTTCGCGGAGACGGTCGACGACTACGAAGCGGCGCTGGATCGTCACGTCGACGAGCTCGCACAGTGGCGCAGTGAACACCGGGATCTGCGCACGCAGCTGCGCTCCGCGGCCGAGACGCTCAAGACGGCCACCATCGCCGCCGGCAGCGGCCTATCGGTCGGCGGCGTGATCGAGCGTGCTCTGCAGGACGCCACGGCCAGGCACCAAGCAGCCGTCGACGAGCTCGCGAAGCATGATCGCCCCGTGCCGCCGGCCAGGCCGCGGATGCCGCGGCCTCAGACACCGCGGGCCCCTCGCGTCTCCCGACCGCGGCAGCTGCAGCCGCACGGCACCAACGCCTGCCGGGCGCGTGGCTGCGATCGACCGGAGTGCATCGAGGCGGGCCGCGAGTATCACCGGCAGTGGATGGCGAACCGGAAGGCGCAGAGCACCCCGGCCGAACACCACGGGACCGCCTACGGCTACCAGCTCGGCTGCAAGGACCGAGATCAATGCCCTGCCGAGATCTCCTGCGCCGATGCATCGCTGGCCGAGGAGCGACGCCGGCGGCGGGAAGCCGGCATCGCCCCGCAGGCCCCTCGCGTGCCCGCTGACCCCGTCCGCAGGCACGTCCGACAGCTGATGGCCTCCGGCATGACCGTCCTCGAGATCGCCGACCAGGCGCAGGCCTCCAAGACCGGCGTGAAAGTCCTTCTCTACGGCCGCTCCGGCGCCCGAAAGGGAGAGCTGCCGCGCGAGATCGAAGCAGCGAAGGCGCAGCGGCTCCTCGCGCTGCAGCCGACCGCCTCCGCTGTGCAGCTCGCACGTTACGCCTGACATCGACAGCAGGAAGGCCACCAATGAACGACCGCATCGCACCCACCGTCACCGTCACGATCCAAGTTCCCAGCACCGCCCCCGGAGACGTGATCTCACGAGTCACCGCGCTCGGCACGGAGCTCGGCGCTCAGGGGGGAATTGACCAGGTGCTCCTCGAGATCGTGCGCACCTGTCACGTCTGCGGGTGCACCGACGAGCAGGCATGCTTCGGCGGATGCTGGTGGGTCAACGACGACGGCACCCCCGATCTCTGCTCGAGCTGCGAGAGCGGGCCACGGCAATGACACAGGAGAGCACCGCCCGAACCTGCCTGGCTGGCACCACAGGGCACGGCTACTGCGGGCGCAAGACGACATCGGCAACCGCGGCGATCGCTGACGCGACCTGCAAGGACTGCGGCGCCGCCGTGCGAGCAGACCAGCAGGCCGGCATCCTCTCCCCCGAGCTGACTGCGGCGATCGCATGTTGACCGCAGGCTGGTCGTCTTGGACGCCTGGACGCCCCGGCGGCGTACTGCGCGGCGTCATCGACGACGTCGCAGACAATGGCACCCACAGCTCCGGCGAGCGAGTGTGGCGCTGCGCCCACCGTCACACCAACGAGGACGACGCCACCCGCTGCGCTGCTGCCGAGCTCAACCGCCGCAAGAAAGCCCCGCCGTTGAACTGGTCGCAGCGGGTCACCATGCGGATGATCGCCGATGGCCGGTCCCCCTCCGGTGGCGCCAGCTACCTCGCTACGACAGGCCTGGGGATCCCCGGTGGCACCATCCGCTCCCTCCGCCGGCGCGGCCTGATCGAGCGCTACTCATGGGTCGAACCCGGCTGGGTGCTCACGAAAGCCGGCGTCGATGCCATCAACAGTGGCGCGTGTGACGAACCCGACAGCAGCATCGACGACTAACCGCACCGATCTTCGCAACTCGGATGTCCGCGAACAGCGCCAAGACCGGCCTATACCCAGCAAGAAGGGCCTGCAGGCACGGGGGTTCCCCTACCAGACTCGCAGGCGTATAGTCAGTGAATGTCACATTCACTATTCGATTGAGGAGACACGCCATGACCATCACCCAGACCGCAGCCCCCACGGGCACCGCGGTCACCATCGCAGGAACCGTCCGCACACCGCTCACCCTCGTCCGCCGCCTCATCGACCGTCAGGCGCGCGTAGGGTTCCGCGTCGAGACCGACGCCGGCTCATACAACGTCCACGCCAACGGGAACCTCGCCGAGATGCTCCGGCTGACGACCCACCGCGGCGACCGTGTAATCGTCCACGGCCCGGCTGTCACGTTCAGCCACCCCGCCCAGACCATCCCCGACCTCGAGGCCGACAGCGTCGAACTCGACCTCCGCTGACCCCCGACGAGGATGGACCCCACGACGCATCAGCAGGAGAGAACCCCATGACCCGCATCTTCCACGTCAACGGCAAGCCCGTCGACGTCACCGACGCCG
>CAYLTE010000368.1:0-3503 GCA_964386195.1 uncultured Burkholderiales bacterium | reverse complement strand
GCCTGGCCCCCGATCCTCTTCGGCACCACTCCGCTCGGCAACATCTACCGGGTCGTGCCCGAGGAGACGAAGCGCGAACTGATTGCCGAAAGTTTCCGCCACGCCGCGAAGCCCGTCTTTTTCGACTCGGCGGAAAAATACGGGGCCGGCCTCGCCCTCGAGAGCCTCGGTCGTCACCTCACCTCGCTCGGCGTCGCCCCGCAGGACGTCGTCATCAGCAACAAGCTCGGCTGGCTCCGCACGCCGTTGCGATCGCCCAGGAAGATGTTGTCGCCCATTCCGATCTCGTCGCCGTAATAGATGATCGGCGAGCCGGGCATGGACAGCAGCAGGCTGTTGACCAGCTGGATGCGCACGATGTCGTTCTCCATCAGCGGCGCCAGCCGCCGACGGATGCCGAGATTGATGCGCGCGCGCGGCTCCGCGGCGTACATGCGATACATGTAGTCGCGCTCGCGGCTGGTGACCATCTCCAGCGTCAGTTCGTCGTGGTTGCGCAGGAAGATCGCCCACTGGCAGGCGTCGGGGATGTCCGGCGTCTGGTCCATGATCTCGACGATCGGGTGGCGCTCCTCCTGCGCGATGGCCATGTAGATGCGCGGCATGAGCGGGAAATGAAACGCCATGTGGCACTCGTCGCCATCCGCGAAGTAGTCGCGCACGTCCTCCGGCCACTGGTTCGCTTCCGCCAGCAGCATGCGGTCGCCGTAATGGGCGTCGAGCGCACCCCGGATCTGCTTGATCATGGCGTGCGTCTCGGGCAGGTTCTCGTTGTTCGTGCCTTCACGCTCGCACAGGTAGGGGATCGCATCCAGCCGCAGGCCGTCCACGCCCATGTCGAGCCAGTAGCGCATCGCGCGCGTGACCGCCTTGAGCACGTGCGGATTGTCGAAGTTCAGGTCGGGCTGGTGGCTGAAGAAGCGGTGCCAGTAGTAGGCGTTCGCCACCGGGTCCCACGCCCAGTTGGAACTCTCGGTGTCGGTGAAGATGATGCGAGTGCCCGCGTACTTGCCGGGGTCGTCGCTCCAGACGTAATAGTCGCGCTTGCTCGAGCCCGCCGGCGCCCGGCGCGCGGCCTGGAACCAGGCGTGCTGGTCCGAGGTGTGGTTGACCACCAGTTCGGTGATCACGCGCAGGCCGCGCTTGTGCGCCTCGCGCACGAACTGGCGGAAGTCCTGCATCGTGCCGTACTGCGGATGCACCTCGTGATAATCCGAGATGTCGTAGCCGTCGTCCTTGCCGGGCGAGGGATAGAACGGCAGCAGCCAGATCGCATCTACGCCCAGGTCGCGGATGTAGTCGAGCTTGCTGGTGAGCCCAGGAAAATCCCCGATGCCGTCGCCATTGCTGTCGTAGAACGCCCGGACGTGGCACTCGTAGATCACCACGTCCTTGAACCACAGCGGCGGGCGCAGCGGCGAGGGCGCGGCTTGCGTCATGGCGTGGGCGGCTTGCGATTCCCGATCCATCGCTTATACCTGGAGGCTGTTGAAGCGCGTACCGCGAAGAGCGCGAAGGAGAGCAACGTGGTGTTGGTTTTCCTTTGCGGTCTTTGCGCTCTTGGCGGTGAGGGCTGTTATCTTCGTCATAGAAAGTAATCGAAGTCCTGCTCGCGGCGAACATGGCGGCGCAGGCGCAGCACGTGCGCCGGTCCCTGCGATGGATCCAGCGCGACGAAGTTGCGCGGGCCCTGCCAGAGGAAGCGGGCGCCGGAGAGCAGATCGTGCGCCTGGAACGGACGCGATGCATCCAGGCCCAGTGTCTCGAGATCGAGCTCGAGCCAGCCCGACTGCGCGTGATGCACGTCGAGATTGGCCACGCACAGGATGCAGTTCTCACCGTCCTCGCTGCACTTGCTGTAGCACAGCAGCGCATCGTTGTCGATGCGGTGGAAGCGCAGCGACCAGTCCGACTGCAGCGCAGGGTTCTCCCGCCGGATGCGGTTGAGCAGTCCGAGGTAGGACTTCAGGCTGTCGGGGCGGTCGAGATTCCACTGGCGCTGCTGGTACTTCTCCGAGTCGAGGTACTCCTCCGAGCCGTGCTCGCGCGCCTCGTGCTCCATCAGCTCGAAGGCCGGTCCGTAGACGCCCCAGCTCGCGCCAAGCGTGGCGGCGAGCATGCCGCGCAGCAGGAAGCCCGGGCGCCCGGTGTACTGCAGGTACTCGGTGAGGATGTCGGGTGTGTTCGGCCACAGGTTCGGGCGGAAGTACTCGCGCGAGTCGCTTTGTGCCAGTTCGGTGAAGTACGCGATCAGTTCGTGCTTGGTGTTGCGCCAGGCGAAGTAGGTGTAGGACTGCGTGAAGCCGAGCTTGGCGAGGCGATGCATGACCTTCGGACGCGTGAACGCCTCGGACAGGAACACGATCTCGGGATGTGCCGACTTCACCTCGCCGATGAGCCATTCCCAGAACGGGAAGGGCTTGGTGTGCGGGTTGTCCACGCGGAACACGCGCACGCCCTCGGCGATCCAGAATTCCACGACGCTCTTGAGTTCGCGCCACAGCGCCCGCCACTCGGGCGACTCGAAGTGGAAGGGATAGATGTCCTGGTACTTCTTGGGCGGGTTCTCGGCGTACTGGATGGTCCCGTCCGGCCGCTTCTGGAACCATTCCGGATGCTGCGCGACGTAGGGGTGGTCCGGGCTGCACTGAAAGGCGATGTCCAGCGCGACGTCGATGTCCAGCGCCCGCGCGCTCTCCAGCAGCCGACGGAAATCCTCGAGCGAACCGAGCTGGGGGTGCAGGGCCTTGTGACCGCCCTCGACACCGCCGATTGCCCAGGGACTGCCCAGTTCTCCCGGTTCCGCTTCGACCCGGTTGTTCGCCCCTTTGCGATGGTCCATGCCGATCGGGTGGATGGGCGGCAGGTACAGCACGTCGAAGCCCATCGACGCCACGTAGGGCAGGCGCGCCTCGCAGTCGCGGAACGTGCCGTGGCGCTGCAGGTCGGGCGAGGTCGAGCGCGGGAAGAACTCGTACCAGCTCGAGAAGCGCGCGCGCACCGGGTCGACGGTCACGCTCAGCGTGCGCGGATGGCGCGCGATCAGCTCCGGATCCGGATGGGCGCGCATCAGCGCGTGCAGCGACTCGTCCTCCGCGGCACGGTAACGCGCCTCGGCGCTGCTGCCCGCATCGCGCAGACGCTGGGCCCACTGCTCGAGCTGGTTCGATCGCGCCCTCTGCGCCGCCGCCTCGACGAGCTCCGCCCCGCGCAGGAACTCCACGGTGAGGTCCTGTCCCGCCGCGCGGCGCTTCACCAGATCGCGCCGCCACGTCTCGAAGTGATCGACCCAGGCGCGCACGCAGTACATCCACGGCCCCAACGTGGTGACGGTGAACGAGGCCTGCCAGCGGTCGTTGCCCAGCGGCAGCATGAACACGCCGTGCCAGCCGTCCTCGTCGCCGCGCCTGTACATGAGCTGCGCCGCGACGCTGTCGTGGCCGTCGGTGAACACGTCGGCCTCGACGCGCACGCGCTCGCCGAGCACACGCTTGATCGGATAG
>CAYLTE010000367.1:0-3526 GCA_964386195.1 uncultured Burkholderiales bacterium | reverse complement strand
CTTCATCAAGGAGGTGCTCGGCCTGCAGGACACCGCCGTGCGCTACCTGGCTGTGGCCGGCACCTGGTCGGTGACCTTCAACGACTGGGCGGCCCGACAAAGCGTCGCGTGCATCCAGGAGTACGGCACGCGACGCATGCACGCGATCGACCTCGTTCAGCACGCGCTGAACGTGCAGACACCCACGGTGCGCGACCCGCATCCCGACAAGGACGGTGCCTACATCGTCAACAAGGAGGAAACCCTCGCGGCGCGGGAGAAGCTCGGCTTGATCCGGGACCGCTTCGCAGCATGGGCCTACGAGGACGCGCCGCGGCGCGAGCGGCTGTGCAGGATCTACAACGACCTGTTCAACTGCATCCGCCAGAGGGAGTTCGACGGCTCGCATCTGAAGCTGCCGGGCTTTTCGCAATGCTTCGAGCTCCACGCGAGCCAACGCAACGCGATCTGGCGCGTCGTGCAGTCCGGCAACACCGGGCTGTTTCACGCGGTGGGCGCCGGCAAGACGGCCATCATGGTGGCCGCGAGCATGGAACTGCGCCGCCTGGGCCTGGCCAACAAGCCGGCCCACATCGTGCCGAACCACTGCCTCGAGCAGTACGCCGCCGAGCTGGTACGGCTCTATCCCTCCGCCGCCGTGCTCATGGCGACGAAGGAGGACCTCGCCGGCGACCGCCGGCGGGAGTTCGTGGCGCGGGTGGCCACCGGCGACTGGGATGCGATCGTGATGACGCACTCCACCTTCGAGCTGCTGCCCATGTCCGCCGGCTTCACCGGCGACTTCATCAAGGACACCATCCGCGAGATCGAGATGGCGGTGCGCATGTGCAGCGCGGACAGCCGGTCCAACCGGATCGTCAAGCAGCTCGAGCGCATGAAGAAGACCTGGAAGATCCGGCTCGAACGCCTGGAGAACCAGGATCGCAAGGACGACTTTCTCTGCTGGGAAGCACTGGGGGTCGACTGGCTTGCGTACGACGAGGCCCACTCGGCCAAGAATCTGTTCCGCCACACCAAGATGGCACGCATCGCAGGCCTGCCGCTGAGCAACTCGCAGCGCGCGTTCGACCTGTACCTGAAGTCGCGCCACACGATGAGCCTCTACCGAGGCGAGCACCGTGGCGTGGTTCTGGCCACGGCAACCCCGGTGGCCAACAGCATGGCCGAGGTTCACACGTTCCAGCGCTTCCTGCAGCCCAACACGCTGCGCTCGCTGGGGCTCGAGCAGTTCGACGCCTGGGCCGCCACCTTCGGGGAGACGGTCACGGCGCTGGAGATTGCACCCGACGGCAGCGGCTATCGCCTCAACACCCGGTTCGCGCGCTTCATCAACGTGCCGGACCTGATGACGGTGTTCTGCGACGTGTCGGACATCCGCACGCGCGAGATGCTGAAGCTGCCTGTGCCGATCCTGAAGGGCGACAAGCCCAGAACGGTAACGTGCAAGCCTAGCGAGCCACTGCGCGCCTTCGTGCGATCGCTCGTGAAGCGCGCCGAGCGCTTGAAGACCGCGCGGGTGGACCCGCGCGAGGACAACATGCTCATGATCGCCAGCGAAGGCCGCCTGGCCGCGCTGGACATGCGACTGATCAACAGCCGCCAACCAGCCGACCCCGGCGGGAAGGTGGCGCAGTGCGCCCGAGAGGTGCACAACATCTGGCAGGAGACTGCGAGCCTCAAGAGGGCGCAGCTGGTCTTCTGCGACCTGTCCACTCCCAAGAGTGGCATGGCGTTCAGCGTCTACCAGGCGCTGCGCGAAGAGTTGATCGAGCTGGGCCTACCGGCCGAGCAGATCGCTTTCATCCACGATGCCGAGACCGACTCGCAGAAGGCACGCCTGTTCCGCCAGGTGCGCGAAGGCAAGGTTCGTGTGCTGCTCGGTTCGACCCCGAAGATGGGCGTCGGCACGAACGTGCAGCGGCGCCTCGTGGCCCTGCACGAACTCGACTGCCCATGGCGTCCGTGTGATGTGGAGCAGCGCGAGGGCCGGATCCTTCGCCAGGGCAACGAATGCGCGGAGGTGGAGATCATCCGCTACGTCACCGAAGGCAGCTTCGACGCGTACAGCTGGCAGACGGTGCTCACCAAGGCCAAGTTCATCGCGCAGGTGATGAGCGGGGACAAGGGCATCCGGTCTGTCGAGGACGTCGAGCTCGCAACGCTGACCTACGCCGAAGTGAAGGCGCTGGCGTCGGGCAATCCGAAGATCATCGAGAAGGCCGGTGTCGACGCGGAGATCGCGAAGTACGCATCGCTGCTGTCCGTGTGGCGCAACCAACGCTACGCGAACGAATCCGAAGTGGCCGGCTTGCCGATGCGCATCGAGAGCAACGAGCGGCTGCTCGCAGCCCTCGTGGCAGATGCCGAACGGGCGCACGCCGTTCTCGGAACGGACCTGGTGGTCAACGTCCACGGACGCACCCACCGCGGTCGTGAAGAGATCGGCGAGGTGCTCAGGGCGACCGTGCGCAGCGCGAGAGCATCGATCTCGCGATCCGCGCGGGACGAGGTCATCGGCACCGTCGGGGCTTTCGAACTGTGCGTGTTCATCGGACGCGCAGAGGACGAGGTGCACCTGTTCGTGCGGGGCGCTAGCTCACACGAGTGCAGACCGTGCCAGACCGGACCGGCACTCCACGCCGGCTTGATCGAGACGATCCGCGAGATTGCGCCGCACCGCGATGACTGCGCCCAGCGGCTCGCGAGGATGCGCTCGAAACTCGAAGGCCTTGCGGCTGAGCTGCAGCGGCCCTTCGAGCACGAGGATCGCTTGGCCGCGCTGATCGCGAGGCAACGTGAGCTCGAAGCCGAGTTGGATCTCGGAAAGGACGAAGTCGGCAGCAACGCTGTCGAGGATGTCCCGGAGCAAATTGCAGCCTAGTCACTGCGCGCCCTGCCCCACTGCACATGCAGTGGGGCATTTTTTTGCCCGGGCAGTTGCGGCGAGTTCAGCCCACGTCGCGTTCGCTGCCGGGGTCGATGGCCATGAGGCTCTCGAACTCCGTCAACGGCAGCGTCGCCCAGTCCTCACCCAGCTCGCTCTTCGCGTAGTGCTGGATCACCATCACCTGGACCAGCGGCGACTGCCACTCACCGCGCGCAAGGCGCTTCATGATGCTCGGGCTGGGTGCCGTGGTCGCGTCGGCCTCGTCGCGCACGCGGCGCACCCACTCCATCTGCTCTTCGACGTCCAACTTGGCGAACTGGTCGCGGATCAGGCTGAAGCGCCGGTGGCGCTCAGCGTCTTCGACATCGCGACGCGAAGCGGGCATCGCCGATGCCGCCCTGCTCTCGACGACCACGTGCGCCGTCTTCTCTGGTTCGGCGCCCTGCCCTGCCGGCGCCTCTTCGCGCGCCTTGTTCGCGATGATCGTGCGCAGGTAGGCGCCGGCGTTGCCGATGCGCGGGCGGTCCGCTCCGCTCAGGAAGCGCTCGTAGCGTTCGAGCCCTTCGGTCACGGCGACAACGCCGTAGGCGCGCTCGAGTTCCTCGATCACCGTGTCGCGGATGCTCAGCTTGCCGCCTC
>CAYLTE010000366.1:0-3531 GCA_964386195.1 uncultured Burkholderiales bacterium | reverse complement strand
CGCAATGCCGGCTTCTCCCGTGCGGACCCGCAGAGACTGTACTTCCCGCCGATCATGGATGCGGTATACGGGTACGAGGCGGTCAACGTGGAGGCGCAGACCCGGGATCCGTCCTCGCTGCTCAACTGGATGAAGCGCATGCTCGCCGTGCGCAAGACGACGCAGGCGTTCGGCCGCGGGACGCTGCGATTCCTGCGTCCCGGCAACCGCAAGGTGCTCGCATACCTGCGCGAGTACGATGGCGACGTCATCCTGTGCGTAGCGAACATGGCGCGCTCGGCGCAGCCGGTCGAACTCGACCTCTCCGCCTTCAAGGGGCTGGTTCCTGTGGAGATGCTCGGTCGCGTCGCCTTTCCCCCGATCGGCGACCTGCCCTACCTGCTCAGCCTCTCCAGCCACGGCTTCTACTGGTTCCGCCTCACCGCGGACACCTCTCCGCCGGCGTGGCACGAGGAGCGCCTCGCACCGGAAGATCTCCCCGTGCTCGTGCTGTTCGACGGGTGGAACACCTTCTTCCGCGATCGCGTCGTGCCCTGGCGCATCGGCATGGCCGAGCGCGTGCGCGCGAGTCTGGAGACCGGCGCACTGCCACGCTACATCGCGCGCCAGCGCTGGTACGCGACCAAGGGAGAACCGATTGCGCGCGCAACCATGGTCGACCACGTGGAGATCGGCACCGGCGAGCATCAGTCCCTGCTCGCTGTGGTGGAGGTGCCCGGGCGCGAGGAGGCGGTCCGCTACTTCCTGCCGCTGACGCTGGCATGGGAGCAGGAGGAGGATCGCACGCGCGCGCTGCAACCGGCGGTGGTGGCGCGCGTGCGCCAGCAGGCGAACGTGGGCGTGCTGGCCGACGCCTTCGCCGACGAGGCGTTCTGCCACACGGTGGTGGAGTGGATGGGACAGTCGCGGGTCATCGACGCCGGCAACGCCTCGCTGCGATTCGGCAGCACGGGTGCCTTCGCGGAGCTCGGTGGGCACGAGGTACGCAGCCTGCCGCTGCACCTGCCCAAGGCCCTGAGCAGCAACACCACCGTCGCGCTGGGACAGCGCTTCTTCCTCAAGGGCTACCGGCGGCTGCGCGCGGGCGTCAATCCGGAACTCGAGGTCGGGCGCTTCCTCACCGGGGTCGCCAACTTCCGCCACGCCGTCCCGCTCGCCGGCACGCTCGAACTGGTGCGCGCCGACGGCAGCACGACCACGCTTGCGCTGCTGCAGGGGTACGTCGAGAACCAGGGAGATGGCTGGGACTACACCGTCGACTACCTGACGCGCTTCCTGGAGACGCAGCGCACGGCAGGGGAAGCGCCGCCCGCCGACGTGCATGGCGCCTATCTGGCGCTGGTGAACACGCTGGGCACGCGTACCGGCGAACTGCACCGCGCCCTGGCCACGCGCAGCGGGGATCCCGCCTTCGACCCCGAACCGATCGAGGGCGCCGACCTCGCGCGCTGGCGCCTGCGCGTACGCGACGAGGCGGAGTCGACCCTCCAGCGCCTCCAGCGCGAACTGCCCCAGCTCGCCGAGGACACCCGGTCGCTGGCCGAGCAGGTGCTTGCCGCCCGCCAGGAGTTGCTCGCACGCATCGACGACGCCGCACCCGCCGAGGTGCAGGCGGTGAAGATCCGCTACCACGGCGACTACCACCTCGGTCAGGTGCTGCTCAGCCGCAACGACTTCGTCATCACCGACTTCGAGGGAGAACCGGGCCGCAGCATCGACGAGCGCCGCGCCAAGCACTCTCCCATGCGCGACGTGGCCGGCATGCTGCGCTCGTTCGACTATGCCCAGGCCAGCGCCCTGCGCGAAGAGGCGGCCCAGCACACGGGGGATCCCACGCAACTCCAGGCTCTCGCGCGCGGCTGGGAAAGCGAGGTGCGGCGTGTGTTTCTCGATGCCTACACGCAAGCGACCGCGGGTGGCGTGCTGTATCGCGACTTCGCCCACATGCGCGGGCTGATCGCACTGTTCGAGCTCGAGAAGGCCTTCTACGAACTGCGCTACGAACTGGACAACCGCCCCGCGTGGGTGTCCATCCCCCTTCACGGGATACTTCGCCAGTCGGGTGCAGCGTGAGCGCGGCGCGTCCGGCCGCGTCCTGACACGGAGGTTCCGATGGAAAGAGTCGACGTCTTCCTCGATCCGGTGCGCGCGTTCCTGGTGCAGATCGGCGCTTACCTGCCCCGGCTCGGCATGGCCGTGCTCATCGTACTGGCGGGCTGGCTGCTGGCGAAGGCGGTGCGCTTCGCCGTCTCGCGGGCGTTGCGCGCGATGAACTTCAACGTGCTCACGCGTCGCGCCGGCATCGACGGCTTCCTCGAGCAGGGAGGCGTCGAGGCGGACACGGCCGACCTGCTTGCCTGGCTGGCCTATTGGATCGTGATCGTGCTCGCCCTGGTGATCGCGTTCAACGGCCTGGGATTGACCACGATCACAGAACTGCTCGGCAGGGTGCTCGCCTTCCTGCCCCGCGTTGCCCTGGCCATCGTGGTGCTGGCCATCGGACTTTACTTCGCCCGCTTCGTCGGCGGCACGCTCACCGTCTACTTCCGCAATGCCCAGATCCAGGACGCCGACCTGCTCGGCGTCCTCGCTCAGTACGCGATCGTGGTCTTCGTCGTGCTCGTCGGACTGGACGTGCTGGACGTCGGCGGGGGCATCGTGCGGCTGACGTTCCTGATTCTGCTCGGCGGCGTCGTGCTCGCCTTAGCGCTGGCCTTCGGACTGGGCGGACAGCGCTGGGCCGGTGCGCTGCTCGAGCGCTGGTGGCCGACGGTGCGCTCCGGCCTCCACAAGGAAGATCGCGATGAGCAGCCGTGAGGCCACCAACGTGCTCGCGATGGTGCTGGCCGGCGGGGAGGGCAGCCGCCTGGCGCCGCTCACCGCGGAGCGCTCGAAACCCGCGGTGCCCTTCGCCGGGCGCTACCGCATCGTCGATTTCGTACTGTCCAATTTCGTCAACTCGGGGATCTACGCAATCTATCTGCTCGTGCAGTACAAGTCGCAATCGCTGATCGAGCACGTGGACCGCGCCTGGACCATGTCCACGACACTGCCCAACCACTTCGTCACCGTCGTGCCGCCTCAGATGCAAGGCGGACCGGAGTGGTTCCAGGGCACGGCAGATGCAGTGCACCAGAACATCAACCTGATCCATGCGCATGCACCGGCAATGGTGGCTGTGTTCGGCGCCGATCACGTCTACCGCATGGACATCTGCCAGATGGTCGACTTCCACCGCGCCAGCCGCGCCCAGGTGAGCGTCGCCGCCCTGCCCGTCCCGCGCGCGCACGCGCGCGCGTTCGGCGTGATCGACGCGGACGCCAGCGGGCGCATCCGCGACTTCCTCGAGAAGCCCGCTGACCCGCCCGGCATGCCGGGCGACCCGAACCGCTCCTACGCCTCCATGGGCAACTACCTGTTCGACACCGGCGTGCTGCTGCAGGCGCTGCGCGAGGCCAACGATCGCGGGGAGCACGACTTCGGCCGTCACGTGCTGCCGCGCCTGGTGAACTCGCACGCCGTCTACGCCTA
>CAYLTE010000365.1:0-3538 GCA_964386195.1 uncultured Burkholderiales bacterium | reverse complement strand
GAGGCCCTCGGCTCCGCGCTAGTGCGGGAGCCAGTGTTGGCGAGCGTCGTGCTTGGTGCGGGAGCCCTGCAGATCGCGGGCACCTGCGCGCAGAAGGAGGCCTTCTTGCCCTCGGTGGGATCGGGCGAGACTATGTTCGCCTGGGCCCATGATGAGGCGGGAGCGCCCTTGGGCCGTGCTGCGCTGCAAACTCAGGCTCGCCGCGAAGGCACGCGTTGGCTGCTCCGCGGCTGCAAAACAATGGTGCTGCATGGCGCGGACGCTCAGCAACTTGTCGTCAGTGCATCGATTGCTTCGGCGCAAGAGCCGGGGGAGGCTTGCGGGCTGTTCCTGGTGAACGCTGCAGCGCCAGGAGTTGAATGCAGGCGCTACAAGCTTCACGACGGCAGCGCGGCTGCGGCGGTCGAACTGCAGGATGTGCCGGGCGAGCCGATGAACGTCTCCGGCACTGCATGGCCGGCCATCGAACGCGTGATCGAACGCGGCATCGCCGCCTGCGCCGCAGAGGCGGTTGGCGCGATGGAGGCGGCTCTGGATCTCACGCTGACATACCTGCGATCGCGTCAGCAGTTCGGCCGTGTCATCGGCAGCAACCAGGCGCTGCAGCACCGGGCTGCGGAAATGCTTGTGGCGATCGAGCAGGCGCGCAGCATGAGCTTGCTGGCGGTGATGATGCGGACTGAGCCGTCTGCCGACGAGCGTCGCCGCAATCTCGCTCGCGTGCAGACGGTGGTCGGCAGGAGCGCCCGTTTTGTCGGCCAGCAGGCGATCCAGCTGCACGGCGCCATCGGACTTACCAAGGAATACGCAGTCGGCCACTACCACCTGCGGCTGGAGGTTCTGGGCAAGCTTTTCGGCGATGCCGACAGGCATGCTGCGATGCTCGCCCGTTCCTACGCAGACGGCGCTTTACAGGAGACATTCGCATGGTGACGTTCAGCGGTTCAGCCGCGTCTGGCGCCGGGCGAGACACTGCATCTGAAGGCCGCGAGCGCCCTGCGCCGCGCTGGAAGCAGCGCCCACCGGGCTCCAATTGGGGCGACTTCGGTGTGGACGACCAACTAGGTCGCCTCAATCTGATCACGCCGAACAAAGTGCTGCAGGGTGTGGCCGAAGTGCGCGAGGGGCTTTCATTCTGCCTCAGCCTGCCGCTGCATTTTCCGATTTATCCGCTCAGCCGCTCGCGCAAGCCGCCGCGCTTGAAGCCCATTGAGCAAGGAGGGGTGGCAATCGTCAACCGGCGCATCGACGCGCAGCACACGGACGTATTCAGCGACGACACGGTCGAACTCGACCTGCAGTATTCGACGCAGTGGGACGGGTTTGCCCACGCGGGAACGATGTTCGACGCGATGGCAGAGGGTGCGCCGCGCGCCGTCTACTACAACGGTTTTCGTGCTGACGAAGATGTTTTGGGTCAGGAAGGGCTGACGGGCGAGCTCGAGGGCTTGCGTTCAACGAAGCTCGGTATCGAGCACTTCGCTGTGCACGGCGTGCAGGGTCGGGGCGTTATGGTTGACCTGGAGGCACATTTCGGTCGTGGCCGCACGCGCATAGGCTTCGAGCAGCTCGAGCGTGTACTGCATGCGGACAAAGTGGCGATCGAGGCGGGCGACATGGTGTGCTTTCACACTGGCTTCGCGCAGATGATCGTCGAGGCCGACGGTCGGCCCGATGTTGCTGCGCTCAAGCGCGCCTGCGCCGTGCTCGACGGCAGTGACGCGCGCCTGCTGCAATGGATCACCGACTCCGGTGTGGCCGCGCTCATCGCAGACAACGCGGCGATCGAAAGCGTCTCGGGGCAAGGCAGCGATCCACACGGTGCGGTGTTGCCCCTGCACGAACATTGCCTCGTGAAGAACGGCATACCGCTCGCCGAGCTGTGGCAGCTTACGCCGCTGGCGGCATGGCTGCGATCTTGCGGGCGATCGCGCTTCCTGCTCACGGCACCGCCGCTTCGCCTCGCGGGCGCGACGGGCTCTCCAGTCACACCGATTGCCACCGTATGAACCGCGACGGATGCCTTGTTTGTCTGCTGAAAGCGCGTGCGCAAGAGACGCCGGACGCGGTGTACTTCTCTTGCGACGGTGATGAGATCACTTATGGCGAACTGTGGCAACGGGCTGGTGGCATGGCCGCGTCGCTTGCGGTGCGCGGAATTGGCGCGGGCTCCCGGGTGGGAATCCTTTCGCACAACTCAGTGGACATGCTCGTGCTGCTGCACGCCTGCTACCGCTTGGGGGCCATGTCGGCATCGCTCAACGTTGCAGCCGGGCCGCAGGACTTGCGCTACCTGGTTGAGCATCTCGACGCTGCGATGCTGGTGTGCTCGGACGAGCTCGCACACACGCACGCGGAAGTTCTTGAGGCGTTGGCGGCCAAGGGCATGGCAGTGCGCATCAGCGAGATAGGCGCAGGCGATGGCGCCCACACCGCGGAGCACTGCTGGGAGCCACTCGAGCCCAGCTGGGTGCTGTACTCGGGCGCCACCACCGGCAGGCCCAAGGGCATCGTGCTGCCGCACGCGCGCGCCATCAACAATGCGCGGCGCATAGCCCGTGCCCTGAGCCCGGTGTCCGACGATCGTTTCTATTCGGTGCTGCAGATGTCGCATGGCTGGCTTGCGCTAGGCGTGCTCACCATGTGCCTGCTGCACCGCATTCCCTGCGGCGCCACGCGCTGGTTCAGCGCTTCGCGCTGGCTGGAACAAGTGCGCGGTTTCGACGCGACACTTGTAGATCCGTTCCTTCCGATGACGGGCGCGATCGTCGCTCAGCCCGCGAGCACCAACGACCGCCGCCACCGTGTCCGGCTTGCCATGGGGGCGTATGGCACCCTGGCCGAATACCCACGCCGCAAGACCTTCGAGGCGCGTTTCGGCATCGTCACGCTCAACGTGTACGGCCAGTCGGAGCTTGGCAGTGCCGTCTGCTACGAGCAGCCCGACGATCGCAGCCCCGGTTCGTCAGGGCGACCCGACCCCGGCTTCCAATTCGCAATCGCCTACGGTGATTCCTGGACCGCGGAGCCAGGCGTGCGCGGCGAAATCCTTGTTCGACCCAACGCACCGGGCTTGATCGCGCTGGGCTACTTGCACGACGCTGAGCGCACTGTAAAGAGCTGGCAGAACCTGTGGTGGCACACGCAGGACCTCGGCTACCTGGATGCGGAGGGGCGGCTTTTTCTCGACGGAAGGGAGGCTTTCTGGATCCGACGAAAAAGCGAGAACGTCTCGGCCTATGAAGTGGAGGAGGCCCTGCGTCAGGTTCCCGGCGTGGCCGACGCGGTGGTTGTCGGCATGCCCGCCGAATTTGGCGACGAAGAGATCAAGGCGTATGTGGTGCCGGATGCGACGGCTGCGGGCGCCGCGCTGGATGGTCCGACCATGCAGGCGGGTCTCGCGAAGTCGATCGCGTTCTTCAAGATCCCGCGCTTCATGCAGTTGGTGCCGGTGCTGCCGCGCACCGTCAAGGGCGAACCCGACCGCACGGCGCTCAAGCGCGAAGAGGCTGGTCTTGTGATGTGGGACGCGCGTGAC
>CAYLTE010000364.1:0-3588 GCA_964386195.1 uncultured Burkholderiales bacterium | reverse complement strand
GGCGATGGCTTTGGCGGAAGCTACCTATGCCTTGACCGAACATCTTCCAAAGAGTGAGACCTACGGATTGATCTCCCAAATTCGAAGATCCGTTGTGTCGATACCGTCGAACATTGCAGAGGGACATGCGCGAGACTCAACTCGGGAGTACCTTCGATTCCTGTCGATTGCCGCTGGATCGCTGGCCGAACTCGAAACGCAGCTTGCGTTGTGCGAAAGACTGCATTTGCTGGAACCGCGTCAAATCGAATCATCCTTGAGAACGGCGACAGAGCTCGGAAAGCAGATCCGCGTGCTGAGGCATTCGCTAATTGCACGCATCGAGGTCCACCAGAGCGCAAGGAATGAAGAAGCAGAATATCGCGTGATGCAGGATTGACAGCAATCTCCCCAGCCCCTAGTCCCCAGTCCCCAGTCCCGAAAAGCAATGTCCGACCTCCGCATCCGCAACCTCCACAAATACTACGGCGACCTGCACGTGGTGAAGGGCATCGACCTCGACATCCCGGAAGGCGAATTCACCGTGCTGGTCGGGCAGTCCGGCTGCGGCAAGAGCACGCTCCTGCGCACCATCGCCGGGCTCGAACTGGCCGACTCGGGCACCATCGAGATCGGTGGCGAGGTGGTGAACGACCAGGCGCCGCGCGACCGCGACATCGCGATGGTGTTCCAGAACTACGCGCTGTACCCGTACATGAAGGTGTACGACAACATCGCTTTCGGCCTGCGCGCGCGCAGGACGCCGGCGGCCGAGATCGACGTCAAGGTGCGCAGGGCGGCCGACATGCTCGCCATCGGCCACCTGCTCGACCGCTACCCGCGTCAGCTCTCGGGTGGGCAGCTGCAGCGCGTGGCGATCGGCCGTGCAGTGGTTCGCAATGCGCGCCTGTACCTGTTCGACGAGCCACTGTCCAATCTCGATGCCCAGCTGCGCGACGAGATGCGGGGGGAGATCAAGCGCCTGCACCAGGAACTGGGCAAGACCATGATCTACGTCACGCACGATCAGATCGAGGCGATGACCATGGCCGACCGCATCGTGCTCCTGCGCGAGGGGCGCATCGAGCAGCAGGGTTCGCCGCTCGATCTCTACGAGCGCCCAGCCACGCGCTACGTCGCGGGCTTCCTCGGATCGCCATCGATGAACTTCATCGACGGGCTTCTGGACAATGGCGGCGGGCGCCTGCACGTGCGCCTGGCCGACGGGACGGAGCTGCCGCTGCCCGCATCCCGCAGAAACAGACTCGCGGCGCAGAGCGGACAGCCGGTCGTCCTCGGCGTGCGGCCGGAACACGTGAGCCGCGCGACCGCAGGGGACGATCGCGAGGGCCTCGTGCGCATCGATGCGCACATCGATCTGGTCCAACCGACCGGCGCGCGCACCTACGCCACTTTCAAGCTCGGTAACGTCGAGGCGGTCGCCGAGCTGCTGGCTCACGACGTCTCGCAGGCGGGCGAGCGCATCCCGCTCGCCATTGACATGAATCGCAGCGTGTTGATCGATCCCGGCAGCCATGCCGTGATCGGGTGACACCCAGGACGCAGCCACCCAGGAGCAAAACGATGAGAACAGCGAAGCTCTCCAAGGCGATCAAACTGTGCGGCACCGAGCAGGCGGACATCGTGGGGCAGGTGCTGAAGGCCGGCCCGCTCACCGCCGAGTTCGACAACGGCAACCTGCGCTATCTCAAGGTCGCTGGCGTGGAAGTGCTGCGCGCGCTCGCCTATCTGGTGCGGGACGAGAACTGGGGCACCTACATTCCCGCGATCAGCAACCTGAAGGTCGAACAGCGCCACGACGGGTTCTCGGTGAAGTACCACGCGCGCTGTGCCCGCGAGGGCATGGAGATCGCGTACGACGCGACGATCGAAGGCAAGCCCGACGGCAGCCTGGAGTTCGTCGGCGTGGCCACGCCCGCCACCGACTTCCTCACCGCGCGCACGGGATTCGTCGTGTTGCATCCGCTCGAGGGGGTCGCGGGCCGCGCGGTCGAGGTCGAGCACGTCGACGGCAAGATCGAGAAGTCGAAGTTTCCCGAGCGCGTCAATCCGATCCAGCCATTCCTGAACATCCGCTCGCTCACCCACGAGGTGATGCCGGGACTGAAGGCGGCCGTGCGCATGGAAGGCGACACCTGGGAGATGGAGGATCACCGCAACTGGACGGACGCGTCCTTCAAGACCTATGTGCGCCCCCTCGCCCTGCCCTGGCCCTACACGCTGAAGGCCGGTGAGGCGGTGCGCCAGCGCGTGACGCTCACCCTCGTCGGCGCACTGCCCGCAGCGCGCGCCAGCGCCGAAGGCGGCGACCTGCAAGTGCGGCTGGGTGCGCCGATGCGTCAGTCGATGCCGCCGCTTGGACTCGGGGTACCTGCAACGGAAATCGCGCATGCCCTGCGAAACCTCGACTTGCTGAAGCTCGCCGCGCCAAAGACGCTGGTGTGCCACTTCGACCCGCGCGAGAACCCGGGCAAGCAGGCGCTCTACGGCTATCGGGTGCTGTGCGAGCAGACGGGCGCGCAATGCATGCTCGAGATCGTGGTCGAGAGCGTGGATCGGTACGCACAGGAGTTGCGTGAGGTGGCACGGCTGGTGAACGAAAGCGGACTGAAGCCCGTCAGCATCGCGGTGGTGCCCGTGGGGGATCTGAAGTCGGTGCTGCCCGGCGGCGAGCGCCCGCCCGCGCCACCACTCGAAGAACTCTACGGCGCTGCGCGCACGGCCTTTCCCGGCGCGGCGATCGGCGGCGGGATGTTCTCGTTCTTCACGGAACTCAACCGCAAGCGCCCGCCGGCGCAGTTGCTCGACTTCGTCACCAACACGACCTGCCCGATCGTGCACGCCGCGGACGACCGCTCGGTGATGGAAACGCACGAGGCACTGCCCTATCAGATCGCCACCGCGCGCACCTACCTGGGCAGGACGCCGCATCGCGTCGGCCCCAGTGCAATCGGCTGCCGCGACAATCCGCACGGCAAGACCTTCACGCCCAATCCGGACAACGCGCGCATCTGCCTGGTGCGCATGGATCCGCGCCAGCGCGGTCTGTTCGGTGCGGCGTGGACGCTCGGCTACGTCGCGACGCTGGCGCCGACCGGCGTGGAGGCGCTGAGCATCGGTGCCGCGACGGGGCCGCTGGGCGTCATCTACCGCAAGGACGACTACGCGCAACCGTGGTTCGACGCCGTAGGCGAGCCCGCCGTCTACCCTGCGTTCCACGTGATCGCCGGCCTGACCCGCGCGGCCGGCGCGAAGCTGGTGTCGGTCGAGTGCAGCGACAACCGCGCGCTGCGCGCACTCGCGTACAAGGCCAAGGGCGCGACGCTGCTGTGGATCGCCAATGCCACTGCGCAGCCGCAGGTGGTGACGATCGAGCACTCCGGGGGCACCATGGTGGGAACGATGCTGGACGAGGACAGCTTCGAGCAGGCGACGCGCGATCCACGCGCGTTCCAGCGGTCCTATCGCGAGATGGCCGGCAACCGTGTGGAGCTGGGAGCGTATGCGGTGGCGATACTGTGTGTGAATGATTGAGGGACTGGGGACTGGGGACTGGGGACTGGGGACTGGGGACTGGGGACTGGGGAC
>CAYLTE010000363.1:0-3594 GCA_964386195.1 uncultured Burkholderiales bacterium | reverse complement strand
CGCCTGACTTCCCTGACCCGGAAACAACGATGACGGGCACTATCCGCATCGGAAATTTCACCTATTCCGACACTGTGACGGCGTCGTTTGGGCGTGGTGTATCGCTGCAGCTTTTTGTGTTCCCAGGATTTGGCGAAATGGCGTTCTTCCCGCCTGAAGATGGGTCGCCCAGCGACCCATCGCCGCATGTCATCCCTGACCCTGGGAACGGTTGGGCAGTCACCGGCGGCTACACGTCGTCGTTTCCGCGCACGCCGACCGAGGAATCGCTGACGACTGACACCTACACCGGGCCATGGGACCCGTTTAACCCGACCGAAACGACCAACCACAACAAGGCGCTGGTACGGCGTGTGCTGGCCAGCACCCTTGACCTGGACATCCAGAACGTCGTTGAAATAGCCACTTCGTGCAGTATTTCGGGCTGGCGCGCCACAAGCTTCATAGGGGGTGACTACGACGACAAGTGGCCAATCGTGATGTCCGTCACGGCAGAATTCTACCCACGCAGCCCATCGCTGATGCAGCCATATGTCAAGACGTGGCGCGGCCTCAGCAGTGACGTCGAAGATCGGTTCACCAGCACCACGCCGCTGCAGTATGTTGGGACGTGGAGCTTCAACGATTACGGCATGTCTACGTCGGCGGACGCGACGTTCGCGCTGGACCTGTCCGGGTCCGTGCAGATAGACGATCCGAGCAGTGGCGTGCCGTTCGTGACGATACCGGTGACGTAAGGAGCGGCGAATGAGCATCAGCATTGGCGGCGGCGGGTCGCTCATCATCGGTGACGCCAACACCATGTACGGCTTCGCGCTCGACCGGACGGACGAGGCGGCGAACTACATCGTTAAGCTCGGGCAGGCGACCGCCGGCCTTGCGCCGCCCGTCATCAACCCATCCTTCCCGTCCGTGGGCAGTGCGCCGGCGATCAGCGTGCCGACGCCGCCGGCGCTCGAACGCGTGGTGTGGACGCTGCCCGGCCTGCCGGACGACTTCAGCGGCTCGCTGGACATCGGCGACCTGCTGCCGGAGCCGTTCGATGGCAGCCCGCCGGACCTGATCTTCCCCGCCGCCCCTGGCAGTTTCATCGAGGCGGCGCCGGACGCGCCTGGGGTGGACACCAACATCCCCTTCCCGACGCTGTCCTACACGCTGCCGAGCGCGCCCAACCTGCTGTCGCTGACGACCTACGCCTTCGACGGCGTGACGCTGCCGACCATCGACGAGACGGTCCCGGAACTCAGCATCCCCGAGCCTACGGTCATCCCGTACCAGCCCGGCGCGCTGTACACCTCGGCGCTGCTGACCGCGCTGCAGTCGAGCCTGCTTGCACGGATCACCCAGGGTGGCACCGGCATCGCCGCCGGCGTGGAGCAGGCGATCTGGGATCGTGGCCGGGAGCGGGAGGCGCGGGCTGCGCGGGACGCCATTCTCGCCCTTGAGCGCATGGAGGGTATGGGCTTCGCCTTCCCGCCGGGCGTCTACCTGGACTCGCGCCTCAAGATCGAGACGGAGACGCACTACACCAACGTGGGCCACAGCCGCGAGGTGATGATCGAGGCCGCCCGGCTTGAGCAGGAGAACGTCAAGCACGCCCTGACCACGGCCGTGGCGCTGGAAGGTCAACTGCTGTCCTACACCAATCAGGTGGAGCAGCGGCTGTTCGAGAGCGCCAAGTACGCCACCCAGGCGTACATCGAGGTCTACAACGCGCGGGTGCGGGCCTACGCCGCCTATCTCGACGCCTATAAGACCAAGGTGGCGATCTACGAGGCGCGCATCCGCGGCGAGCTGGCCAGGGTCGAAGCCTACAAGGCGATGGTCGAGGCTGAGAGTGCCAAGGCCCAGATCAACACCGCCCTGGTGCAGCAGTACAAGGTGGCAACTGACGCTGCCCTGGCGCGTGTGGAGGCGTACAAGGCCGAGCTTGGCGCGGTGCAGACCAAGGCCGAGATCGAGAAGCTGAAGGTCAGCATCTACGGCGAGCAGGTTCGGGCCTACGCCTCGAAGGTGGGAGCCTATACGGCGAACGTCGAAGCCTTCCGGGCGGTGATCGGTGCCGAGGCGTCGAAGCAGGACGCCTTCAAGTCGCAGGTGCAGGCGTACGCCGCGACGGTCGACGCCGGCGCCAAGGCGGCGGATGCGCGGATTGCCGAGTTCCGCGGTCGGCTCGATGCCCACAACACGCGCTGGGCCGGCTACAAGGCCGCGGTGGAGGCCGAGAGCGCGCGGGCCAAGTCCATCGCTGACCTGAACTCGGCCGAGGCTGATTCCTACCGCGCCGAGGTGCAGGGGGTGTCGGGCTACAACGAGGTGCTGACCAAGCAGTGGCAGGCGACCATCGAACAGGCGCAGCGCGTGGCCGAGATCGGCGTCGCGGCGGCCAAGGCCAACTCCGACCTGTACATGACCACTCGCTCCCTGGCCGCCGACGCTGCTAAGGTGGGGGCGCAGGTGTCGGCGCAGTTGGGGGCGGCGGCGCTGAACGCCATCAACTGGTCGAGCAGCACGAGCCAGGGCTTCAACATTTCGTCGAGCACGTCGAACAGCAACTCGAACAGCAGCGCGAGCAGCAACTCGACCAGCACGTCCTACATCTACAGCGCGAGCATCTAAAGGAGATCGGAGCATGGCCTTCGGAGCACCCCCGCCCGGCTTCATGGGCATGCTGGACCGCAAGTACGCTCTTCAGGGGCGTGACGTCGCGGCACGGGAACTGCAGGCACAGTCAGGCGCTGACCTGAACGCCGTGCGTGCTGCGCTGCTGCCCACGGAGGTGAACGCTGCGGCGGCTGCGAACAACGCGCGCGCGGCCGACATCCGCGAGGGCACGGCGCAGTCCATCGCTGATTTCGGCGACCCTGGCGGCTTCCGCGCGTCGCGCATCGGCCAGGGGTTCGCTCAGGGCCGCCTGTACAACGAGCAGGCCAACGACTCGGTGTTCGGGCGGCAGCCGTTCCGCGCACCGCAGGTGCCGCAGTCCATGCGGCTCGACCAGCCGTCCTTCGATGATCGCGTCGCGGCTGACGCCTTCTGGGGCGGCGCCCCGCGCGTCACTCCTGGCCCGCGCGCCGGCGGGCTCCCCGCCATCCCTGACGTCGACATGCGGTATATGTCGAACCAGCAGCGCATGCGGCTCGGCTTCGCCAAGGGCACAGCGCGCGTCCCCGGCAAGGGTGACGGCACCAAGGACACCGTGCCGGCGAAGCTGGCGCCGGGCGAGGCTGTGCTGAACAAGGCCGCCGCCGACAAGATGGGGCGCGGCCTGATCGCTGCCATGAACGCTCAGGGCGCGCGCAAGATGGGGATGGTTTAACTCTCGACGTAGTCGTCGTAGATCACGGC
Organism: uncultured Burkholderiales bacterium; assembly: GCA_964386195.1. Lineage (GTDB taxonomy): Bacteria > Pseudomonadota > Gammaproteobacteria > Burkholderiales > SHXO01 > SHXO01. Next base: position 246 of record CAYLTE010000363.1, on the reverse strand, counting down.
TTCCCACCACTCCTCGCCTGGGCGCGCCCGTTTGACGATGACCCCCGCAGGCCGCGCTTCATCGGCCAGCCTGCGAATGTCGAGCATCGAAGCGACGGTGACGACCCACTCCTGGGACGACGATCCGTCTGACCAGTGAATCGTCTCCTTGCGCGCCCACGGGCAGGGCTGTGCGCTCGCAGCCCATCCCAGGTTGGCGCGGCGAACGATGATCGTCTCGGCTACCGGCATGTCAGGCCCCCCGCC
>CAYLTE010000362.1:0-3643 GCA_964386195.1 uncultured Burkholderiales bacterium | reverse complement strand
GAGCGCAGCATCGCCGACCTGCCACGGATCTACATCTACGGTGGCAAGCGGGGATACCTCGTGGGGCTCGCACCGGATGACGTGATCGCGGTGCTGAAGCCCACCCTGGTGAGCGTGGCCACCGAATAAGTCGGATTACAACTGGAGACAATCATGATCCACACCGAAGAACGTCGCGTCCACACCGGCCGCCGGGCCTCCGACCTGCAGCGCGAACAGGAGCTGTCCATGCTCCGCGCGGAGCTGGAGATGCTGATGACCGAGCGCGAACACCTGCTGCGCACCGCCGGTGCCGCGGCCATGTTCGTTGCCAAGATGGACGACCACGTCGACGTCCTGCCCAAGGATAGCTACGACGCCGCGTTCTCGGTGGCGCAGGCGGTCAACACCCTGCCCGAGGAAACCCTGAAGGACGCGCTGGAGAGCGTACGCCCCAGCTACGGCGTCTCGCCCGAGGAAAGCAAGGCGCGGCTGTCCTGAGCATCCTGCCGCGTGGCGCGCCCGGCGTGCGCGACCGGGCGTGAAGCCCTATTCCGAAGCCTGCGAACGCAACAAGGGTCCGATCCTCGCGGTTCTGCGCAAGGCGTTTGCCGATCGCACCGCTGTCCTGGAAATCGGCGGCGGCACCGGGCAGCATGCGCTGCACTTCGCGCAGGCGCTCCCGCACCTGATCTGGCAGCCGAGCGACGTCCCGGAGAACCTGCCCGGTCTGCGCGCCCAGTTCGCTGACGCCCCGCTTCCCAACCTTCGCGCACCGGTGGTCCTCGATCTGGACGAGGACTGGGCGCCTCAGGGCTGCGACGCCGTCTTCTCCGCCAACACCCTGCACATCGTCTCGTGGCCGCGGGTGCAGCGCTTTTTCGTAAGAGCAGGCGAGCAACTCGCCAACGGCGGGGTGCTGGTCGTATACGGGCCGTTCAACACCGGCGGGCGCTTCACCTCCGAGAGCAACGCCCGGTTCGACGCGATGCTGCGGGCGCGCGACCCGGCCAGCGGCATCCGCGATGTCGAGGCAGTCGATGCGCTCGCCCGGGCGCAGGGATTCGCGCTGATCGACGACATTGCCATGCCGGCGAACAACCGCACGCTGATCTGGCGACGGTAACCGGGCGTTGACGCCCGCGCACATCCCGCGGGCAGAAAAAACCCTTCCGCACCAACGTAGTGCGTGATTCTTGTCGTTCCGCGTGCTAGCCTACCGGCAATAACAACGAGGCGATCCTGCATCGCTCGCACCATGTCATTGCCCATGCGTTCGTCATCGCCGCCCGCCGCAGCTCTGCCGCCCACCGCGCAGATCGCCGAAGGCTGGTCGGCGGCACTCGACCTGCGCTACGAGCGCCGCGACGCGCGAACCGTCCTGTCCGCGCGCTCGCACCACGGCCCGCTGCGCGTGCAGCGCCCGCTCTACCAGGAAGGCGAGCACGTCTGCCAGACGATCGTCATCCACCCGCCGGGCGGCATCGTGGCCGGGGACCGCCTCGCCATCGACGTCGTCGCATCATCGGGCGCGCACGCGCTGCTGACCACGCCTGGCGCGACCAAGTGGTATCGCTCCATCGGCCCCGACGCCAGCCAGAACGTTCAGCTCACCGTCGAAGCCGGCGCAGTGCTGGAGTGGATGCCGCTCGAGTCGATCGTGTTCGACGGCGCGCGCGTCGATCAGTGCCTGCATGTCGATCTCGCCGATGGCGCACGCTACGTCGGCTGGGAGATCACCTGCTTCGGCCGCACCGCCGCCGGCGAGCGCTTCGCGCACGGCCGGTTGCACCAGCGTACCGAGGTCTACCAGGGCTCGCGGCCCGTGTTCGTCGAGTATGCCGACGTCGAAGGCGGCAGCCGCGTGCTGACCTCGAGTGCAGGTCTCGCCGGCTACACCGTCAACGCGCTGATGCTGGCGGCGGGCTTCGACGCCTCACGCGAACTCATCGCCGCGCTGCGCACCGTGCCGGCACGCGAAGGAGAGCTGTGCGGCATCACCACGCTGCCGGGCGTGACCATCGCGCGCCACCTCGGCCACTCCGCGCACGCCGCGCGCGACTGGTTCACCGCGCTGTGGCGCGTGCTGCGTCCGGCGATGCTGAAACGCGAGGCCGTGACGCCGCGCATCTGGTCCTGTTGAAACGAGCGCAATTCGAGCAACCGTAGAGAGCCACCACACATGGAGTTGACCCCCCGAGAGAAGGACAAGCTGCTGGTGTTCACCGCCGCGCTGCTGGCCGAACGGCGCAAGGCGCGCGGCCTCAAGCTCAACTACCCGGAAGCGATCGCGTACATCACCGCAGCGATCATGGAAGGCGCCCGCGACGGCCGCTCGGTCTCCGACCTGATGGGTTTCGGCGCAACGCTGCTCAAGCGCGACGAGGTGATGGAAGGCGTGCCGGAGATGATCCCGGAGATCCAGGTCGAAGCAACGTTCCCGGACGGAACGAAGCTGGTGACCGTGCACCATCCGATCGTCTAGCCGCAAAGTGCCAACCGAGAACAAGCGCTAACCGCAAAGAGCGCAAAGGCCGCAAAGGAAAACCGAACTGCCTTTCTTTGCGCTCTTTGCGTCCTTTGCGTTCAGCGGTTGCAGTGATCTAAAGGGGCAAGAGCATGATCCCAGGTGAAACGAAAACCCAGCCCGGCGAGATCGAACTCAACGCCGGGCGCAAGACGGTCACCGTCACGGTGGCCAACACCGGCGACCGGCCGATTCAGGTCGGCTCGCACTACCACTTCTTCGAGACGAACACGGCGCTCCAGTTCGAGCGGCAGCAGGCCTACGGCTTTCGTCTCAACATCCCGGCGGGCACTGCGGTGCGCTTCGAGCCCGGACAGGAGCGCACGGTCGAACTGGTGGAACTGTCCGGCGACCGTGTGGTGTACGGCTTTCTCGGCAAGGTGATGGGGAAACTCTGATGGCAGCGAAGATCACGCGTTCGGCCTATGCCGAGATGTTCGGCCCCACCACCGGGGACAAGGTGCGGCTCGCCGACACCGAGTTGTGGATCGAGGTCGAGAAGGACCACACGATCTACGGCGAGGAAGTGAAGTTCGGTGGCGGCAAGGTGATCCGCGACGGCATGGGCCAGAGCCAGCGGCGGGCAGCGGAAGTGGCCGATACCGTGATCACCAACGCGCTGATCGTCGACTACTGGGGCATCGTCAAGGCCGACATCGGCATCAAGAACGGGCGCATCAGCGGCATCGGCAAGGCCGGCAATCCCGACATCCAGCCTGGGGTGGACGTCGTCATCGGCGCGGCCACCGAGATCATCGCGGGCGAGGGCATGATCGCCACGCCGGGCGGTATCGACGCGCACATCCACTTCATCTGCCCGCAGCAGATCGAGGAGGCGCTGATGTCGGGCGTCACCACCATGTTCGGTGGCGGCACCGGGCCTGCGACCGGCACCAACGCGACCACCTGCACGCCGGGTCCGTGGCACATGCACCGCATGCTGCAGGCGGCCGATTCGTTCCCGATGAACCTCGGCTTCCTCGGCAAGGGCAACGCCAGTCTGCGCAATCCATTGCGCGAGCAGGTCGCTGCCGGGGCGATCGGCCTGAAGCTGCACGAGGACTGGGGCACCACGCCCGCCGCGATCGACAACTGCCTGGCGGTGGCGGAGGAGATGGACGTGCAGGTGGCGATCCA
>CAYLTE010000361.1:0-3646 GCA_964386195.1 uncultured Burkholderiales bacterium | reverse complement strand
CCGCTGAAGGCGCTGGCCGAGGACGCGCTGGACAGCCTGGGCAAGCGCGGCATCGTCAAGCCAGGCTATCTGGCCTTCCTTCGCCGCGAACATGCAGCGGGGCACGCGAGCTACTACGGGGTGATGATCTGGGTGCTGGTGGAACTGGAACTCTGGCTGCGCACGAACGCACCCTCGGGCACCGCCTGAAGGCGGCGCCCGGGATCTAGCCCGGCATCATCCGCCCATTGCTGCGCTGAGGCGGCGCCAGGCCCTTGGCCACGGGAGCCACCTTGGCCCCACGCAGCGCATCCAACTCCTTCTGCACGACCACCTTGGTAATCACGATGATCGCAATGAGGTGATAGAAGAGATCGAAATACTGCAGACCGAGGAACGAGCCCGCCGACATGTAGCCGATGAGACTGACCTGCACCATGGCGGCGAGGTCTCTTGCCCAAGTCAGCGATTCGCGCCCCTTTGACCAACGAATGATCTGCGAGGCCGACAGCCAGGTGAAAAGGTGCAGGAGAATGAACATGCCCAGCCCCACCCAGCCGAGTTCCCCAAGCACGCCGAACCAGTTGCTGTGGGAATCGGTGCCACCAAAGCCTGTCACCGCCCGGAACCCACCGCCCACGAAGTGCATGTTCGCCAGGGTGATAGCGTTATTCCACGCATAGATCCGCCCCATCGCCGAGGCGTCGTCCTCATAGCTCTCGATCGTGTGCATGCGATCGAACCATTGCTGCGGCATGACGTAGAGGACAACGAGCACCAAGGGTATCAACGCCAGGATGATGCCGAAGCGGTTGCGCGCCTTCATGAGGAAGAAGAGGCCCATCGCGGCCAGTCCAAGCAAGGCGCCGCGAGAATTCGTTCCAATAATTGCAATGAGCGTAAGTGCACCACCGGCCAGAAGGGCGAGTCTCACGAGCCTGCTGTCGGTCTGCAGTCGCACAAACCACAGCAGCGGGATCGCCATGATCAAGGCCAGACCCACTGAATTGCGGTCGGCGATGAAGGAGCCCGGCGGTCCCATCACGTTGTTACTCGCGCCGCCGGTAAGTGTGAACACCCCCCCCTTAAAGCCATAAAAACCAATGGACAAGGCAATCACGACTACCAACCAGTAGAGGCGCTGTTTGTCGGTGATCAGCATCATCGTGACGTAAGTCATCAGAATGATGCGCCACACCTTGTCCCATTGCGGCCAAGCCATGCCTGGGTACTGAGCCAACAGGGTCGACACGAACATCCAGCCGGTGAAAATCAGCAAGAGTACCGTCTCACGCGTCCAGGGGACGCGCTTCTCCTCCTTGGAAACCAGGATCGCGGCGAAGGTCGTAAGGGCAACGATGAGCGCGACTGGCATCGATGTGACGAACCCCCATGCGAGACGGTGAGGGTTCATATAGCCGAGCCACGACCACATCAAGATGCCCAGCCACGGGCGCTTCAGGATAAAAGGAAGCGAGCCGAAAACGACGGCGGCAACAAATAAGTCCCTCATGCCATCCCCGCCACATCCACTCGACTGACCACGTACCGATACTTACCCGACTTCTCCGGAGCGATCGCTTCAACCTCTTCCACCTCGATCCGCACCCCTTCGCCCAGCCGCGCCGCCAGTCCGCGCTGGATCCGCTGCTCGATCTCCGAACCAAACCCCTCGCCCGGCACGACCTGAACCCGCGTGTGCTCCAGCGTCTCCTGCACGATCCTGAAACCCGCAACCTGCGGCAGATCGCGCAGCACATAGATCAGCGCCAGCCCATGCATCACCGTACCGTCGCGCGCGACGACGAAATCGGTGGTGCGCCCCTGGATCTCCTTGAGCATCGGCAAGCCGCGGCCGCAAGCGCAACTCGCGGTGTCCATCACGGCCACGTCGCCCGTGCGGTAGCGGATGAAGGGGAAGTCTCCGGTGGCGAGGTGGGTTACGACGATCTCGCCGGCCTGCCCTTGCGGAAGCACCCTGCCCTCGCTGTCCACGATCTCGACGATGATGTCCTCCGCGGTGAGGTGCATGCCGCCCGACGGGCACTGGTGGGCGATGAAGCCGGCGTCGCGCGAGCCGTAGCCGTTTGCCACCGGGCAGCCGAAAACGCGCTCGATCACCTCGCGCTGGTGGTCGTAGAGCCGCTCGGAGGTGCAGAACGCCACCTGGATGCCGAGGTCGTCCATGCGAATCCCGCGCCTCTGCGCGTGCTGGCCAATGTGCGACAGCGCCGAGGGGTAGCCGAACAACATCTTCGGCCGGCGCGCGCGGATGCGGGCGACGAAGCCGTCGAGCTTGGCGTCGGACATCTCGAAGGCGGGCAGCAACTCGGTGCGTAGCAACTTGTCGCGGATGGCGCGGACGCGGTCCTGTGCGGTGAGCTCGATCGGCGAGCCCCAGACGACGGTCTCCGGATCACCGATATCGACACCCCACCAACGCGTCGCACGCCACTTGGCGGCGACGTCGTGGCTGACACGCTGATTGCCGATGAAGAAGATCAGCGGCTCGCCGCTCGAGCCCCCGGTGTTGAAGCGCGCAAGGCCCACCGCGTTATCGGCCTTGAGCGCCTCGGTGTTGGCGCGGATGTCGGCCTTGTTGAGGAAGGGCAAGCGCTGAAGATCGGCAAGGCTGCTCAAACGGGCCGGGTCGAAACCGATACGGGCGAAAAGCTCGCGGTAGTAGGCCACGTGCTGCTGTGCGTGCTGCAGCAGAGCACGCAGGCGCTCGACCTGCATCTGCTGCAGGCGGTCGCGAGGCCACCACTGCGACTGTTCAAGCTGCTTGCGAACGGCAACGGTGTCGTGGTGCTTCAACCGCTCGTGCAGCGGGAAAAGCAGCCCCGAAACCAGTCGTGTGTAGAGCCCCGGGCCCGTCGATCTTGCTTCCTGCATTAGCGCCTCGCGGTGTCCTCGAGCATGGTGACGAGGCCGTCGCCCATGTCGGCGAGGAAGCGCTCCACGGTCTGGACCGCTGCATCACGCTCTTCCCCTGAATAGGGCGAATAGACCATGACGGCTGCGGAGTCGTCGCCCTCTCCAGCCAGTCTCGCCAGCACCAGGTAGATCTTGGCCAGATAGTCGTTGGTGGTCCAGCGACCGCCGATCCAGTAGGCGTTGAGAACCAGCATGCGTCCGTGTTCGTGGCTGGCCATGTCCAGGCTGTCCCACTGATGGGTCGCTGCACCGACGCGAACCGTTGGCTTGGCCCAGCCGGTACGCTTCCAGACAGGGTCCTTGCTGATGAGCACGCGGTTCTCGGAGTTGATGAGCTCTTCGCCCGGCTTCTGGTCTCGGTAGTAGCCGATGTAGAGGCCGACCGTGCGCCCGTCTCGCTGCCAGGCCGTGCGTTGCTCGCCGCGCATGCCCGAGTAACTGGGCGCCCATGGGGGCAGGACGCCCGTGTCCGCAGACTGCCAGCCCGCATTGCTCGCCAGCGTTTCGAACTGCACCGGCCCATGCTCCACCTGCCGGTCGAGCATGGCGAGCACGGGCACCCAGAGGCCGACCGCGACGACGGCGGTGGCAAGCATGGCGCCACGCGAAGACAGGGACGTTTCCTTTACCGGCACGCCAGCCGCCACCGCGGGAGCCACGGGCGCCTCCTCCTCCGCCTCCTGCCAGCGCGAGCCGATCCAGAACAGGATCATGATGATGATGCCGAAGA
>CAYLTE010000360.1:0-3664 GCA_964386195.1 uncultured Burkholderiales bacterium | reverse complement strand
CAGGAGAATCTGCTGCCCTATCTCGACGTGCCGTTCCAGCATGCGGTGCCGCGCCTCCTCAGGCTCATGAAGCGGCCCGCGGACGCGGAGAACACGCTGACCCGCATCCGTCGCTGGCGGGAGCTGTGCCCGGATATCGTGCTGCGCAGCACGTTCATCGTCGGTTTCCCGGGCGAAACCGAAGCCGAGTTCGAAGCGCTGCTCGATTTCCTGGACGAGGCTCAACTCGACCGCGTCGGGTGTTTCGCCTACTCCCCGGTCGAAGGCGCAGCGGCCAACGCATTACCCGATCCGGTGCCCGATGCCGTCCAGGAAGATCGCCGCCACCGCTTCATGGAACGCCAACAGGCGATCTCCGCGCAGCGGCTGCAGCGCCGCGTCGGCCAGACGCTGACCGTGCTCGTGGACGAGGTGGGCGCAGACGGCGCCGTGGCGCGCAGCGCCGCGGATGCTCCGGAAATCGACGGCCTGGTCTACATCGAGGACGGTGCTGGCCTGAACGTCGGCGAGTTCACCCGCGTGCGCATCGAACGGGCCGACGCGCACGACCTGCACGGGCGCCTCGCCGGGTAAGCGCGTGCTTCAGCGTCTGCGCGAGTGGGCCAGGTCGCTCCAGCGCGACGTCCTCGCGCTGTGGTTCGCCTGCCGAGATCCCCGCACTCCGCTCCTCGTAAGAATCTTTGCGGCCCTCGTCGTCGCCTATGCACTGAGCCCGATCGATCTGATCCCCGACTTCATCCCAGTGCTGGGCTACCTGGATGAACTGCTCCTGCTGCCGGCGGCGATCTGGCTGCTGCTCAGAATGCTTCCTGCCGCCGAGCTCGAGCGCGCGCGCGCACAGGCGGCTGACTGGCTCGCACAACGTGGAGCGAGGCCCCGCAGCGTCCTGGGCGCGATGCTGATCGTCGGCATCTGGGTCGCACTGTTCTGGGCGCTGTGGAGCTGGATCGCGCCGCGCGCCTGGTAGGACGCCGGAACAGGATCCGGCAGTCGTTTCGCGGGCTGCGCTAGCCGCAGCGGAATCTCGCTTGCAACGGGGCGCCCTGGCGTTGCCATGCGTGCGGCATCGCCGGTGTGCCGTGCACCATCCCGATTTCTCCCGACGCGGAAAGCAGGATGAACCCGGCATCGGCACCGACGCTCTCTCGCATCAGCACCAGCAGCGAGTCGGCCGCCGGCTGCGGTGCCGCCCCGGCCTGCACACGGTCGCACAACGCCTTCGCGGCCAGCAGGCGCATCATGAGTTCGCCACGACCGGTTGCCGAACACGCGGCCCAGGCGCTGGCGTAGTTGCCGGCACCTGGAATCGGGGAATCGCCCACCCGTCCCGGCAGCTTCAGGATCGTTCCACCGGTCGATGTCGCGGCCGCCAGGTGCCCGTTCCTGTCCAGCGCCACCGCGCCCACCGTATCGCCTGCGGGTGAAGGCGGTTCGAGGGTGAGGCCCGCCTTCGAGCGCGCGACCCAGACCTCCCGCGCCCGGGCGGTCACCGGGTCGTACTCCACGTCGAATCCCTGTTCCTGCGCGAAGCGTCGCGCACCCTCCCCCGCGAGCAGCACGTGGGGGCTCGCCTCCATTACGCGCCGGGCCACCAGCACCGGATTGCGCACGCCTCGCAGCGCGGCCACGCCTCCGCACCGGAGATCCTTGCCCGACATCACCGCAGCGTCGAGTTCGGCATCGCCGTCGCGGTTCAATGCCGCCCCGGTACCTGCGTTGAACAGTTCATCGTCCTCGAGTTGCAAGACCGCTGCGACGACAGCATCGAGGGCGCTGCCACCGCCATCGAGCACGGCGCGCGCACCGGCCACGGCGGCTGCCACGCCCGTGCAAATCCGCCCTTCGTCCTGGTCGCGCCACACGCCTGCGCCGCCATGCACCGCCACTGCCCACTGTCCCATCGCAGCCTCGTCGTTCATCGTTGCCCGCTACCGGCTCTGCCTATAATGCGGGATGGCATTGCGTCCGATGGCCGAACTCGCCCGACTTCAGCAGGCGCTGCGCCGGGAGCTGTGGTTCACCCTCGGACTGGCGGTAATCCTCATCGTTGGGGCGTTCGCGCTCGCACTGCGATTCGTTCAGCCTGCGCCGCCTCGCACGCTGATCATGGCGACCGGCCCGCTCGACAGTGGCTACCACGCCTTCGGCCGACGCTATCAGGCAATTCTCGCGCGCGATGGCGTGAGCGTGGAACTGCGCACCTCCGCTGGCAGCCTGGAGAACGTGGCGCGCCTGACCGATCCCGAATCCGATATCGAGGTTGGCTTTCTCCAGGCCGGCACGGCCTTCGCGGCCAACGCGCCCGAACTCGTGTCCCTGGGCAGCCTGTACTACGAACCGCTCTGGGTGTTCTATCGGGGCCCTGCCATCGAGGATCTGGACGGGCTGCGCGGGAAGAAGATCGCGATCGGGCTGCCCTACAGCGGAGTACGCACGCTCGCGCTGCAACTGCTCTCCGTAAACGATGCGGTGCTGCCGCCGACGCAGTTGCTCGACCTGGACGGCAACCAGGCCGCCGATGCGCTGGCTCAGGGAAGTATCGGCGCCGCACTGTTCGTGGCGCCGGCCGACTCTCCGGCAGTGACGCTGCTGATGAACACCCGGGGAGTGCGCTTGCTCAGTTTCGTACGCGCCGAAGCCTACACCCGGCGCTTCCCCTACCTCACCCGCCTGGTGCTCCCGCGCGGGGCCGTCGACTTTGCGCAGGACGTGCCCGCGCAGGACGTGGTGCTCATCGCGCCGACTGCCAATCTGCTGGCGCGGCGGGAACTGCATCCGGCGCTTGCCTATCTGCTGATGCGCGCAGCGAGCGAACTGCACGCCGACGCAGGCATGTTCAACACGCGCGGCGAGTTCCCGAGCGACAAGAACGCCGACTTCCCACTGAGTGCGGAAGCACAGCGCTACTACACCGCGGGACCGCCGTTCCTGCAGCGCTATCTTCCGTTCTGGGCCGCCAACCTGGTCGATCGGATGTGGGTGATGATCCTGCCTCTGCTGGCGGTACTCGTCCCGCTCGCGCGCATCGTGCCGGCCTTGTATAGCTGGCGGGTACGCTCGCGCATCTACCGCTGGTACGCCCGGCTGAAGGAACTGGAGCTTCAGCTCGAGGAAAAGCAGAGCGAGGAGGAACTGCGTGACATGGACGCACGCCTCGACAGCATCGAGAATGCCGTCAACCACATCCCCACGCCGCTGGCCTTCTCGGCCAACCTGTACAGTTTCCGGCAGCACATCGACCTGGTGCGCGCGCGACTTCGCCGGCGCATGCGCACGGGCTGAACCGGTTGCTCAGACCGCCGGCGACTGCTCGCGCAGCTCGTCGTAAAAGGCAACTACCTCGGACAGCAGCCGTGTGCGCCGCATGGGCGGCAGGCTCTGCCAGATTCGGCGCCCGTAGGGCTTCTCCACGAGCCGGGTGTCGCAGATCATGAGCACGCCGCGATCGGTCTCGTCTCGGATCAGCCGTCCGGCCCCCTGCTTGAGCGCGATCACCGCCTCGGGCAGCTGGTGCTCCATGAACGCGTTGCGTCCCTCGGCGTTGAGCCGCTCGATACGTGCGGCGAGCACCGGGTCGTCTGGGGGCGCAAAGGGCAGGCGGTCGATCATGACGAGCGACAGCGCCTCGCCGCGCACGTCCACCCCTTCCCAGAACGACTGGCTC
>CAYLTE010000359.1:0-3674 GCA_964386195.1 uncultured Burkholderiales bacterium | reverse complement strand
GGGCACACCGTCCTTGGGATTGCCGAAAAACTCCAGACACACGGTGCGGGTGTGCGCGGGCATGCGGTGCAGGAGGAAGCGCGCCGAGACGATGATGCCGTCGCAGCCTTCCTTCTGCACCCCGGGCAACCCGCGCAGGAACTTGTCGGTCACGTCCTTGCCCAGGCCGGTCTTGCGGAAGGCGCGGCCGGGGATCTCCAGCAGCTGCGGCGCGCCTTCAGGCGTGCGATCGTCCGCGCCGAATCGCTGGATCGAGAAGCGTGCCACCTCGCAGTCGTGGATCTTTCCAAGGTTGTGGCCGACGCGCGTGATTTCCATCACGCGTCCGTCCGGATCGACCATGCGCCAGGAGACCAGGTTGTCCAGTGCCGTGCCCCACAGCACCGCCTTCTTTCCACCCGCGTTCATCGCGATGTTGCCGCCGATGCACGAGGCATCCGCCGAGGTGGGATCGACGGCGAACACCAGCCCCGCCGCATCGGCGGCATCCATCACCCGGCGGGTGACGACGCCGGCACCGCACACGATGGTCGGCGCCGTGCCGTCCACACCCGGCAGCGCAATGCGCTCGACCGCGCCCAGCCGGTCGAGCTTCTCGGTGTTGATCACCGCAGACAGCGGGGTGAGCGGCACGGCAGCCCCGGTGTAGCCGGTGCCGCCCCCGCGCGGGATGATTGTCAGGCCCAGTTCGATGCAGGCCCGCACCAGTTCCGGAACTTCTTCCGCGGTGTCGGGATTGACCACCACGAACGGGTACTCCACCCGCCAGTCCGTCGCGTCGGTGACGTGCGAAACGCGGGCGAAGCCGTCGAAGGCGATGTTGTCCTTGCGGGTGACGCGCACCAGCCGTCGCTGCACGCGCCGGCGCAGCGCCCGCGTTTCCTCGAAGTCCGCCGCGAAGCGGTCCACGGCAACTCCCGCCGCCTGCAGCAGCGCGCCCACCTGGTCGTCGCGATTGGTGCGCCGCGCCTCGATCTCGCGCAACCGGTGGCGCATGGCCTCGATGAGTGCGTCGAGCCGGGAACGGTTGGCGAGCAGATCGTCCTGCAGATACGGATTGCGCGCGACCGCCCAGATGTCGCCCAGCACCTCGTAGAGCATGCGCGCAGAGCGGCCGGTGCGGCGTTGCGCACGCAGCTCGTCCAGCAGGTGCCAGGCCTCCCCGCCCAGGATGCGGATGACGATCTCCCGGTCCGAGTAGGAGGTGTAGTTGTAGGGTATCTCGCGAAGCCGGACTGTCATGCTAAGAGATTGAGATTGCGCGACAAAAGCGACCGATCATAGCACTGTCGCAGTGCACAATCGCCCCTGTTCGGGACATGGAAACAGAGGCTGGTGCGGCGCTCACAGCGCCGCCTGCGCCACCACCCAGTAGCGGGCGAACTTGCCGAGCGCAATGAAGGCCGCACTGAGCCCCGGTGCGAAACGCAGCCATCCGGCCGCCACGCACAATGCGTCGCCGACGAGCGGGACCCACGACAGCAGCAGGATCGGCGTGCCGCCGCGGCGCGTCCAGTCCAGCGCCCGCGCGGACGGAGTGTAGCGCTGCGGAACCAGCCGCCCCAACGCATAGGAGGTGAGCGCACCCAGCGTGTTACCCAGGGTGGCGATGACCAGCGCCGGTACATATAGAGAATCGTCGCGCGCGAGGACGGCATACAGGACCACCTCGGAGCCGCCAGGCAGGATGGTGGCGGCGAGAAACGCGCTGGCGAACAGGCCGGCGAGCGTCGCCAGGGTGTCGGAATCCAAGCGGAAAGAAGTGCGAGCGGGGGACAGTCGGCGATTGTGCGCAGTCTGGCGGCACCGATCAATGGCGTGCCCACGCAGGCGAGCCCGGCACCGCCCCCGCAAGGCGCAGCCGGAGGTGCGACGCGCCCCCGCCTGCGTTAGACTCGCGCCTCACCGCGTCCCGGCACGTCGCACGGCATGCTGAACGCGGTCCAAAGGTGGCACCGCAGCCGACCGCGAGATGCGGCGGCCGGGCCGCCACCCAGAAAAATGAGATCAGAAGGTGCAGTCGTCCGAGGAGCCCGCTTAAACCGTGAAATCCCTGCTGTCCATCTCGCGCGCCATCGACGCGCTGAACGAGGCCGTCGGACGCGTCGTCCTGTGGCTGATCCTGATCATGGTGATCGTCAGTTCGGGCAATGCGGTCTCCCGCTACCTGTTCAACGTGAGCTCCAACGCCTTCCTCGAGCTGCAGTGGTATCTGTTCGCGGCGGTGTTCCTGTTCTGCGCCGGCTATGCGCTCAAGCACAACGAGCACATCCGCATCGACGTCATCTCCTCGCGGTTCTCCCCGCGCACGCGGGCATGGATCGACCTGTTCGGGACGACCTTCTTCCTGTTCCCCGTGATGGGCTACATGATGTGGCTGTCCTGGCCTGTCTTCGTCAATGCATGGGTCAGCGGCGAGGTGTCGAGTAACGCCGGCGGCCTGATCCGCTGGCCGGCGCGGCTGATGATTCCGGTCGGACTCGGCCTGCTCGTCCTGCAGGGCGTTTCGGAGCTGATCAAGCGCATCGCCTTCCTCAACGGCCTGATCCCCGATCCCCTCGAGAAGCACGACGGCCCGCACGCCCCCCTGCAATCCGAACAGGCCGCGCAGCAATGACCCAGTTCATCATCGATAACATGGCGCCGCTGATGTTCCTGGCGCTGGTCGTGTTCCTGCTGCTGGGCTACCCGGTGGCATTCGCCCTGGGCGCCATCGGACTGACCTTCGGCTTCATCGGCGTCGAACTGGGCCTGCTGCACCCGGCCCTGTTCCAGGCGCTGCCCGAACGCATCTTCGGCATCATGGCGAACGACACCCTGCTGGCGGTGCCGTTCTTCACGTTCATGGGCCTGGTTCTCGAACGCAGTGGCATGGCCGAGGATCTGCTGGACACCATCGGCCAGCTGTTCGGTCCGATCCGCGCCGGCCTCGCCTACGCCGTCGTCCTGGTGGGTGCCCTGCTGGCAGCGACAACCGGCGTGGTGGCGGCGTCGGTCATCTCGATGGGGCTGATCTCGCTGCCCATCATGCTGCGCTACGGCTACAACCGGCAACTGGCGACCGGCGTGATCGCGGCATCCGGCACGCTCGCCCAGATCGTCCCGCCCTCACTGGTGCTGATCATCCTGGCGGACCAGCTGGGGCGCTCGGTGGGCGACATGTACGCCGGCGCGATCTTCCCGGCGCTCGTCCTCACCGGCTTGTACCTGTCCTACATCTTCGTACGCTCGATGGTGCAGCCGGACTCCGCGCCCGCCCTGCCTCCGGAAGCCAGGACGCTGCGCGGCGTCAAGCTGCTGAGCCGGGTGTTGTTCGTCCTGATCCCGCCGCTGACGCTGATCTTCCTGGTGCTGGGCACGATCTTCCTCGGCATCGCCACGCCGACCGAGGGCGGCGCCATGGGCGCGACGGGCGCTCTGATCCTGGCGATGATCAACCGCCGGCTGAACTGGTCGCTGTTGCGCCAGGCGATGAACACGACGGCGAAGCTCAGTTCGTTCGTCATCTTCATCCTGATCGGCTCGACCGTCTTCGGCCTGACCTTCCGCGGCGTCAATGGCGACCTGTGGGTCGAGCACCTGCTCACCGGACTGCCCGGCGGACAGACCGGCTTCCTGATCGTCGTCAACATCCTGGTCTTCCTGCTCGCCTTCTTCCTCGACTTCTTCGAGCT
>CAYLTE010000358.1:0-3675 GCA_964386195.1 uncultured Burkholderiales bacterium | reverse complement strand
GCGATGAGTACCCGATGGGCCGGGACGCCCGCGGCGTGCTGGAGTACTCCGCGGACGGCAAGGTGTCCGTTCACATCATGGGCGAGGGCTACTTCGCCTATTACGGTGACTACACCGTGGACGAGGCCGGACGGGCAGCCACCCACCACCTCGAGCTGAGTTCCGATCCCAAGCTCGTCGGTGTCTCCAACGTGCGCCACGTGAAGTTGGACGGAGCGCGGCTGATCCTGACCGGATCGATGCAGTTCAACGGACAGATCCGGGAGATCCGTGTCGAATGGGAACGCAGTGCCGGATAGAAGCCACGAATTCCACTGAGGGCCGAGCATGCGATTCAAAGCCGCCGTACTGAACAGCATCAACGAGCCGCTTGCGATCGAGACGGTGGAGATGGCGGCGCTCGAGCCCACTGACGTGCTCGTACGCATTCACGCCAGCGGCTTGTGCCACACGGACCTGGAAGTCATCCAGGGCTCGCTCGCCTATCCGCTGCCGATCATCCTCGGCCACGAAGGCGCGGGCGTGGTCGAGGCGGTGGGCAAGGACGTCACGCAGGTGAAGGTCGGCGAGCACGTCGTGTGTTCCTGGAATCCGCACTGCGGCCACTGCTTCTACTGCGAGCGCGACCTGCCGATTCTGTGCGAGCCCTTCTCGCGCCACCAGCCCAAGGGCCTGCTGCTCGATGGCCGCTCTAGACTGTCGCGCAATGGCGGGCCGATGCACCACTTCTCGGTGGTGTCCTCGCACGCGCAGTACTGCGTGGTGCCGGAGTCCGGCGCCATCGGCGTGCCGAAGGACATTCCCTTCGACCGCGCCTGCCTGATCGGCTGCGGCGTGATGACCGGAGTGGGCGCGGCAACGCGCAAGGTTCGGATGGCGCCAGGGGAAAGCGCGCTGGTGATCGGCTGCGGCGCCGTCGGACTGAACGCGATCCAGGGCGCGCGCATTGCCGGGGCCGGGCTCATCATCGCCGCCGACCTCGATGCGTCGAAGCGCGTGACAGCGCTGCGCTTCGGTGCCCATGCGGCCGTCGACGGCGGCGCGCAGGACGCCATCGAGCAGATCAGGAAGCTGACCGGCGGGCGCGGCCCGGACTACGTTTTCGAGTCGGCCGGGCACGAGAAGGCGTTCCGGCTGGCGGTGGAAGCCGTGCGCCCCGGCGGCAATGTCGTCTTCCTCGGCAAGGTCAACGTCAACCAGGACGTCGCCTTCCGCTGGGGCTCGTTGATGGGCGAGAAGCAGATCGTGCGCTCGAGCTACGGCAACGCGCGCCCGCGCCGCGACTTCCCCTGGCTGGCGCGGCTCTATCTGGACGGCAAGCTCATGCTCGACGAATTGATCACGCGGCGCATCGCGCTGGAGGAGATCAACAGCGGCTTCGACGCCATCCGGCGTGGCGACACCATCCGCGAGGTGGTGGTGAATCCCTGAGCCTCTCCATGGGCGCCCGAGATTTCCCACGTTTTCCCATCGATTCCCTGGTTGCCCTGGCTTTCGGCGCGGTGCTGCTTGCCGCTGCCGCACTGCTCACCTGGGGGCCGATCGGCGAGGCGTTCGCCGCCTCCGGCTGGCTCTACCCGGCGTGGGGACTCGCCCTGCTGCTCAACCTTGGCGCGCTGCGCGGTGTCCGGAAGATCTGGCAATGGCTGAGGTTTCGTCCCGACCCGCCGCTTGGCTGGGGTGAGTGGTTCGCGTCGCTGTTCACGCGACGGGCGCTCGGTTACACCATCGTCGGACTGGGCGCGATCCTGCCCGGGTTGCTCGCTACCAAGGCGATGAGCGTCGATCCCTGGCTGAACTGGTGGCGCGCACAGTCGTGGCCGCAGTCGTCCTGCGTGATCGTCGAAGGCAGCACCTATACCACCCGGGGCAGCAACATCTGGAGCAAGCGCCACACGTACATGCGCCTGGCCTTCACCTACGATCGCGCGGGACAGCGCCATGTGCGCCAGACCTACTCGCCGTGGCGCGTCGGCGGCACCGAGTGGCTGATCGACCCGCCGCGCGAGATCATCGACGGCAAGCCCGTAGACCTGACCGGCGATTTCCCGCTGGGCTCGGTGCACCGGTGCTACGTCGCACCGAATGGGCGGCAGGCTTTCCTCGACCGCCGCCGCTGGCCGGGCGGTTATGCCATCGCCGGGCTCGGTCCGGCGTTCGTGCTGTTCGGCATGCTGGTGATCGCCGCGCGACCGCGAAGCGGGCAGGGGTAGATCTTCACTGCGTGCATGGGTGCGCGCGCGTCAATCGACATCGGGAGTTGAGGAATGGAACTGGGATTGCAGGGACGCAGTGCGGTGGTGACGGGGGCGTCGAAGGGCATCGGGCTGGGAGTCGCGACGGCGCTGGCGAAGGAGGGCTGCCACCTGCACCTGGTGTCGCGCTCGGCCGATCGGCTGGAAGCTGCCGCGGTGCGTCTTCGCGAGGCGCACGGCATCGACGTGGCCTGCCACGCGCTCGACCTGTCGCGCAGCGAAAGCGTGGCGGCGTTGCTGGACGCGACGGGAACGCCGGACATTCTCGTCAACAATGCAGGCGCGATTCCCGGCGGCGATCTGCTCCAGGTGGACGAGGCGCGCTGGCGCGAGGCGTGGGACCTGAAGGTGTTCGGCTACATCAACATGTCGCGCGCGTACTACGCGGCGATGCAGTCCGCCGGACGCGGCGTGATCGTCAACGTGACGGGACTCGCCGCCGACCGGCTGGACTATCGCTACATCGCGGGATCGGCCGGTAACGCGTCGCTCAATGCCTTTTCACGCACGCTCGGCAGCTACAGCCTGGAGCACGGGGTGCGTGTGCTGGCGGTGAGTCCGGGCGCCGTCGAGACCGAGCGGCTGGTGACCCTTATGCGCGGGCGCGCGGCGGATCAGCTCGGCGACCCCGAGCGCTGGCGCGAGCTGCTCGAGGGGCTGCCGATGAAGCGCGCCGCCACGGTCGAGGAAGTGGCCGACGTAGTGGTGTTCGCGGCGTCGGACCGCGCGTCGTACGTGAGCGGCATCGTGATCACGGTGGACGGCGGGCACAACGCGCGCGGGGGCAGCTTCTCGCGCTAGCTGCGCGGGGGCATGGGCATGCGCAGCAAGCGCAGCATCGCCTCGAGTCCGAGGAAGTAGGAGTTCACGCCGAAGCCGTACACCCCGCCCGCCGCGTTCGGCGCGAGTACCGAGTGGATACCGCGCTTCTCCACGTTGGTCATGTGCACCTCGACGTAGGGAAAGGGCAGGGCGGCGATGCAGTCGCGCAGCGCGAATCCACCTTGGCTGAATCCGGCAGGGTTCATCACAAGTCCCTGGACCCCGTCGATTACCGAGGCGTAGAGCTTGTTGATCGCCTCGCCCTCGATGTTGGTGTAGAAGATCTCCAGCGAGTAGGCGTGCTCGCGCGCGTGCGCGAGCAGCATCGCATCGAGCTCGGCGGCGGTGGTGGTGCCGTAGATTTCCGGTTGGCGCTTGCCGAGGTAGGTCATGTTGGCGCCCTGGATGAGGAGGATGCGTTCCATGCGTGTGCTCCGTGTCGACTGAATTCCCCGCCTCTCAAGAGGCGGGGTGGCGGCGCAGCCGCCGGGGCAGTGTGGGGTGACGCCGGCGTGGCCCCCCCCCCCCCGGGCGGCGCCCCCCCCCCAGCAAAAGAGGGGGAGGGGTTGTTGGGGGGGACCCCCACCAAACAACGACG
>CAYLTE010000357.1:0-3682 GCA_964386195.1 uncultured Burkholderiales bacterium | reverse complement strand
AGAGCGTTCAACGCAAAGAACGCAAAGAGCGCTAAGACAAGAAAGAGCTAGAACTTATCGTCAACCAGACAGGGAGGGTGCGCATCGCGTGAAGCAGCAAGGGGGCACATGATCTTCTTTGCGCTCTTTGCGACCTTTGCGTTTGGCGCCTTGATGACTATGAAGACAATCGGCTTCATCGGCGTGGGTCTCATGGGCCACGGCATGGCGAAGAACCTGGTCGAGAAGGGCTTTCCGACCACGGTGATGGGACACCGCAACCGTGCGCCGGTGGAGGATCTCGTCGGGCGGGGCGCGAAGGAGGCGAAGGATCTCCCGGCGCTGTGCGACGCGTCGGACGTCATCATCCTGTGCGTGACTGGCACACCGCAGGTGGAAGATCTGATCTATCGAGACGGGGGCATCCTGGCCTGCGGACGCAGCGGCCAGATCGTGATCGACACCTCGACCAGCCAGCCGGAGTCGACGCTGCGCATCGCCGCTGACGCGAAGGCGAAGGGCATGCGCTTCGTCGACGCGCCGCTGAGCCGCACACCGGCCGAGGCGGCGCAGGGCCGGCTCAACTCCATGGTGGGCGCCGACGAGGCGACGCTGGAGGAGATCCGCCCGGTGCTCGGTGCCTACTCCGAGAACATCCTGCACGCGGGTGGCACGGGTGCGGGCCACAAGATCAAGCTCATCAACAATTTCGGCGTGATCGGGCAGCTTGCGATCATCGGCGAACTGCTGGCCGCGTGCGCCAAGCTCGACGTCGATCCGAAGATGTTCTTCAAGCTGTTCAGCCTCGGCGCAGCCAGTTCGCCGATGTTCCAGAACGTGGCGGGCAAGGCGGTCGACGGCGACTTCACCGGGCACAAGTTCGCGCTGGTCAATGCAGCGAAGGACATGCGCTACTACAACCAGATGGCGATGGAGGCCGGCCTCACCGGCCCGATGGCGGCGACCACGCTGCAGAGCGTGATCGCGGCGATCAACCTGGGGTTCGGCGGTCCCGAACACCTGTCGGCGTCCCTAATCCTCGCGCAGTCGCAGCTGAACGGCGTGCAGTTTCCTCCGAGCAAGGGCTGAGCGATGCGCACCCTGATCTCTTCGGGATCGACATTCGAAGCGCTCGCCGGCTACAGCCGCGCAGTGATCGACGGAGACTGGGTGTTCGTGTCGGGCACTACCGGCTACGACTACGCCACGATGACGATCTCCGACGATCTCGAGACGCAGACGCGGCAGGTGTTCGCCAACATCGCGCACGCGCTGAGCCAGGCCGGCTGCACGCTCGACGATGTCGTGCGCGTGCACTACTACCTCACGCGTCAGGAGTACTTCGAGCAGGTGGCGCCGATCTTCGGCGAACAGTTCGCGCGTGCGCGGCCGGCTGCCACCGCGTTGATCTGCGGCCTGGTGGATCCGGCGATGAAGATCGAGATCGAGGTCACCGCGCGCCGACCGGGCGCGGCCGTCGGCGCGCGCGGCGCACGGGACGACTATCCGCCGGGCAGAGCGTGAACGAAGCCCTCCGTCATCCCGGCGAAAACGGGGATCGGCCGATCATGCGACTACCTCTCGGACCACTGGGATCCACATCATCGCGGCCGCATGGCCTATGACTGACATGCAACCCATCGACTTCTATTTCGACTTCTCGTCTCCCTACGGATATCTCGCCAGCACGCGCATCGACGGACTCGGTGCCAAGTATGGGCGCGAGGTGCGCTGGCGGCCGATCCTGCTCGGCGCGACGTTCAAGGTCACCGGCCTGCCGCCGTTGCCCACCGTCCCGCTCAAGGGTGACTATTCCAGGCACGACTTCGCCCGCAGCGCCCGCCACCACGGCGTGGCGTACACACACCCCAGCGTCTTTCCCATCGCCACGCAGGCGCCGGCGCGCGCCTTCCACTGGCTGGACGCGCAGAGTCCCACCAAGGCCAAGCAGCTAGCTGCCGCGCTCTACGAGGCCTATTTCCAGCGCGACGTGAACATCTCGAATCCGTCCGACACGGTGGCGGTTGCCGCGGCAATGGGCGTCGACGGCCCGGCCCTCGAGGCTGCGCTCAACGATCCGGCGGTCAAGGAGAAGCTCAAGGTCGAGGTCGAGCAGGCCATCGCGCGCGGCGTGTTCGGCTCGCCGTTCATCTTCGTCGACGACGAACCTTTCTGGGGCATGGACCGCTTCGATCAGATCGAGCGCTGGCTGAAGGAGGGCGGCTTCTGAAACGCGTCTGCGTCTTCTGCGGCTCGCAGCCCGGACGTGCGCCGCACTACGTCGAGGCAGCGCGGTCGATCGGTCTGCTCCTCGCGCAACGCGGCATCGCCGTGGTGTTCGGCGGCGGGCATGTCGGCATGATGGGTGCGGTCGCCGAGGCGGCGCTGGGCGCAGGCGGTGAGGTCATCGGCGTCATTCCAGAGGGGCTGATGCGGCGGGAGCTGGCCTACGAGGAGCTCACCGAGCTCATCGTCACAGACACGATGCACGAGCGCAAGCAGCGCATGGCGGACCTGTCCGACGGCTTCATGGCGCTGCCAGGCGGCTTCGGCACTTTCGAGGAGTTCTGCGAGATCGTGACCTGGGCGCAGCTGGGCGTGCACCAGAAGCCGTGCGCCCTGCTCAACGTCGCCGGCTACTACGATCCCCTCCTTGCAATGTTCGACCACGCGCTGGGCGAGGGTTTCCTGCAGCCCGTGCATCACGGCCTGGTGCTGGCCGACGCGGATCCCTCGGCGTTGCTGCAGAAGATGCAGTCCTGGGAGCCGCCGCCGCTCAAGCGGTGGCTGGCGCGGGACGCGGCATAATAGCCGTTTGCTATCCAGGAGGGCGCCATGCCGATCACCAAAGG
Source organism: uncultured Burkholderiales bacterium (assembly GCA_964386195.1). Classification (GTDB taxonomy): domain Bacteria; phylum Pseudomonadota; class Gammaproteobacteria; order Burkholderiales; family SHXO01; genus SHXO01. The sequence goes on along the minus strand of CAYLTE010000357.1, from coordinate 851 downwards.
CTGCAAGCAACTCGTCGACGAGGCCAACCAGGTCGTCAGGACGATTCCCACTGAAGACGCGATCAAGCTGCACGGCGACCCGAACATCGTCTTCGTCGACATCCGCGATCCGCGCGAACTCGAGCGCGACGGCATGATCCCGGGCGCCTTCCACGCCCCGCGCGGCATGCTCGAGTTCTGGGTCGATCCTGCCAGCCCCTACTTCAAGGACGTGTTCGGAAGCGGCAAGCAGTTCGTCTTCTACTGCGCGTCGGCGTGGCGCTCGGCGCTCGCCACCAAGGCAGTGCAGGAAATGGGCCTCGAACCCGTGGCGCACGTGCAAGGTGGGTTCAACGGCTGGAAGAAAGCTGGGGGACCGGTGGGCGAAAAGCCCCATCACCACGAGTAGCGATCGGCGAGGGCGCGTGCCGAGCTTTTCGTACACGCCCTCGGCGCTCCCCGACATCGCATCCTGATCCATGACGGTCATCCGTTCCGCACTCAATCCCCGCGCGCCCGATTTCAGCGCGAACAGGGAGGCGATGGAGGCGCTGGTCTCCGATCTGCGCGCGCGCGTCGAAGCCATCGCACAGGGAGGCGGCGAAGCGGCAAGGGCGAAGCACGTGGCGCGCGGCAAGCTGCTGCCGCGCGAGCGTGTGCGCGGCCTGCTCGACGTCGGCTCGCCCTTTCTCGAGCTGTCGCAGCTCGCGGCGTGGAACATGTACGAGAACCAGGTTCCGGCGGCGGGCATCGTCACCGGCATCGGCCGGGTCAGCGGACGCGAGTGCATGATCGTCGTCAACGACGCGACCGTCAAAGGCGGCACCTACTACCCGATGACGGTGAAGAAGCACCTGCGCGCGCAGGAGATC
>CAYLTE010000356.1:0-3685 GCA_964386195.1 uncultured Burkholderiales bacterium | reverse complement strand
GCCGAAACCAAATCGCACCTGTCCGCCGTCGTCGATCAAGTGATCGCCGGCGAGGAGATCGTCATCACTCGCCGCGGTAGGCCAGTCGCCCGCATCATCGCCGAGCGCCCACAGCCGGCGGCCGACGCCGCAGCCGTGGCTGCCGAGTTGCGCGCCTTTGTGCTTTCCCAGACTCCGCAAGCCCGCACGGCAGCGGAAGTCGTGCGTGAAGCGCGGGACGGGGCACGCTACTGATGGCCTTGTACGCGGACACCTGCATCCTGCTGCCACTGTTCTTTCGCGACGCCAGCACCGATGCCGCGCTCGCGTGGCTCGAAGCCAGCAGCAGCGAAACGATCCTGATCAGCCCATGGACACGCACCGAGTTCGCCAGCGCCGCGGGGATCATGGCGCGCCGGGGCGATGTGTCGACGGACCTCCATCGCGAGGGGCTCGAGCGCTTCGACAAGCTCGTCAGTGCGCGACTCGCTGTGGAAGCGCTCGACACCGCGGACTTCGACCGCGCCAGAGACTGGATTGCCGACTACCGCAGCGGGCTACGTCCGGGCGATGCGCTGCATCTGGCCGTATGCATGCGCCTGAGCGCGACACTGTGCACAGCGGACGACACGCTGGCGCGGGCGGCAGACAAGGTCGGCGTGGCCGTGCAGAGGGTGGGGTGAGCAAATGAAAGACCTGACCCCGGGACCTCTTCCAACCACCACATCCCTTTGTCACATGTTGACAACCCGGTCCGGGGCGCTTGTCAGATTTCGCCCCCGGATCGTGTCAACTCAGCGGAACTAGTTCACGGAAAACTGGGGTTCTGAGGCTGGCACGGGGATTGCTGATGGGTACGCAAGCGGATCTTTCCGTGGTTTCCCATCAAGGAGAACTGAAATGAAAAAGATGCAACAAGGCTTCACCCTGATCGAACTGATGATCGTCGTGGCGATTATTGGCATTCTGGCGGCCGTGGCGCTGCCGCAGTATCAAAACTATGTCAAGAAGTCTCATGACAATGCATGCTTGGCTGAAGGCGGCGCTTGGGTCAAGAGCACTGCGGCAGCCCTGATCTCCGAGATGGCAACTACCAACTTTACCGGCGTTTCGTGCACGGGCACTGCGACTGCGCCCGCTAACGTTGCAGCCTTGACCGGAACCATCAATTTCACGCCCAAGGATGGTACGGGCGCTAACGCTCAGTGCGACTGGACAACTACGACGTGTAAGATGGTTGCAGCCACCACCACTCCCTGATCTCTCAGATCTCCTGATAGGCAGTGGGGGATAGGGGTCAGTGGGGGATAGGGGGATAGGGGTCAGGTCTTTCATTCACTCACCTAATCCCACCTCACCTCGCCTTCAAGCCCGCCGCGCTCACGCCCGGCGGGCTTTCTCTTTCTTGGCCCGACTGCTACCCAACTCGCCCCTCACACCACCGGCGAGCGCTTCTGCATCCTCTGCAGCGCCGCGCGCAGCCGCGACAGTTCCTGATCCACGACCAGCCAGACCGCATCGACGTCGATCGCCAGACAGTCATGCACCAGGATGTCCCTGAAGCCGGATATCGCACGCCGAGGCGCATCCTGCTCGCTTGCCGCTCGTATCCGGAAACCTAGGACGCCCTCGGTCAGCGGCCCACGCTTGCACACGGCATGCCCTCGTCTACAGTGAAAGCACCGGCACGCCGCGCCACGCCACGCCGGCCTCGCACAACGACAACGGAGACCGGAACATGGCCGAGAAGCTCGAACCCCACATCGCGCAGGAATCGCCCTTTGCCGTCGAGGTCGAGGCGGGCGGGAAGTACTTCTGGTGCGCCTGTGGCCACAGCAAGAAGCAGCCTTTCTGCGACGGCTCGCACAAGGGCACCGGGTTCGCGCCGGTCGCCTTTACCGCCGAGCAATCGGGCACCGTCTATCTGTGCGGCTGCAAGCACACGGCCAACGCGCCGTATTGCGACGGCACCCACGCCAAGCTGTGACCGGCCGGTGATGCGCGCCCTGCTCGCCTGCCTGTGCCTGTTGCTGCCCTTTGCCGCCGCGCGCGCCGAGACGGGCGAAGCGGCCTTGTGGGCGGCCTTGCGCGATGGCGGCCACGTCGCATTGATCCGCCACGCGCTCGCCCCCGGCACCGGCGACCCGCCCGGCTTCCGGGTCGATGACTGCGCCACCCAGCGCAACCTGTCGGCGGCAGGGCGGGCGCAGGCGCGTGCGATCGGCGAGCGCTTTCGCGCCAACGGCATCGCCACCGCGGCGATCTTCTCCAGCCAGTGGTGCCGCTGCCTGGATACCGCGCGCGAGATGGGATTGGGCGAAGCGGTGGCCTTTCCGGGGCTGAACTCCTTTTTCGCCGACCGCGGCGAGGAGGCGTGGCACACCGCCGAGGCGCGCGCGCTGATCGCGGAACGCGCACACGGCGCCTTGCCGCTGGTGCTGGTGACCCACCAGGTCAACATCACCGCGCTGTCGGGGGTGTTCCCGGCCTCGGGCGAGATCATCGTGATGCGGCTCGACGGCGCCACCCTGAGCCTCGCAGGCCGCATCAGCACCGATTGAAGCGACCGTCCACGCCCTCGGTCGCAGGCGCTGCGCGAGGGCGCCCCGCCCATGCGCTCGCAGCCAGGCCGGCGTACGCGCGCGCGGCTTGATCCGGCACAGGGCGTTGGCGACCCAGGTCTGGGACAATGGCGGTCGTGCCACGATGGATCTCCCGACCATGTCCGAGCCCCCCTCCGCCCCCAGCCCCGCGGCCGACGCCCCGCGCGCCCTGCTCGTCCTCACCAACCTGCCCGATGCCGCGCACGCGCAAACGCTGGCCGCGGCGCTGGTCGAGGCACGCCTGGCGGCCTGCGTGAACATCCTTGCTTCCTGCACCTCGGTGTACCGCTGGCAGGGCGCGGTCGAGACCACGACCGAGGTGCCGCTGCTGATCAAGACCACGCCGGCGCGCTACGCCGAACTCGAGGCCGCGATCCGCGCACATCATCCCTATGAACTTCCCGAGATCGTCTCAGTCCCTGTGACGCAGGGCCTGCCCGCGTATATCGACTGGGTCGCTGCCGAAACCGCGGCCGCCGAATGAGCGCCGCGCGCAAACCTTCATGAAGATCACGATGCATCGTCTGCTGCTCCTGCTCGCGCTGGTCGCGAGTCTCCTCGCCCCCACGCTGTCCCGCGCCAACCCGATCGAGCCCGAGAAGGCCTTCGCCATGCGCGCGCAAGCGCTCGATGCGCAGACGGTGGAGGTGGTGTTCGAGGTCGCGAAGGACTACTACCTCTACGGCGACAAGTTCCGCTTCGAGGCCGAGCCGGCCGGCGTCACCTTCGGCACGCCGGAGAAGCCCATCGGCAAGAAGCACAAGGATGACTTCTTCGGCGAGGTGGAGACCCACCGCGGCGAGCTGCGCATCCTGGTGCCGGTGCAGGCCCCGGAGGGCGTGACCCGCTTCGAGTTGTTCGCCACCGTGCAGGGCTGCTGGGACGGCGGCATCTGCTACCCGCCGACCACCCAGCAGGCGGCGATCGACCTCACCGCGCCACCGAAGAAGGCCGGCGGCGGCTTCCTCGCCAGCGTGCTCGGCGGGGGCTCGGGCACGGCTGAGCCGACGAGGTCCGCCGCGACGGCCGCCGCCGGCGCAAGCGCTCCGTCTGCCGCGGGCGCCGTCTCCAGCGACGAAACCGGCGACATCGCCCGCATGCTC
>CAYLTE010000355.1:0-3716 GCA_964386195.1 uncultured Burkholderiales bacterium | reverse complement strand
GATTGGCCTCGGTCATCTCGCGCTTTGCCCGGCGCGCCTTCGCTTCGCCGGTGGACATCTGCTTGGCGATGTCCTTCAGATCCTTGATCGATATGCCGACGCGCTTCTGCAGGTCGATCAGCCGCTGCTGCTGCTCCATGATCGCAGGCGCGAATCGCGACAGCGCCTCGCTGTAGGGCTTGCGCGCCTGCACTTCTCGGCGCACCCAGTCGAGATCCTCCTCGTTGCCGGGGAACATCTTGATGAAGTGGCTGCGCGGCATCCCGGCCTTCTCGATGCACAGCTCCATCACCGCGCGCTCGAAGGAACGCACCTCGTCGACCTGCTTGCGCACGCTGTCACATAGCGCTTCGATCTGCTTCGCAGAGAAGCGGATCATCATCAGTTCGCGGGAGATGTCCTCCTGTGCCTTGACGTAGGGCTTGCTGCGCGAACCGTTGCGCTGCAGCGCCTTCATCATCTTCGCGTACTGCTGCTCGATCGCGCTGAATCGCTCGAGTGCGGAGGCCTTGAGCTGCAGCAACTGGGCGCTCGGCACGCCGGCGTTATCGCCTTCGCCCTCCTCGTCATCGGCCTCCAACTCCTCCTCCATCGTCTCCTCGGAGACTTCCTCTCCGATGATCTCTTCCGCATTGGGATCGAGCAGGCCGTCGACGAACTCATCGATGCGCATCTCGTCCTTCTGCACCCGCTCGGCAAGCGCGAGAATCTCGGCGATGGTGGTGGGGCAGGCTGAAATCGCCTGAATCATGTGGCGAAGGCCATCCTCGATGCGCTTGGCGATCTCGATCTCGCCCTCGCGCGTGAGCAGTTCCACGGAGCCCATCTCGCGCATGTACATGCGAACGGGGTCGGTGGTACGGCCGAACTCCGAATCCACGGTCGACAGCGCGGCTTCCGCTTCCTCGGCCGCATCCTCGTCTGGAACGGGTGTGGCGTTCTCGGTCATGAGCAGCGACTCGGTATCCGGTGCCTCGTCGTACACCTGGATACCCATGTCGTTGATCATGCTGATGATGTTCTCGATCTGTTCGGCATCGAGCATGTCATCTGGCAAGTGATCGTTGATCTCGGCGTAGGTCAGGTATCCCCGTTCCTTGCCCAGGACGATCAGATTCTTGAGGCGAACGCGACGGGCCTCTGCGTCGATGGGCTGGGCATCGACCTTGGACGCCTCTGCCTGCCTGCTTTTCGGTTCCTTTGCCATGTCCGCCTGCTGTCCCCCGAGATGCCCGCCGAAAAAAACTCGGCATTGTACCGTAAGAATCCTGTACTTAATTCGCTTTGACCGACTTTCCCCGTGCGAGTGCCCGGGTCAGGCGTTCGCGTTCCTCGTCGTCCAGTTCGCCCGGCGAGCGCAGCCCGGCCAGCCTGCGTCGTGCATCCTCGCTCGCCTGCTGCGCATGCAACTGTGCGAGCAGGTTGCTCACCTCCGCGCGTAGTTCCTTCACGTCCCAGCGCTGCAGGTCGTTGACCGCCTTGAGCACGGGCTGCAGCGCAAGCTCGGCATCGGCGGCGCGCAGCAGTTCGATGGCCGTTCCCACGCCGATTTCGCCCTCCAGCTCGGCGGTCGCTGAGACGAGAGCGAACAGCGCGCGCGCCTCGGCGCTGGGCTGCGGGGGGGCGGCCAATCCGGCCGCGCGCACCTCTGCGAGAAGTGACGGCGCAGCCAGAACGCGCTCGAGGAGGCGCGCATACGGATCGGCGCCGCGGCGGACCGTGCGCGCAGGCGCGTCCGACTTGCGCATCATCGGCGCCAACCCCAGGCGCTGCTCGAGTTCCGCCTGCTCGATGCCCGCGAGCTCGGCCACGCGCTTTCGCACCATCGATCCCAAGATTGGCGCCGTTATGCGATTCACAAGCGGCTTCGCGTCCTGCAGGAAGCGCGTGAGGCCCTCGGGCGAACTCATGTCGACGCGCGCGGACAACTCCCGCAGGGCGAAGGTGGATAGCGGTACGGCATCCGCCACCAGCGCTTCGAAGCCCTCACGTCCGTGCTCGCGCACGAAGCTGTCCGGATCGTGCTCGGGTGGCAGGAACATGAAGCGGACCTGTTTGCCATCCTGCAGTTGCTCCAGGCTGTTCTCCAGCGCCCGCCACGCCGCCCGCCGCCCCGCCGCGTCGCCGTCGAAGCAGAACACCACCTCGTCGGTCTGTCGGAACAGCTTCTGAACCTGCGACGGCGTGGTTGCCGTTCCCAGGGTCGCCACGGCGTAGCCGACGCCGAATTGCGCCAGCGCCACCACGTCCATGTATCCCTCGACCACGAGGACGCGGCCCGCGGCCCGGATGCCCTGCCGTGCCTGGAACAGGCCGTACAGTTCACGCCCCTTCTCGAAGAGCGGCGTCTCCGGGGAGTTCAGATACTTGGGCTCCCCGGCGTCCAGAACGCGTCCCCCGAACCCGATGACCTGACCGCGCTGGCTGACGATGGGAAACATTACCCGATCGCGAAAGCGGTCGTAGCGCTTGCCGTCTTCGGAGTGAATCACCAGACCGGCCTCCACCAGCGCCGGCCCGTTGTAATCGGCAAAAGCACCGGCGAGCGCCTGCCAGCCGGCCGGCGCGTATCCCAACCCGAACCTCGCGGCGACCTCGCCCGTCAATCCGCGCCCCTTGAGGTAGCGGATGGCACGCTCCGAGCGTTTCAACTCGGACTTGTAGAAGGCTGCCGCCCGGTGCATGACGTCCTCGAGTGCAGCGGCCGCTTCCGCACGCTCCCGCCCGAATTCCCCACGGTTGTCCCCGCGCACCTCGGGTACCGTCATACCCACGCGCTGGGCCAGTTCCTTGACCGCCTCGACGAAGGTCAGCCCGCTGTACTCCATCAGAAATCCGATGGCCGATCCGTGCGCTCCGCAGCCGAAGCAGTGGTAGAACTGCTTGCTGGGGCTCACCGTGAAAGACGGCGACTTCTCGCTGTGAAACGGACAGCAGGCTGCGAGGTTGGAGCCGGCGCGCTTGAGCGGAACGTAGCTCTCGATCACGTCGACGATGTCCACGCGTCCCAGCAGATCCTGCACGAAGGACTTCGGAATCATCGGCTCGACGTGTGGAAGGCGCGCCGGGATGCGCAGACGGCTGCCATGCAATGCAGCCGTCCCCGTCCCGATCGCCGGAAGCGACCGATTATAGGGTCGCCACGGATGCCGCGCTCGCGGCAGCCGGACCGGACCCGGCTACTTCGTCAGCCGCGCCTTGACAAGCGCCGACACCTGGCCCATGTCGGCGCGTCCCACGAGGGCGGGTTTGAGCGCGCCCATGACCTTGCCCATGTCCTGCGGCCCCGATGCGCCGGTCTTCGCCACGGCATCGGCCACTGCCGCCTCAATCTCGGCTTCCGACATCTGCTGTGGCATGTACCCCTGCAGGACGCCGACCTCGAACTTCTCCACGTCGGCCAGATCCTGGCGTCCCGCCTGCTCGTACTGGGCGATGGAGTCGCGCCGCTGCTTGAGCATCTTCTCGATCACGGCCACCACCTCGGCGTCGCCGAGGGCGATGCGCTCGTCGACCTCGCGCTGCTTGACGGCGGCGAGCAGCAGGCGCAGCGCAGACAGCCGGGGCGCATCCTTGCTGCGCATTGCGCTCTTCATGTCGTCGTTGATGCGGTCCTTCAGAGACATGGCGCTCTCCGTATGATCTGCCGCGAAAAAACAACGAGGCGGCAGGATGGCCCTGCCGCCTCGGCAACTGTGGCCGGCGCGAAGCCGGCT
>CAYLTE010000354.1:0-3716 GCA_964386195.1 uncultured Burkholderiales bacterium | reverse complement strand
GTGGTAGAGGAAGGCGGTGTGGATGGCCTCGCGCACGGGCTCGTTGCCGCGGAAGGAGAAGGAGATGTTCGATACGCCGCCACTCACCTTCGCGTGCGGGAGCGCCTTGCGAATCGATCGGGTGGCCTCGATGAAGTCGATGCCGTAGTTGTTGTGCTCCTCGATTCCGGTGGCGATGGCGAAGATGTTGGGATCGAAGATGATGTCCTGCGGCGGATAGGACACCTCCTTGGTGAGCAGGTGGTAGGCGCGCGTGCAGATCTCCACCCGGCGCTGCAGGCTGTCGGCCTGGCCGTGCTCGTCGAAGGCCATGACGATGGCCGCGGCGCCGTATCGGCGCAGCAGGCGTGCCTGCCGCAGGAACTCCGCCTCTCCCTCCTTCAGGCTGATCGAGTTCACCACGCACTTGCCCTGCATGCACTTGAGGCCCGCCTCGATGACGCTCCACTTGCTCGAGTCGATCATCACCGGCACCTTGCAGATGTCCGGCTCGGTGGCGATCAGGTTGAGGAACGTGGTCATCGCGGCCTGCGAGTCGAGCATGGCCTCGTCCATGTTCACGTCGACCATCTGCGCACCGTTCTCCACCTGCTGGCGCGCCACGCTCAGCGCCTCGGTGTAGTTGCCGCCGAGAACCATGCGCGCGAAGGCCTTCGAGCCGGTGACGTTGGTGCGCTCTCCCACGTTGACGAACAGCGAGTCGTCGCCGATGTCCAGCGGCTCGAGCCCCGACAGGCGCAGCTTGCGCTCGACCGTGGGGACGGCACGCGGCGCCAGCCCCTCGACCGCGGTGGCGATAGCGCGGATGTGCGCCGGCGTGGTGCCGCAGCAACCGCCCACGATGTTCAGGAATCCCGCCTGAGCGAACTCGCGCAGGATCCCGGCCATGTACTCGGGCGACTCGTCGTACTCGCCCATTTCGTTGGGCAGTCCGGCATTGGGGTGCAGCGACGTGCGCGTGTCGGCGATATGCGCGAGTTCCTCGATGTGCGGTCGCAGATCCTTGGCGCCCAGCGCGCAGTTCAGGCCGATGGCGATCGGACGCGCGTGCGCCACCGAATTCCAGAATGCGCCCACCGTCTGGCCGGACAGCGTGCGGCCGGAGCGGTCGGTGATGGTGCCGGAGATCATCACCGGCAACCAGGTCTGGTGACGCTCGAACCAGTCCTCGATGGCGAAGATCGCCGCCTTCGCATTGAGGGTGTCGAATACCGTCTCCACCAGCAGGAGATCCGCGCCGCCCTCGACCAGTCCACCCACCGCCTCGAGGTAGGCCTCGACCAATTCGTCGAAGGTCACGTTGCGCGCACCGGGATCGTTCACGTCCGGTGAGATCGAGGCGGTGCGATTGGTCGGCCCGAGCACGCCGGCGACGAAGCGCGGCCTGTCCGGGTTGCGCGCGGTGTATTCGTCCGCCACCTCGCGCGCCAGGCGCGCGCCTTCCGAGTTGAGCGCGCGGACCTGCGACTCCATGGCATAGTCGGCCATGGCGATGCGCGTCGAATTGAAGGTGTTGGTCTCGAGAATGTCCGCCCCGGCATCGAGGTAGCGTGCGTGAATCGCACGGATGATGTCGGGTTGGGTCAGCGACAGCAGGTCGTTGTTGCCCTTCTGATCGCAGGCGTGATCGTGGAACAGGTCGCCGTGATAGTGGCGCGCGTCGAGGGCGTGGCCCTGGATCATCGTGCCCATTGCACCGTCCAGGACCAGGATGCGCTGCTCGAGCGCGCGATGAAGCAGATGGATGCGATCGGATGGCATGAAACAAAAAACCCGTGCGCGAAAGCGGACGGGTTCTGGGACGACTCCCGCGCTTTAGCGAAATTTGTTAAGCGCCCGCAAGCTGCGATCAAAACGGCGCGATGAACCATCATGGTAGCCCGTATCGCCGGACCCCGCAACGGCTGCAAGAACCCGGCCAGGGCGAGCGCTCAGCTCAGCACGACTCCCAGAAGCCGGCCGATGCTCCAAGTGAGCAGGCCCGCACCACCTCCGATGAGCAGCATGCGCAACCCGCCCCGAACCGCGTGGCGGCCGGTGAACAGCGACAGCACTGACCCGACCGTGAACAGCGCCAGCAGTGTCATGACGATGGCGCCCATCATCGCGTTCGGCCCCTCGACGACGAGAAAAGGCAGCAGCGGCACCAGCGCACCGGTGGCGAACGCGAGGAACGAGAACGTCGCAGCGCCCCAGGGCGAACCCAGTTCGTCGGGATTGAGCCCCAGCTCCTCCCGCGCCAGGGTATCCAGGCCGAGGTCGGGATCGGCTGTCATCTTGGCCGCGAGTCCGCGTGCCTGCTCGGCAGGGAGCCCGCGCGCCTCGTAGATCAGGGCGAGTTCGGCTGCCTCCTCTTCCGGATAGGCCTCCAGTTCCTCGCGCTCGAGGCCGATCTGGTACTCGTACATCTCGCGCTGCGAGCGCACCGACACGTACTCGCCCGCTGCCATCGAGAAGGCGCCGGCGAGCAGTCCAGCCGCCCCGCTGAGCAGCACGATGCGCGGATCGCCGCTCGCGCCGGCGATGCCGAAGATGAGGCTGGCATTGGACACGAGCCCGTCGTTGACACCGAAGACCGCCGCGCGCAGGTTGCCGCCGCTGCTCAGCGCCCGGTGCCGGCGCTCGGGCGCCGGTTCGCCCTCGGGCATCGGATGTCCGAGATCGGCACGGGCATAGACGGACATGCCACGCACCTTCATCGCCGAGAGGACGCCGCGCATCGCGCGCGGTCCCGAGCGGCGCGTCAGCCAGGCGACCACGCGGGTGCGCAACTCTGGCCGGTAGAGGTGCGGCACCCGCTTGCCGTGCTCGTCGACCATGCGCGCCCAGATCGCGGCTTGCCCCTCGGCTTCGCGGGCGAGTTCGCTGAACAGGCGAGCGCGCGGCGTTCCCGCTTCGATCTGCGCAAGCAGTCGATACAGATACGCGGCGCGCTGCTCTTCACGCCAGCTCTCGAGAGGTGCGGTCATGGAAGCCAGGCATCGTGATGCAAGCGCACGCTGGCATGCGTTGCGCTGTCATTCTACCTGCGCATCCTACCCGCTCAGCCGAGCGCCTCCCCGCGCACACGTTCCTCGAGCAGGGCCAGCACGCGCTGTGCGGCCGTCTCGCAGGCGCGTTCCACGGCGGGCCGATCGGCCTGCGCGAACGGGCGCAGAACGTACTCGACCGCGCGCCGCCCTCCTTCGGGACGGCCCACACCCACTTTCACCCGCCTCACCGTGTCGGTCTGGCAGGCGTCCAGGATCGATGCCACGCCGCGATGCCCGCCGGCGCTGCCGCGCATGCGCGCCCGCACACTGCCGAGCGGCAGATCGAGGTCGTCGTGCACGACGATGCTCTGGCGCAGATCGAAGCCGAACCGTTCGGCCAGTTCCCGCATTGCGCCGCCGCTCGCGTTGACACCGACCTGCAGCTTGACGAGCAGAAGCTCCTGCCCTTTGCAGTCGGTGCGCACGACCAGAGCCCGGTCGACTGCAGTCCACGCCACGTCCAGCTTCGCTGCCAGCCGATCGAGGACGACGTGGCCGACGTTGTGTGGCGTGTCGACGAAGCGCTCGCCGGGATTGCCGATGCCCACCACGGCCTGGAGCGCAGCATCGCTGGCGGCCGGCGGCGCAACCACAGGTGGCTGCGCCGTCCCGGCCGGGAGACCGGACGGGACCTCGCGGTTGGCGCAGCGGTCGCAGAAGGTCTGCTTCCCACAGTCGTCGCGC
>CAYLTE010000353.1:0-3722 GCA_964386195.1 uncultured Burkholderiales bacterium | reverse complement strand
GATCGAGTGGGAGTAGGGGGCTTCACGGGCGATCCATGCCTAAAGAGATCGATCGGGGTAGTCGTCTGACACTTTGGTCGTCGTTGGAGTACGGAAGTCCGCTGAGATGTGTCGGGCGAATTGCCGGCGGTCGACCCGAGAATCTGCGAGCGTTTCCGTTTCCATCACCATGAGCCTGACTGACCTGCTCGACCGCTTGGCGGTGCTGCCGCAGTACCTCTGGCCGCAGAGGCTGCTGACCGTCTTGGCCGGTCGCTGCGCAGCCTCGCGGGTCCGCTGGTGGACGCGCCGGGTGATCCCGTGGTTCATCGCCCGCTACGGCGTGGACATGACCGAGGCGGCCATTTCCGACGCCACCGGCTACCGCAGCTTCAATGACTTCTTCACGCGCGCGCTGCGCGATGGCGCGCGCCCGCTGGCAGCGGCGGACTATGTCTGCCCGGTGGACGGTGCCGTCAGCCAGTGCGGCACGATCGACGGCGACCAGCTCTTGCAGGCCAAGGGCCACCGCTACAGCACGCGCGCGCTGGTGGGCGGCGACACCGCGCTCGCAGCACAGGTCGACGACGGCCAGTACGCGACCCTTTACTTGAGCCCGAGGGATTACCACCGCATCCACATGCCCTGCGATGGCCGCCTCGTGCGCATGATCCATGTGCCAGGGCATCTGTTCTCGGTCAACCCGACGACAGCGCGTGGTGTGCCGGAGCTGTTCGCACGCAACGAACGGGTAGTCTGCGTGTTCGAGTCTGCGCAGGGGCCGTTCGTGATGGTGCTGATCGGCGCCACCATCGTCGGCAGTATCGCCACCGTCTGGCACGGCGTCGTCAATCCGCCGCGGCCGGGTGTCGTGCGGGACTGGCGCTACGACACACAGACCATCGGCTTGTGCCAGGGCGACGAAATGGGTCGCTTCCTGCTGGGCTCCACCGTGATCTTGCTTTTCCCCAAGAACTCGCTGCGCCTTCGCGCCGATTGGGGACCAGGGCGCGCCGTGCGCGTGGGAGAGGCCATGGCCGAATCCACTGTATTCGCTGGAGCTCTGCGGTCCTGAAATCGAAAACCCTCGGCTGCAGACTTCGGCGCCGGCATGGGCGATTGCAGGCGTCACGCCTTCGATAGCATGATGAGCACTGCTACCAACACGCCTCCGGCCAGCGCTACAAGGCTGTAACGCCGGTGCTCCTGCTCCGCCCTGGGCAGCAGGTGGGTCGCGCCCACGTAGACCAGCGCGCCTGCCGACACCGACAGCAGCAGGCCGAGCGTCGGCTGATCGATCGCACTGACCATCGGCCACGACACGAGCATGCCTGCCGGCGTCGATGCTGCCGCTGCAGCGAAAGCGAGAACCGCCGCGCGGCGCTCGGCGAAACCGCTCTTGACGAGTAGCAGGTAAGTTACGATGCCCTCCGGAAACTCGTGCAGCACCATGCCTACGGTGGCGAGGAACCCGGTCAGAATGCTGACCGTGAAAGCGATCGAGTAGATGAAGCCATCGATGAAGGAGTGAAAGCCGATGCCCAGCATCGGCAGGACGCCGATCGCGTAGTCTTTCTTCTGGGGGTCCTTTTCGCAGACGAAGGCGGTCAGGAACCGGTTGCAGACGTGCATGCCGAAGAAGCCGCCGAGCAGCCACGCCGGGGCGTGCGGGTTCAGCGAAAACGCCTTCGGGATCATGTGCAGGAACGAGGCCGAGATCAGCACCCCAGCGGCGAAGCACATGAAGTACGTGGTGTTGCGGTTTCCCCAGTCGGCAAACCGGCGGATCGTCCAGATGCCAAGCGAGGTCACTACCGCTGCCGCGACGCTGGTGAGCAGGGCGGTCCAGAAGGTGGTTTGCATGCGGGGGCGCCGCGCTCAGCGCGAGGACTTGTCGTTCCTGGCGGAAACGAGGTTCTCGCACAGCAGCAGCTTCAGACCCTGTAAGCTTTCTCTCCCCTTCTCGGCCAGTGTGCTCATGCGCGTCCCCCTCGAGGGCGACGTCGATGCCCGCGTCCGCCGCCTTCGCCGCCGCGCGCGGCGCAACGCCGGAAGGCCGGCAGGTGTCGCTGCTGCGACGCCTTCTGCAGGCGCTGGAACACCATCAGGATGTCAGGCCGACGGGTGGCGGCCAGCAGCCGCTCGTAGAGGGCGGCGTTGGCCAGTTCGGCGACGATGCCGGCCTCGCAAGCTTCGCGCACGCTGCCGAAACGGGGAACCTTGCCGGGCCACGTGTTCTCCGGAATGGGAAGGCCGTAAGCGCGAAACAGCGCCGACAGTGCATCGATGTGCCGCGCTTCCGCGTCCCGGATGTTCACGAACGGAATTACATCGCCGAAGTCGGCGATCACCTGGTCGTAAGTCGTCCAGGCCTGAAACTCGTCATCCAGCGCATCGTGCAGCGCAGAGATCTCCGTGTTGGAGAGCGTGGTCATGATTCCTTCGGCTCCACTTCGATACGTGCTGCAGTCGTTCGAGTTCAGGTGCAGTCCGCAGCGCAAGTCAACCTTCCCTCCGGTCGTGCCGCCCGCCACCGATTCGCCGGCACAGGTGATGATACTTTCCGATTTCGAGCAGCTGATCTGATCTTCGTCAAAGGTTCATGCGGGACGTTCAGGTATATGTGCATGTGATCATCCTTGCCTGGCGATACGGCTGCCTGCACCTTGGAGGACTACGATGAAAGACGATCGCAAGAAGTGCCCCGTGACTCATCTCACCACCGATTTCGGTGCGCCGGTGCGCACCAACCGCGACAGCCTGACCGCCGGTCCGCGCGGTCCCCTTCTGGCGCAGGACGTGTGGCTTCAGGAGAAACTGGCCGGCTTCGTGCGCGAAGTCATCCCGGAGCGGCGCATGCACGCCAAAGGCTCGGGCGCCTTCGGCACGTTCACGGTGACCAAGAACATTACGCAGTACACGCGCGCCAAGATCTTCAGTGAAGTGGGCAAGACGACCGAGATGTTCGCCCGCTTCACGACCGTGGCCGGCGAGCGCGGCGCTGCCGACGCCGAACGCGACATCCGCGGCTTCGCGCTGAAGTTCTACACCGAGGAAGGTAATTGGGACATGGTCGGCAACAACACGCCGGTGTTCTTCATCCGGGACCCGCGTCAGTTCCCCGACCTCAACAAGGCCGTCAAGCGTGACCCGCGCACCAACATGCGCAGCGCTACCAACAACTGGGACTGGTGGACGCTGAACCCCGAGGCGCTGCACCAGGTGACCGTGGTGATGAGCGACCGCGGCATCCCCGCCAGCTACCGCCACATGCATGGCTTCAGCTCGCACACCTACAGCTTCTGGAACGAGCAGGGCGAGCGCTTCTGGGTCAAGATGCACTTCCGCACGCAGCAAGGCATCAAGAACTTGACCGACGCCGAGGCCGCCGAACTGGTAGGCCGTGACCGCGAAAGCCACCAGCGGGACCTGTACGAGGCCATCGCGCACGGCGACTTCCCGAAGTGGACGATGTACGTCCAGGTGATGCCCGAGCGGGATGCCGAGAAGTATCGCCTGCACCCGTTCGACCTGACCAAGGTCTGGTACAAGGGCGACTACCCGCTGATCGAAGTCGGGGAGTTCGAACTGAACAAGAACCCCGAGAACTTCTTCGCCGACGTGGAACAGGCCGCCTTTTCGCCCAGCAACTTGGTGCCCGGCATCGGCGCGAGCCCCGACCGCATGCTGCAGTCGCGCCTGTTCAACTACGCCGACGCGCAGCGCTACCGCCTGGGCGCCAA
>CAYLTE010000352.1:0-3738 GCA_964386195.1 uncultured Burkholderiales bacterium | reverse complement strand
CGCACCGTGCTCGTCACCGGTGCCGGCGGCAGCATCGGCAGCGAGCTGTGCCGGCAGCTGGCACGGCTGGCGCCGGCGCGGCTGGTGCTGGTGGAGCTGAGCGAGTTCAACCTCTACACGATCGAGCAGGAGCTGACGGCCACCCACCCGGCGCTGCCGCTGGTGCCGCTGATCGGCGACGTCAAGGACCTGGCGCAGATGCGCGCGATCTTCGCGCAGTGGCGGCCGCAGCTGGTGTTCCATGCCGCGGCCTACAAGCATGTGCCGCTGATGGAGAACCACAACGCCGCCGCCGCACTGCGCAACAACACGCTGGGCACCTACCACGCCGCGCTGGCGGCGGCCGAGACGGGCGCGGAGCGCTTCGTGCTGATCAGCACCGACAAGGCGGTCAACCCGACCAACGTGATGGGCGCCACCAAGCGCGCGGCCGAGATGGTCATCAGCCAGATGGCGACCCGGCACCCGGGCACGCGCTTCATGGCGGTGCGCTTCGGCAACGTGCTGGGCAGCAGCGGCAGCGTGATCCCGAAGTTCAAGGAGCAGATCGCCGCCGGCGGCCCGGTGACGGTGACGCACCCGGAGATCATCCGCTACTTCATGACCATCCCCGAGGCCGTGCGCCTGGTGCTGCAGGCCGCGGCCATCGGCGAGAGCGGCCAGGTGCTGGTGCTGGACATGGGCGAGCCGGTGAAGATCGTCGACCTGGCGAAGGAACTGATCCGGCTGGCGGGGCACTCGCCGGAGGAGATCGGGATCGAGTTCACGGGGCTCAGGCCGGGGGAGAAGCTGTACGAGGAGTTGCTGGCGGACAGCGAGGAGACGGTGGCGACGGGGGTGGAGAGGGTGAGGGTGGCCAGGTTGGGTGCGGGTAGCGCGCTCGCCGACGAACTGCTGGCGTACCTGGCCACGCCAGCCGTACTGGCAGGGACGCTGGACGATGCGACCGCGCGCGAGCGACTGCATGCGTTCGTGGCCGAGTACCAGACGTGTGCGTCGGACAGCTAGCCGCCGCGTCGCCTGGAAGGTCTTAGGTCGCGGGTCAGTCTCAGTGTTCTGGGCCGCGCATGGAAGCCTGCAGGTTGATTGGCAACCCCTACATGAGAGGCGAAGTCATGGCTCGAACCCGAGCCGAGGCGAGAAGGGCGGTGCAACGCACATTTGCAGGATGACTTTGCTTACAAATCCGGCATGGTCATTGCGTCGCGTATCTCTGCCAGGCAGCCGAGAGCGTACAGAATCTGTTGGTTAGGCAACAAGCCCTCCGTTTGCCTGCCAGGCAAGCCCATGTCTATGAAGTCCGGCCCATACCGATTTGTCAGCCTTCTCGTACTGCTTGCGGCTGTACTCTTGTCTGCGTGCGGTGGCGGTGACGACGAGGCTGCGCCCGTGGCATACGCAGCCAGCCTGCGCGGCCTGGAAGACGAACCGATCGAGGCCACGCTTCGTGCTTCGCACGTCGACGGTAAGCCGCTGACCTATCGCATCGTCCGGTCGCCCGTTCATGGCCAAGCTATTGTTTCGGACCCTGGTGTGGGGCGCGTGATCTACACGCCCGCGCCGGACTATGCCGGAATCGACGAATTCTGGTTTGTCGCCGAAACGGCACGTGGGACGATGTCCGTGCCGGTGTTGGTGCAGGTTGTCGTCGAGCCCGTAAACGACCCGCCTACGATCGAAGTTGCTGCTCAGGCGCTGAACTCTGCCTACACCTACCTCACCACCGTCCCGGTGGCAATTGCCGACGTGGACTCCAAGTCCGTGAGTGCGGAGGTCACTGTCACGCCGGCCGACGTCGTGCGCGTAGCGCTATCTGACGATCGGAGCGCCATTGAGGTCGAACCCCTGCGCCGCGGCTCAGCGACGATCACGATTGAAGCTGACGATGGTGAGCGTCGCGTGGAGGCGAGTCTCACCTTCCATGTCACTGACGTGCGCCGCGAACACACCTTCGCTGTGGTGCGTCCCGATGCCAACGCCATCACGATCAGCAACCGTGGCATGAGTGAAGCGGTCTTCCGGCTCGAGCACAACAGTTTCCCGTCTTTCGCGACGCTTGAGGAGGTTGCGGCATTCGTTTCAAGTATGCCCGCAACGTACCCAGACGAGCCGTTTGCGTCGAAGCTGTGGAGGTTTGTGAGGGACAGCGTGATTCACGAGTACCCCTTGTCGCAGGAGCAGTGGATATATGACCCGCTCGTGACGCTCAACTCGCTCGGATGGGGTCTCTGCAGCAATGTTGCATCGCTCTACGCAAGGATTGCCCGTGCGGCAGGTTACGAGGCTCGCGTCTGGGGACTGGGTGGGCATGTCGTACCAGAGATCCGGGTCGGCGACGACTGGCAGATGTTCGATCCCGATCTGGGCGTCTTCTACTATGACCGACAAGGCCGTGTCGCAAGTGTCGAGGCGTTAGGTAGCGATCCATCCCTCATCACGGTGCCTGAGGCACCTATTCACAGCCTTGCGAGCTACCCGGAGCCATATAACGACTTTGTTCGGAGCATTTACGAAAGGCGAGACGACAACGTAGTTGAACCCTGGTACGACGGACCGGATGCGCCACTCCACGGAACCGTGGTCCTTCCAGCGGGCGCAGCGCTGACCTATCCAGGCCACTGGAGTGGCCAGCCCACAGGTTTTGACTCTGGACAATCCTTCCCCATCAATTACTTCCGGCACGCAGTGATCGACCTGCCAGCGAACTTCCGGGGCCAGTTCACACTTCCATGGATGCTCCACGCCATCGAAGGCCATGGGCAGGTTCGCATTGAGGGGCGTGAGTTCGAGCTTGGGAGCGACGAGTTGCGGGATTGGCTCGTATCCCCGGGTCGGATCTTGCGCGCAGTCGAGGTGATCGAATCCTCTAGTGCGCTGCGGCTGGTTTTCTATGTCAACGCTGCCCGATTCGTCATGACACCAGAGACCCGAGTCGCCGCCACTGGACTCGACGTGTGGGCGCTCGACATCACGACGGTCGAACTCGAGCCCGAGTTTCGCGTTCAGCCTGACGCGCAGGCCATCACGCCGAAGCCGCGGTCCCGGCTCGAGATCTAGATGATCGTGCTTTTTCTGCCCCCTTCCGCCGACGCTTCTCTGAGCACTTGCAGCATTCGCAGCGCGAGTTGGTCCCGATCGTATTTCTTGGCGCTCACCATCGCCTGACGACCGAGGAGGAGGCGCAGTTCTTCATCGCGCTGGAGGCGCAGCAGGCCGGCGACGAGCTGATCGACGTTCTCGGGCGGGAAGACCAAGCCGACGCCTTCGCGTTCCACGATGGCGGCAGACTCGCCGGCAACGCCGTGCAACACGGGGATGCCCATGCCCATGCACTCGAAGAGCTTCGACGGGATTACGGTCGTGAACAGTTCGGTCTGTCGAAGGTGAATGATCGACACATCGAGGAGTGACCAGTATCGCGCGACCATCTCCTTGGGCACCGTGTCAATGAAGCGCACGTTGCGAAGTGACATTGATGCGGCGAGGCGCTTCAGCTCAGCCTTCCGCGCGCCATCGCCGAGCAGTAGCAGCCTGATGTAGGATCCCTCTGGGCGCTCCTGAAGCACCTTCATTGCGGACAGCAGTGTCTCCAGCGAGTGCGCCATGCCGTGTGTGCCGATGTAGCCGGCCACGAAGCAGCCTTCCAGCCCGAGTTTCTTCGTCAGATCGCGATCGCGCGGCCTCGGGGAAAAGCGAGACATGTCGACGCCATTCGTGACGACATCGATCTTGCTGCCA
>CAYLTE010000351.1:0-3746 GCA_964386195.1 uncultured Burkholderiales bacterium | reverse complement strand
GCAATTCCAGCTCGACGCCGAACGTGAACGGCGCAGAGGACTTGAAGACGCCCGGCTCGCCGACCACCAGCAGGGACTGCGGCGGGTGGCCGTGCACCAGCGTGAGCGCGGCTTGCATGCCGGCGTCGAGGGCTGGGGTGAGCAGCGCCCCGGTGCAATCCTCCGCACGCCACACGCGGCCGATGCCCGACAGATATGCGACATCGACGCGTTCGCGCACGAAACGCTCCTGTTGCGCGCGCAAGTCCTCGGCATGCGGCGCGGAGAGATGGCCGAGCACCGCGGTGAGTTCCTCCGGGTTCTCGCAGCCCTGCGTGGCGAGCGCCTCGCGCAGGTCGACCCGCTCGCCGGCCGCGACGCGGGCGTCCACGAACTCCGCCAGGAAGCGCGTGAGCAGGGGATTTCGCGGCCACCATTCGCGCGTGTGCATCAGGACATTCGCGACCACCGGCTCGCGCGCGCGCCGGGCGAGGAAGCGCAGGATGAAGAACAGGGTCCAGACGTTCGCGTGCGGAACGTAACCCAGGATCGCAGGCACCGCGGTGGCGCTGTCCTCGCGCTCGCGCAGCGCCTCCGCGGCCATCGCGGCGATGCGCACGTTCGCGCCGAGGCAGGCGTCGACCACCTGCTCGAGCGGTATGCCGGGATTCCGCAGCAGTTCGACACCGCGCCCGAATGCCGCGTGCGTGGTCAGCGACTGGGGGTGCGCGCTGCTCTCGTAGGCGGGAGCGAGCGCATCGGCGAGGTCCTCGAGAGAGGCGTCGGGCGGCAGTTCCGGCGCGTGTTCGCCGTCGTGAACCGGCTCGGGCGCCGGGGCCGCATTGTCCGCGTCAGCAGCGGGGGCTCCGGCCGCCGCCTGCGCACGTTCGCGCCGTCCCATCTCGCGCAGCGAGCGCGCGGCGAACAGGAAGATGGCGGCGATGACGACGACGATGATGACGTAATCCATCCGCCGATGTTACTGGCTCGTCCCGAGCAATGCATGACGCCTGCGTCGGCCGGGCCCGGCTCAGGGATCGCCCGAGGCAGTTTGAGACAGCTTTGACAGTGATTCCGGGCATGTCGGGCTGCGACTACACTGCCCTTCCTGTCGCGTTTCCGGGTCCCCCGGGCCGGCGACGTCTCGGAGCGAACGATGTACAACATCTGGACGGAAAGACGCTGGATCTTCAGACCCTCGAACGGACTGCTGCGCGTGCGGCGCAACGAGGACCTGGTCTCCTTCGTGCTCTGCCTGGCTGTGATCTTCATCGGCAGCATGTTGCTCTGGCAGGCGTTCGAGGAGTACAGCCGGGCGAAGCTCACCACGCGCTGGCCGACCGCGCTGGGTCGGGTGATGGAGAGCGCGATCGAACCGGTCGCCGACGGGAGCGATACGCGCTGGCGGCCGATGGTGCGCTACATGTACGACGTGAAGGGCCAGACCGTCATCAGCGCCGGCATTTCGCCGGCGACCGCGCGTGACAGCTACGGCGAAGCCGAGGCGCGCGAACTGGTCGCCGCCTATCCGCCGAACACTTCGATCGTGATCTTCTACAACCCCGATCACGTGACCGATTCGCTGCTCGATCACACCCTTCCACGCTTCGTCTGGTTGAGCCTGTTTGCCGGCCTCGCGCTCGTGAGTGCCGGCGCGGCGAGGCTGCTGGTGTCGTATCGGGTCTTCTGGCGCTAGCGCCACGTTCCGAGACCTATCCAGCGCACGCCGCCGCCGGCCCCGCCGCCTGGCGGCCAGCGAATGCAGGGCCGCGCGGACGCAGCCGCATCCCCTGCGCCAGGTTCGTCCAGGCGAACTCCGCGGTATCCGCCAGCATCGGTCCAGGCGCCTTGCACACGAGTATCTCCTCGGCGATGGGTGCGAAGTCGGCCCGGAAGTGCACCGAGCTCTTGTTCACCAGAATCGACTGTGCGGTCGGTTCGATTCCCACGAAACGGTACATCTCCTGATCCGCCAGCTGCGGCTTGTCTGAGGCGACCACCACGCGCACGTCGTCGATGCGCAGGCATGCCGACGGCCCGACGTTCATGCGTGCGCCCCGGTAGAACGGGCCCTTGCAGGTGAAGCGCCCGTCCGACAGCCGCTCTACGACGAAGCGGCCGTGGAACGGCGCATCGCCCGCGATACCGGATCGCCCTCCCAAGGCGATCTCGATGGCCGCGCCCTGGCCCGCTGCATGGGCGGCGCGGGCTGCCTCGGGATCGGCCATCAGTCCCAGTGCCGCGCGCGTCGCCTTCGCGCCCACCAGTGCGCGCAGCATGCCGGTGGTATCGGAATTGCCGCCAGCACCTGGATTGTCCTGCGTGTCCGCGATCACCACCGGCCGGCGCGCGCGGGCGGCCACCTGCATGGCGCGCCGCACGCCCTCCTCGGGCGTGTACACGGGCGTGTCGAACTGCGCCTCGCGAGCCGTCACCGCAGCGGCGAGGGCGTCGGCACGCACGGCGGCCAGCGCAGGATCGCTCGCGTAGGCCAGGACACACGGCCCGCACTCGGGAAAGTCGGCGGCAGGGAATCCCGGCGTGAACGACACGAGCGCGCCGTCGCCTTCCAGCTGCGCCAGTTCGCGGTACAGCGACTGCGCCGGCTCGAGCATGGTGCATTGCGCCTGAAGCGGGATGAGGAAGGGCAGGCGGCGTACTGCGGGGTGCGATTTCGGCGCGCCGCCCAGACGCTGCAGGAGGAAGGCCGCGGCCCGTCCACCGGTGTCCGCCATGTCGACGTGGGGATAGGTGCGGTAGGCGATCAGGGCGTCGGCGTGGCGCACCATGCGCTGCGTGACGTTGGCGTGCAGGTCGAGGCTCGCGACCACCGGCACCTCGCCGCCGACCACCGCGCGCACGCGGGCCAGCAACTCGCCCTCGCCGTCTTGCAGATGCTCCGTCACCATGGCGCCGTGCAGGTCGAGATAGACACCGTCCACGCGGCCAGCCGCGCGCAGGCGCTGCACGATTCGCTCCGCGATGCGCTCGAATGCATCGCGCGTCACGTGCGCGGACGGGCTGGCTGCCGCCCACGCTGTCCCGACGATCTCGCATCGGCTCGCGCGCAGTTGCTCGATCGCGCCGGTGACCGGCAGGTTGATGCCCGCAACAGCGTCGAACACGTCTCCGCCCTCGGACAGGGGCGGCCAGCCGCCGCCGCGGACGAAGTCCTCGTAGGTCGCCTTGCTCGGGGCGAAGGTGTTGGTCTCGTGCTGGAAGCCGCCGATGGCGATGCGCATGTCGTCGAGGTCGCGGTGGGTGTGAAGTTGCCAGCCTAGCAAAACGCCACCGCGTGCAGCACGCGAAACGTTCACATCAGCGTTTCCCACGAGGCGCGGCGCGGGCCGATGCTACACTGCATACAACCCGAGGACAGAGCATGAACGAAGACATCAACACGCTGCGCCGCATCCTGAGCCAGAGCCGGACCATCGCAGTCGTCGGCCTGTCGGCCAACTGGTGGCGTCCGAGCTATTTCGCCGCGAAGTACATGCAGGAGCACGGCTATCGCATCATCCCTGTCAATCCGCAGTACGAGGAGGTGCTCGGCGAACGCTGCTACCCCAGTCTGCGCGACATCCCGGAGAAGGTGGATGTCGTCGACTGCTTCCGTCGCAGCGAGGAGATCGGTCCTCTGGCCCAGGATGCCATCGCCATCGGTGCGAAGGTGCTATGGCTGCAGCTGGGCGTCATCAACCACGAGGCGGCGGCCGCAGCGCGCGCCGCCGGTCTCGACGTGGTGATGGACCGCTGCGTCAAGATCG
>CAYLTE010000350.1:0-3820 GCA_964386195.1 uncultured Burkholderiales bacterium | reverse complement strand
GCACCAGTAAAATCAAGCACTTAGGCCAACTCTTCGGGGTTGGCCTTTTTGCTTTTTTGGGTTCGTGTACTTCAGGTGTACCAATTCTGCCGACTTGATGAGCGCCCCAAGGTGGGCAACGTGCCTTCCAGTTAGCGCCTCGCGCGACTCAGGACCGGGACATATCGTCCTCGAGCTTCCGAAATAGATCGACGAGCGCGTCGGCATCTTGCCGGCTGGCGGTCGTGATGCTTTGCGAGCGATCGCCGCCGATGCTGATCTGCACGCGATGGGTGGTGATTTGCTCGCGCGGCGGTGGGGCGTCGTAGCCTCCGGCGCGGGTGCTCTGTAGCGAGTTGCTGCTATCGTTGGTGCTGCGCGTGCCTTTGCGCCGCTCCTGCTCGGCCTTGGCGCCTGCAACGAGGTGGCTTCCCAGCCTGCCAGCGGCGGCGCGGCTCAGTTCGTCATTGGGCCAATCCTCCCAGCCGGAACGGACCAACACGCTGCTGCTACTCGCGCTGCTGCTCTCCTTGTCAATTAGGTTGCCGTTCTCGTCCCATACGCCAGTGAGGCCGTCCGCCTGGCGCTTGATGAGACCGACCTTGGCGGCGGTTTCCTCGGCCTTCTTGCCCAGGGCGTCGAGCGCATGGACGCCTTCGCCCATCGCGCGGACGATGGCGCGGCCAGTGTCGTCAACCTCGATGCGCAGGCCGTGCTGCGCGGCTTTCGCCCTCAGGGTCGCGTCTGCCACCCCGGCGTTTGCATTGATCGCTGCGTCGGCATAACGGATGAAGGCGTCGCGCTGCTCGCGCAGCGAACCGCCCATCTGCACCACGGCCTCATACGCCTTCTTGAAGCCCTCGGCGGTTTTCTTGAGGTCGGCGTCGGACTGGATACCAAGCTTCTTCAGGGCCTCCGCCACGCTGTTGATGCCGGGCGTTAATTCGTCGGTTTTCTGCTTGACCTTGTTGAGTGCGGCCTCAACCTGCTCGCCTGATAGCTTGCCCTCGCGCCCCATGCGCTCGACAAGGGCGACCAGCGCCTCGAGCTCCACCGGACTGTTGGCGCGCTTAAGTGCGGCGTCGAGTCCTTGCTGCAGTGCGCCGGCGGCATTCACGCCTGATTCGCTCAGGCGGTCGTATTGGCCGGCGAGCAGCTCGACGCTACCGATCGCCTCGGTGAACTTGGCGGACATGCCAGTAAGGGCAGCGTCGGCATCCACACCCAGGCGCTGCAGTGCCGCCCGCGCCTGCGCGTCGAGCGCAACGCCGAGCTGCTGCGCGCTGATCGCGCCACGGTTAAAGGCGATCTCGGCCTGGATGCCGAAGGCCTGCAGATCCTCGCTCGACAGCTTCTTGAGGCGGTCGGCGAGCGCGACCTGTATCTGGTCGCCGGTGATCTGCGCGCCCTGGCGCAGGATGTCCAGGTCGGTGATCAGCTTGCCGATGCCGTCGGCGCTGTCGATGTTCGCTGCCTTGGCGATGTTGCCGAGCGCGGTCGCTGCGTCCTGCCCCTTCTGGCGCATGCTGCCGAATGTGCGCTCGACCTCGGAGAGCTTGAAGCGGGCGGCTTCAGCCTCGGTGGCGATCAGCCGGATCTGGTCGGCGGTGGCGTTTGGCGGCGGCTCGGCAAGGAGCTTGGCGACCGCCTCTTCCGCGTCTTCGGCAGCCGACTTGGCCTCGAAAAACTTTGCGACCAGAAAGGCCACTCCCGCGACTGCGCCGGCGATGGCGAGGCCCGGAAGCGCACGGCCAAGGGTGAGCATGGCCGTGGTGGCAGCCTTGCCGGCGGCAGCCAGGCCGGTGAGCGCGGCAGCCTGAGCCGTGGTGGCTGCGGTGCTGGCTGCGGTGAGGGTGATGTAGCCGCGCAGCGCAGCGGCAGCCTTGACGGCGAGCGCGCTGACGACGATCTCGCCCGCCGTGGCGGCGACGCCGGCGATGTTGTCCAGGTTGTCGGCGATCAGGTTGAGCCCGCCGGCGACGGTTTCGGATGCGCCGGTGGTCTCGTTGAGGTTGCCGATGAACACCTGCCACTCGTTGGCCAGGCGCTGCGTGGCCCTCCCAACGGTTTCGGGCAGCGTGGCAAAGTCGCGCTCGATCGCGTCGCGCTGGCTTTCGAGCGCGCCGAGCACCACCTCGGTGGTGAGCCGGCCTTGCTCGGCCATCTTGCGCAACTCGCCACGGGCCACCCCGAGACCGGCGGCGAGCGCATCCATGAGCCGTGGTGCAGCCTCGTTGACAGAGTTGAACT
Source organism: uncultured Burkholderiales bacterium (assembly GCA_964386195.1). Taxonomy (GTDB): domain Bacteria; phylum Pseudomonadota; class Gammaproteobacteria; order Burkholderiales; family SHXO01; genus SHXO01. Next base: position 1,591 of record CAYLTE010000350.1, on the reverse strand, counting down.
CGTCGCCACGCAGCGCGCCCGAGGCGAAGGCCTGGGCAAGCTGGGTGATTGCGCCCGACGCGGCAGAGGCCGAGGTGCCCGAGACGACGAAGCTCTTGTTAATGGTGTCGGTGAGCCCGGCCACCCGCTCTTGCGAGAAGCCCAGATCGGCGGTGCTGCTGGCGATGCGGCCGTAGAGTTCGCCGACGCTGTTGATTTCGGCGCCGGCGGCGTTCGCGCTCGCACGCACCGACTCGAGCGCACCTTCGAGGTCGCCGTTGGCACCGACTGCGAGCTGCAGCCGCGCCTCTAGGTTGGCAGCGGCATCCGCGATCGGGGCCAGTGCCTGGGCGAACTCGAGCAGCTGATCGGCGGCGAAAGCGCCAGCGATCGCGGCAGCAACGCCAGTTGCCTTGGTCTTGAGCCCGTCGAATACACCTGAGGCTTGATCTTCAGCGGTAATGAGGATCTTCGTTCTTGGGGTTGTCATGGTCTATCGATGTCCTATGGCTCTGCCAGGTATCCAGGTGCCGCGCTCGATCAGTTCGGCGGCGATCTGTTGCACGCGCGGCCAGCGGTCGGTCAGGACGGCATGCGCGGTGCGTTGTGAAAATCCATGCCCTGCCAGGCCGGCGCCGAAGTGGGGCGCGAGCAGCAGGCAGGCGGTTCTCCAGTCTTGCGACCGTTCGCGGACCAGCACGCCCGTCCACGGCAGGCCGGCATGGATCAGTTCGGCAACGATGCCGGCGTGCATCACCGCTGCGGCCTGTGCGGCTGCCAGTGGGCGGTCATGCGCGGCCTGGTGGTCGGTCTGCATCGGCGGCTTCGCCTGTCCGCCAATGCCCGGTGCGCCCGAAGGCGCTTTTCCCGCTCCGGTGGGATTACGGACGCCAGGCGCCTAGCTCGTCCTCGAGCAACGCGGAATCGGGCGCCTCTTGCGGTACGCCGTCATTCGCTAGAACGTCCTGGTCAAGCAGGTTCGGGCCGGTGTGGCCTCGGAGCGCGCGGTCTTGCAGATACCGCAGCGCCGGGTGTGGTGCGCGGTCGCCAGCGAGCAGCGCGAGTGCGTCATATTCGGCGATTGCCAGCGATGCACGGTCGAGTTCGTCGCGCAGTGCGTCACGGCGCTCGGTCCAATACGCGCGGTGCGCCTCGTGGGCCGCGTGCAGCGCGTCTTGCAGCTCGCGCTCAGACTTCGCACAACGCGCACGGGTGGGCGTCAGTCGGGTTGCGTCGCGGGCCTCGCGGGCGGCGTAGAGGTCATCGAGGTTTGCCCTGTGCGCGGCCTCGGCTTTCGTCAGTGCCGTGGCAGCGGCCTCGTAGCGCCCGGCGGGGGTCTTGGCGCCGAACATCACACACCTCCGCGGATCAGCGTACGGGCGACCATCACGGCGCCGGTATCGGAACGCGCTTTCATCTGTGCGCCATCGAAAGCGGACGTTCCGCGCCATGCTTCGATCAGCACAGGCGAGGTGCTGCCCTTCAGGCGCAGCACGCCGACGGTCGGCGCAACGTCGGCGGCGGGCAGTAGATACCAGCGGCCGGACGGCAGGCGGGCGGATGCGGTCACGGCGATCTGCAATCCGGCCTCGTGCGCCAGCTTGCGCGCGGC
>CAYLTE010000349.1:0-3820 GCA_964386195.1 uncultured Burkholderiales bacterium | reverse complement strand
GGTGATCAAGGAGTTCGATTTTTTTGAAGTCTACGGCGACCGGGAATGGGGCGAGCGGGAATGCGGCGACCGGATACCGGTCTGACGGGCGGACGCGGGCGTGGCATCGGTTCGGGGATCGCCGGCCGGCCGGTCGGGCAGGGCGGCGCGAGCGAAAGGGGACGGCCGTACCGCGGGCAATCGCCGTGCCGTGCCGCCCGCCTCAGTGCGCGTGGGACAGAGTGCGCGCCTGCTGGAGCAGCGTGTACTTGGTGACGATGTCGGTGCCGATGCGCTGTGGCCAGCTGCCAGCGTCAACGCAGGCGATGAAGTCGTCGAGCACGACCGCGAAGTGCTCCTCGTGGGTGCTGCGCAGGCGCTCCGGTATGTCGAAGCGGTATTCCCGACCTGCCGGGGTTACCGCCACGCCGGGAAAGCGATCCTGCAGCGCCGTCGTTGCCCGTTCGAGCGCTTCGCCGTAGCGTATTGCATCGGCACTCCGGGGCCGCAGTACGAGCGCGGTGCGGAACTCGGTGCTCGCATCGAGCCGCACTTCGATATCCGCCTGCGTGCCGCACGCGATGAAGCGGTGCGTGTCGCCGCCGCCTTGCGGGATCGCAAGATCCCAGGTCGCCTCCAGTTCCACCGCCACCCCGCGCAGCGCGCAACGCAACCAGCCATTGCACAGGTACTGCAAGGTGTCGCCTTCGACACGCGCATGTAGCGCCTCGGGAAACGCGTCCAGGCCGGTGATCTGCTGGAAGCGCCCGAGCGGCACTGCGGTGGGCCACTGGCGCGCAGCCGTCAGCTGGACGTCCTGCACGTAGTCCCATGACTGCCCGCTGCCGAGCATCCACAGGGCGAGATCCACGAGGTGGGTGTTGACGTCGCCGATGCCTTCACCCTGGAGCGCAGTATCGAAGTACCAAGGCGGGCGCACCAGCGGGTGGCCGTTCACCAGCTTATAGAGGTGGTGCACGCTGTGCATGCTCAGGGACTGCGGCTCGCCGAACACGTGCGCATCGCGCATCAGGGCCTGCATCAGCCGCACCGCGACTTCGTGGCGCTCGGTCATGATGTCCATGGCCAATGGGGCCGTGCGGCACACTTCGCCGAGCGCATCGAGTCGTGTAGCGTCGATCAGCCAGGGTTTGTCCGCCAGCACGTGGAGGCCGGCGGCGTGCAGCCGCTGGATCAGGTCGATCTTGGCGTCGTTCCTTCCCGCCACCACGGCAAGCCGACCGGGGCGCTCATCGAGCAGCCGGTCCAGCCAGCCGGGGCCGCGATGCACGTGCAGGCGCCAGCGCGTGGGGTCCTGCGCGCGCGCGTTGAACACCTGCACGATGGCGATGAAGCGCTCGAGGTCGGGCCCGTCCTCTGCATAGACGTGGACGTTCTCGTCCAGACGCGGATGCTGCTGGCGCAGCGTCAGAGCGGCATGAAAATGCCCCGGATTCGCCACGATCAACGTGTGCCTGGCGTGCGTCACCGGGTTGCTGTCCATCGCGTCATGCGCCCAGCAGTTGTCCGCCGTCGACGCATATCGCCTGACCGGTAATCCAGCTCGCCAGCGGGGAGGCCAGGAACACCACCAGGCTCGCGACCTCCTCGGGCTGCCCCATCCGTCCGAACGGAATGCTGCGCAGGACGGCGTTGTACAGATCCGGGGCGCTGGTCCTGCGCTGATCCCACAGCCCGCCGGCGAACTCGATCGACCCTGGCGCCACGCAATTGACGCGCACCCCCTTGCGCGCGAGCAGTGCCGCCTGCGAAGTCGTGTACTGGATGACGGCGGCCTTGACCGCCGCGTATGCAGGGGTGCGCGCGGACGCTCGAAAGCCCGAGATCGACGACACGTTCACGATCGCGCCGGCACCCGATGCGACCAGATGCCGCTCGGCCGCCGCCGACGCGCGCACCGTGGCCATGACGTCGACGTCCAGCCCTGCCTGCCACGCCGCCTCGTCGTTGCCCATCCCGAAGCCCGATGCGTTGTGGACCAGCACGTCGAGTCCGCCGAGCGCGCCCGCTGCTTCGTCCACGTAGCGCTCCATGTCGATCCTGCTCGCGAGGTCGCACGTGGACGTGTGCACCTTGCGGCCCGTTGTCTCCAACTCGCGATGTACGGCTTCGAGCGCCGGCGCGCCGCGCGCGCACGTGGATACATCGGCGCCCGCGCACGCGAACGCGAGCGCGATCGATCTGCCGATGCCGCGGCTGCCGCCGCACACCACCACGCGCCTGCCGCTCAGATCGATCTTCACGGTCGTTCCCTGCGAGCTGAAGGAGCTTCATTATAGGCGTGTAGCGTACCGATCCGTCCGCTTGCGGTAAGCTGTCCGACCGTCACAGAGCACACGCATGAAACTATCCGTCCTCGATCAGTCCACGTCCGCGCGCGGCAAGACGCAGGACGTGGCGATCCGCGAAACCCTCGAGCTCGCCAGGCACTGCGAGCAACTGGGCTATCACCGTTACTGGGTGTCCGAGCACCATGCCAGCGACAGCATCGTCGGCACGGCGCCCGAAGTGCTGATGGCCGCCATCGCCGCGACCACGCAGCGCATCCGCGTGGGCAGCGCCGGCGTGATGCTGCCGCATTACTCGGCGCTGAAGGTGGCCGAGCAGTTCCGCATCCTCGAAGCGATCGCGCCCGGGCGCATCGATCTCGGGCTGGGGCGGGCGCCCGGTACCGATCGGCTGACCGCCATGGCGCTCAATCCGTACTCGAATGCGGCGGAGGATTTCCCGGCTCAGGTGCGCGACCTGCACGCGTGGGTGAACGACCTGCCGCTGCCCGCGGACCATCCGTTCCGCACGATCAAGGCGCACCCCACCGGTCCCACCGGCCCCGAGATGTGGATTCTCGGCAGTTCCGACTACGGTGCGCAGCTCGCGGCCTACTTCGGCCTGCCGTACGCCTATGCCTACTTCTTCACCGACGGCCACGGCACCGAAGCCGCGCTCGATCTGTACCGCCGCAACTTCCGCCCCAGCGAGGCGTGTCCCAAACCCCAGGCCACGATCTGCGTCTGGGCGCTCGCAGCCGACTCTGAGGCGGAGGCGCGCCACCAGCTGAAGACGCGCGAATACTGGCGTGTCGGATTCGAGAAGGGCGTGCGCGAACAGCTGGTGCCGCCCGAATACGCCGAGACGTATCCGTACACGGACGCGGAACGCGCGGTGATCGAGCGCGTGCGCAGCAAGGCCTTCGTCGGCACCGGCGAGCAGGTCGGTGCTCGGCTGCGGGAGCTTGCCGCGCGACTCGATCTCGACGAGCTGGTGATCGTCACCTGGACCTACGACCCCGAGCCCCGTCACCGCTCCTACGAGCTGATTGCGCAGGCGATGCGCTAGTGCGGCAGTGATCGACGCTGCGGCTCGGCCGACCTCAGGGAAGCCGGTCGTAGAAGCGCGATCCGGTGAGCGGTTCTGCGATGCTCTCCAACGATCGCCGCTCGGCATCGACGCCGAGCTTGATCGCCACGGCGGCTGCGATCAGGACGAGGGTGGCCCCCACTACGTAACCGCCGGCGACGGCCACGCGGCTCTCGGTTTCGATCAGCACGCCGAACAGCGCGGGCGCGAGGAAGCCGCCGATGCCCGTGCCCACGGCGTAGAACACCGCGATGGCGAGCCCGCGCATCTCCAGGGGAAAGATCTCGCTCACCGTCAGGTAGGCCGAACTGGCTGCGGCCGACGCCAGGAAGAACACCACCGACCAGGCCAGCGTCTGTGTGGTAGCGTCGAGCCAGCCCTGCACGAACCCGTAGGCAGTGAGCAGCAGCGTGATGCCCGACAGCGCGTAGGTGGCGGCGATCATGCGCCGGCGCCCGATGTG
>CAYLTE010000348.1:0-3848 GCA_964386195.1 uncultured Burkholderiales bacterium | reverse complement strand
CTCGGGCGGCTCTTCCAGAGTCTTCAACATGGCGTTGAACGCCGAATTCGACAGCATGTGCACTTCGTCGATCACGTAGACCTTGAAGCGGCCGCGCGTCGGCGCGTACTGGGCCGTGTCGAGCAGCTGGCGCATCTCGTCCACGCGCGTATTCGTCGCCGCGTCCACTTCCAGCAGGTCGACGAAGCGGCCGCCGTCGATCTCCAGGCAGGCGCTGCAGCGGCCGCACGGGGTCGCGGTGATGCCCGTCTCGCAGTTCAGGCACTTCGCCAGGATGCGCGCCAGCGTCGTCTTGCCGACGCCGCGCGTGCCGGTGAACAGGTAGGCGTGGTGCAGGCGCTGCTGCTCGAGCGCGTGGCGCAGGGCCTGCACCACGTGCTCCTGGCCCACCAGCGTGTCGAACGAGCGTGGCCGCCACTTGCGGGCCAGCACCTGGTAGCTCATTGCTGCGTTCCGTCCAATGCCAAATTGGTGGCGAGCCTTGCCCCCGGCACTTGCAGGATCCAGCTGTGGCTGCTTCCTTCCGGACCTGACCAGGTTCACCGGGCTGCAATGCGGGGAGGCCCGCCGTTGATCACTGGCGGAGAGAGAGGGATTCGAACCCTCGATACGCTGTTAACGTATACACGCTTTCCAAGCGTGCGCCTTAAGCCGCTCGGCCATCTCTCCGCGACGCGGCTATTCTAACCCGCCCTACCGGCCCGCCCGCGCGATGCCGGACTCAACGGGACATCGCGCTACCGAGCGCCTGCACGATGTCCTCCAGGCGCCGCAGCCGTTGCGCCAGTTCCGTCGCTTCGCTCCGCCGAAGTCCCTTCAGCGCGACGCGCGTCGACGGCCTCACGCCCTCCTCCAGGTCTATCAGCTGCTGCGCGAGCACCAGGCTCATCGCCTGAGCATGCAGCTCGATGAGCACCGCGGCGTCATCCTGCGACAGCCGGCCGGAGGCCTCGGCGTCGCGCAAGCGCCCCGGCGTCGAAAGCTCGGTCGAGCCGACGCGCAGGGCGAGCGCGCGCGCCACGCAGACCGCCGGCAGCAGCGCAGTGCGCTTGAGATCCACGCGACCGTTCTTCGTGAACAGGCGGCCGAAATGACCCACCAGCGGCAGCAGGTTGGTGACGGTCGCGGCGAGCAGCGCAAGAAACGGCGGCGTCCTGGAAGCGGCCTCGACGGCCATCGCGTGCAGCCGCGACGCGAGTTCCTTGTCCCCAGCGACCGGCACAAGATCGAAGAAGATGTCCACGTTCAGCAGGTCTTCAGGGCGCGCGCGCTCGAGCCAGGTGCCGACGCGGCCGTTCCATCCCTCCGGCGTGCCGCGCCAGGCCGCATTGGCCGCCATCACCCCGCCCTTGCAGCGCGGAATGCCCGATTCGTCGAGGATCTCGGCGAGCGCCGCACCGAGGGCTGCGTAGGGGGCCTCGTCGCCTTCCGCGCCATCGTGAATCAGCGCATTGTCCTGATCTGCGGCGAGCAGGCTTTCTCCGCGCCCCCCCGAGCCCAGCACCATGACGCACCAGCGCCCGCGCGGCTTGCCGTGCCGCTGTTCGACCTTTGCCAGCGCGAGCTCGGCGGCGCGCGCCGTCACGGCCCGCAGCTCGCTGGAGATGACCCGCGCGACCTCGACGCCGCCGACGCCTTCGGTGGCCAGTCGTCCCGCCGTGGCGGGCACCCGACCGAACGCAGCTGCAAGCCCGACCGCGTCGGGGGCGCTGGCGACGGCGTCGCCGATCTCGAGCGCGGATCGCGCGCGGTACTGCAGCATGTCGCGCTGGGACAGCATGCCCTCGGGGCGTCCCGCATCGTCCACCACACAAAGGTGGCGGATCCCCCGACGATCCATTCGCCCAAGCGCGCGATACAGCATCTCCTCGCCGCGCATGCACTCGACGGGCGAGGACATGGCCTGTTCAACGGTGGTCGTGTCCAGATCCGCGCCGTTCCCGGCGACGACGCGCAGCAGGTCGCGTTCCGTCAGAATCCCTTCGGCGGCGCCCCCGGGCGACCCGACCACCAGCGCGCCGATCCGCCGGTGCACCATGAGCTGCGCTGCCTCGCGCAGCGACAGGTCGCGCCTGACGGTCACCGCGGGTGCGCTCATCACGTCCGCCAGCGAGCGCTCGAAGACATAGCTGTCGATGCGTGGGGCAGCCGGCATCGGCGGGGGCGCCAGCGCTTCCCCCGGAACCGCATGCCAACCCGAGTGCGCTTGCCTCAGGATCAGGTCATTGCGGCGCGCCGAGAGGGAATGCGCCTCGCCCAAGGTTCGAATTTCCGCATCCCTGAGGCGAGGCAGCAGTGCGGCAAACGCCGCAGCCGTAGCCTGGGCGTCTCCCAGGGCACTGTGGCGGTGCTCGATCGCCACACCGAGCCAGCGCGTGACCCCCTCCAGGCTCAGATCGGGCAGCGTGGGCTCGAGCGCCCCGAGCAGCAGCGCGACGTCGAGCGAGGGCGGCTCGTGCCATGCGACACCGGCGCGCGCGGCTTCATGCCGCAATACGGCCAGATCGAATGCCGTGTGGTGTCCGACGACCACGCGGCCTGCGAGCGCTTCCTTGAGGGTGCTCGCGAAATCGGCGAACGCAGGCGCCCCCGTGACATGCCGGTCTTCGAGGTGATGAATGGCGCTCGCCTGCGGGGGAATCGGAACTCCCGGGTTGATCAGCTGGTCGAGTCGAAGCTCGCTGATGAGGCGCGAGCCCAGCATGCCGAGGACCGCCACCTGCACGATGCGGTCGCGCCGCACGTCGAGTCCGGTCGTCTCGAGGTCCAGCACCGCGACCGGCAGCGCGGCGAGCGCCGTCAGGTTGGACGGCGGGCGCGCTTCACTCATGCGTAGGTCTGCCGCGCGTCAGAAGCCCAGCCGCGTCATCAGCCGGGTGATGCTGCGCGCCACCTCGCCCTCGAGCGGAAACGAGAGCATGCCCATCACGGTGTAGCCGAGCAGCCAGGGCATCAGGTAGAAGCGGATCATGAAGAAGAACCAGGCGACGTACAGCGGGATCAAGGGCTGGATGAGGAAGGCCGGCGTGATGGGCGCGAAGAGCTTGAGGAGCGGATCCGTCGCGCGCACGAAGAAGCGCATGAAGAAGAACGAGCTGTTCTCGGGAAGGAAGATGCGCATGGCCGAGCGGCCGATCAGCGTCCACATGACCACCCCGAGCAGGTAGTCGAGGACGACGGCCCAGAGGGGAAATGGATCTGCCATGCAGGGATTGTACGGGCGAAAAAAAACCGGGGCGACACCGTCGCCCCGGTTCTCTTGCCAAGGGCCTCGCTAGTGCGTTGAGCCTAGGATCGTCTGACCCTTCGGAATGCGCACTTCGTCGACCATGTCCTGCGTCGCCTTGTCGGGCGCGGGCGTGAGCAGCGACACCACGACCATCAGCACGAGGCTGACCGTCGCGCCGACCATGCCGAAGCGCAGGTGGTCCATGCCCCACCACGGCGTCATGCCGCCCGCGTAGACCATGTACAGGTACCACGAGCCCGCCGCGAGGCCGCCGAGCAGGCCGGCGATGGCGCCGGCCGCCGTGGCCCGCTTCCACCACACGCCGAGCACCAGCGGGAAGAACAGCCCCGACATCGCGAAGCAGAACGCCCAGGCGACCGCGCCGAGAATGCCGGTGAGGCGCATGCTCGCCACCAGTGCGCCGGCCGCACCGATCACGATGAGCAGCACGCGCGCGACGATCAGACGGCGCTTCACGTCGGCCTTCGGGTCGATCATCTTGTAGTACAGATCGTGCGAGAGCGCGTTCGCGATCGCGAGAAGCAGGCCGTACGCGCTGGACCTCGACGCCGCCATGCCGCCGGCCGCCACCAGGCCCGAGATCACGTATGGCAGTCCC
>CAYLTE010000347.1:0-3887 GCA_964386195.1 uncultured Burkholderiales bacterium | reverse complement strand
CTTCTCGTCGCATTCGCCGAGCATGCGCTTCGTCTCGGCGAGCTGCTGGCGCTCGCGGGCCACGCGCGATTGCGTGAGCGCGTGCTGCTTGTAGGTGCGCACGCCCTCGGCGATCTCGGCGAGGTAGCGCGCGCGCTGCGGCGGCACGATCGCCTTGACCTTGGAGGGTGCGCGCACGTTCACCGCGGGCAGCGTCCCGGGCTGCAGCGACAGCCCCTTGTCCTTGAGTTTGGCGGCGATGGCCTGGTACAGCGCGGTCACGCCGTCGTCGTTGAAGCGCGCGGCGATGGTGCCGAACACCGGCATGCGATCCGGCGGCGTGGAGAACAGCTGGCGGTTGCGCTGGTACTGCTTGGAGACGTCGCGCAGCGCATCCTCGGCACCGCGGCGGTCGAACTTGTTGATCGCCACGAAGTCGGCGAAGTCGAGCATGTCGATCTTCTCGAGCTGGCTCGCGGCGCCGTACTCGGGCGTCATCACGTACAAGGAGAAGTCGACGTGCGGGACGATGGCCGCGTCGCCCTGTCCGATTCCCGAGGTCTCGACCACGATCAGGTCGAAGCCCGCGACCTTGCACGCCGCCACCGCGTCGGGCAGCGTCGCGGAGATCTCGCTGCCGGCCGCGCGCGTGGCGAGCGAACGCATGTAGATGTTCTCGCCGTTGATGGCGTTCATGCGGATGCGGTCGCCGAGCAGGGCGCCGCCGGTCTTGCGCCGCGACGGATCCACCGCGATGACCGCGATCTTCAGCCGATCGCCCTGGTCCAGCCGGATGCGGCGGATCAGTTCGTCGGTGAGTGAGGATTTCCCCGATCCCCCGGTGCCGGTGATGCCCAGGACGGGGATGTTGCCGAGCTCCGCCGCTGCGGCCATCAGCTGCTTGTGCTGCGCCTCGGGCAGCGCGCCCGCTTCCAGCGCAGTGATGGTGCGGGCCAGTGCGCGCCGGTCGCCCGCACGCAGGGCTTCCAGTCCGCCCAGCAGGTCGGCGCACAGATCCGCGCGCGAACGCTGGACCATGTCGTCGATCATCCCCTGCAGGCCCATCTTCGCGCCGTCTTCCGGGGAATAGATCCGCGTCACCCCGTAGGCCTGAAGCTCGCGGATCTCGGCCGGGACGATGACCCCGCCGCCGCCGCCGAAGACCTTGATGTTCGCGCCGCCGCGCTGACGCAGCAGGTCGATCATGTACTTGAAGAACTCGACGTGCCCGCCCTGGTAGGAACTGACCGCGATTCCGTGCGCGTCCTCCTGCAGGGCTGCCGTGACGACCTCGTCGACCGACCGGTTGTGCCCGAGGTGGATGACCTCCGCGCCGCTCGCCTGCAGCATGCGCCGCATGATGTTGATCGAGGCATCGTGGCCGTCGAACAGGCTGGCGGCGGTGACGAAACGCACCCCGCCCGTGGGGCGGGTGCCGGTGGTGGCGGACTGCACGCTGAGATCGGTCATGTTTGGACTCTGGGTGGTGGACGTTGGGCCGCTTGTGGCGGCAATCGGGGCGCCCGGTAAGGCGCACGAACGCAGAATTATTGCGAAGTTTCCCCGTGCCGTAAACGGACGCCCCGGGCGTCCCGTGTGGCTACAATGTCGCAATAGTCCTGACTTCGACCACGCAGGCAGCCTCATGCCGGACACCGAGATCGGAGACCGCACGCTCGTCGATGCAATGGGGACGCGCCACGGCGTGGCGGCGGCCGATGCGCGCATCGTCTCGCTGGTTCCCAGCATCACCGAACTGCTGTTCGACCTGGACCTCGCGGGCAACGTCGTAGGGCGCACCGGCTTCTGCACCGAGCCGCGCGACAAGGTGAAGAAGGTCGCCAAGGTCGGCGGCACCAAGACCATCGACGTCACGAAGATCCGGCGCATCGCGCCCTCGCACCTGATCGTCAACGTCGACGAGAATCCGCGGCCCGTGGTGGAGGAACTGGCGCGCACGGTGCCGCACGTGATCGTCACACACCCGCGCGGCCCGGCAGACAATCTCGCGCTGTATCGGCTGCTTGGCGGCATCTTCAACCGGCAGCCGCAGGCCGAGGCGCTGTGCACGCGATTTGCACAGGCGTGGGACGCCGTGAAGGACGCCACGCAGGCGTGGCCGCGTCAGCGCGTGCTGTACATGATCTGGAAGTCGCCCTGGATGACGGTGTCCGAGGACACCTACATCTCGCGCATGCTCGCCGCCGTCGGGTGGGACACGTGGGCGCCGGCCACCAACGCGCGCTACCCGTCGGTCGATTTGACGCGCGAGGTGCTCGCCAACGTGAATTTCGTTCTCCTCTCCAGCGAGCCCTACAGTTTCAGCGAGCGCCACTGCGTGGAGATCCTCGACATGATGCCCGAGGGCAGCCGCACCCGCGTGGCGCTGATCGACGGGGCGATGACCTCGTGGTACGGCAGTCGCGCGATCCGAGGGCTGGACTACCTGAGGGCGTTTCGCGCTGAGCTGGGGTAAGGCGCTGATCGTCCGTAGCCGAAGTTTCATCCTCCAGCGGTGGCATCCTCCAAAGGTGGCATCTTCCAAAGGTGGCCACCTCCGAAGGTGGCATCCTCCAACGGCGTCATCCTCCAACCGCGTCATCCTCCAACCGCGTCATCCTCCAACCGCGTCATCCTCCAACGGTGTCATCCCGAGGCGAATGCCGAGGGATCCTCGCTTTGCAGCGTCCACGGCGAGGATTCCTCACTGCGTTCGGAATGACACCGGAAGGGGGGGCGCCACAGAGGATTGCTCACTGCGTTCGGAATGACACCGGAAGGGGGGCGCCACAGAGGATTGCTCACCGCGTTCGGAATGACACCGAGGTACCGAAGGCGCCGAGCAGTGTCATCCCGAGGCGAATGCCGAGGATCTTCGCTTTACAGGGGCGTTCAACGTGACGCCGGCGAGGCGTTCGGATTTCCCCCGCTCTCCAGCGCCACGAACGTGCCGCCCTGGTACGTCTCGGTCGCGGCGTTCGCGTCGTCGCGATGCTTCGCCAGGATCTCTGCCGCGAACGGCTCGCTGTCATCCTGCGGCTGGTAGCCCAGACGGGCCGCGTTCGAGTTGTCGTACCACGAGCGCGTGTTGTTCGACACGCCGTAGACGATTTCGAAGCGGATGTCGGGATGGTCCACGCCGATGCGGATGAGCTGCGCGAGGTCGCGCGGCGAGATCCAGATGCTCAGGCGCCGCTTGTCCACCGGGACGGCATTCACGTTGCCGATGCGCATGCAGAACACCTCGAGGCCGTACTTGTCCGCGTACAAACTGCCCACCTGCTCCCCGAACACTTTCGACAGTCCGTAGCGGCTGTCCGGCCGCGGGTAGACGCGATGGTCGATGATCTCGTCGCGCCGGTAGAACCCGACCGCGTGGTTGCTGGTGGCGAACAGGATGCGCTTGACACCGTTGGCCCGGGCCGCCTCGAAGATGTTGTAGCAGCCCACGATGTTGGCGCGCAGGATCGGCTCCCACTCAGCCTCGGCTGACACGCCGCCCAGGTGCACGATCGCGTCGACGCCGCGCGTGATGCGCAGCGCGTCGTCCATGTCGGCGATGTCTCCGGGCTCGAACGATTCGCCGGCGGACGAATTCTGGATCGCCCGGATATCGGAGAGGCGCAATTTGTACACGCCGGCCAGTTCGCGGCGCATGTGCGTGCCGATGTCCCCCGCTGCGCCCGTGATCAGAATCGTTTTCATGGTCTCTCCTCCTCTCTATGTGTGCCAGCATAGCGCAGAGCCCATGCGCAATCGTGCGCCGGCAGGTGTTGCGCGGATGCATGTCGTTCGTCAGCGGCAGTAGCCCTGGGGAGCCGGTCGGACTAGAGTAGCGATGCGCGAACAGACCGCGCTTCCTGGGGGAGAGCATGGGGTTGACCGTAGGCCAGAGGCTTTGGCTGGGG
>CAYLTE010000346.1:0-3917 GCA_964386195.1 uncultured Burkholderiales bacterium | reverse complement strand
CGCGAGGGTGGCCGAACCGTGGGCGCCGGCGTCGTCGCCAAAGTGCTGGAGTAACAGACGTCCAGTCGCGATCATTACGAGTAAACGAGGATCACAGGCCAATAGCTCAATTGGTAGAGCGTCGGTCTCCAAAACCGAAGGTTGGGGGTTCGAGACCCTCTTGGCCTGCCCTGCTTCATTCCTGCTAACTTCGCGCCCGCGCGCTGCACGCCGCAAACATGCTGGACAAGATCAAGCTTGTCGTCGCCGCCGTCATCGTGATTGCCGGCTTCTGGGGGTTCTATTACCTCGGCACCAGCCCGATGATCGCCAGGATTGGCGTCATTCTCGGCAGTGTCGTGGTGGCGCTCGCCGTGGGCTGGACGACCGAGCAAGGCAAGCGCTTCTATGTCTATGTGCAGGAAGCGATCGCCGAGACCAAGAAGGTCGCCTGGCCCTCGCGCAAGGAGACGATGCAGTCGACCGGTGTCGTGGTCGCCTTCGTGATCGTGATGGCCATCTTCCTCTGGATCGTGGATGCTCTGCTCGCATGGGCGGTCGAACTGATGATCGGGACGGGAGGGGCGTGATGTCCAAGCGTTGGTACGTCGTGCACGCCTACTCGGGCTTCGAGAAGAGCGTTGCGCGCAACCTCAAGGAGCGCATCGAACGCGCGGGCATGCAGGAGAGCTTCGGGCAGATCCTCGTCCCCGTCGAGGAAGTCGTCGAGATGAGGAGCGGCCAGAAGAACATCAGCGAGCGCAAGTTCTTCCCTGGCTACGTTCTCGTCGAGATGGACATGACCGACGACAGCTGGCACCTGGTCAAGAACACGCCCAAAGTTACCGGCTTCGTAGGCGGGTCGGCGATGCGGCCGACTCCCATCAGCGAGCGCGAAGTGCAGGCCATTCTGCAGCAGATCCAGGAGGGGGTTGAAAAGCCCAAGCCCAAGATCCTGTTCGAGGCTGGAGAAGGTGTGCGGGTGCGCGAGGGCCCGTTCACCGATTTCCATGGCACTGTCGAAGAAGTCAACTACGACAAGAACAAGCTGCGGGTTTCGGTCTCCATCTTCGGTCGGGCAACGCCGGTGGAACTGGACTTCTCGCAGGTGGAGAAAGCTTAACGGCCGTGACTCGTGACCGGTGACTGGTGACTCGTACCGCCGCGCGGTGATCGAGTCGCGAATCACCAGCAACGAATCACGGATGTGTACCGGGGAGGGTGTCTTGGGACATCCGCTAGCACCCAAATCAGGAGAGCCAAGTGGCCAAGAAGATCGTTGGATTCATCAAGCTGCAGGTGCCGGCCGGCAAGGCCAACCCCAGCCCGCCCATCGGGCCGGCTCTGGGTCAGCGCGGCCTGAACATCATGGAGTTCTGCAAGGCGTTCAATGCCCAGACACAGGGCGTCGAGCCGGGATTGCCCATTCCGGTGGTGATCACCGCCTATCAGGACAAGAGCTTCACCTTCGTCATGAAGACCCCGCCCACGACGGTCCTCATCATGAAGGCGCTGGGTTTGCAGAAGGGCAGCCCCAAGCCGCACTTGGACAAGGTCGGCAAGCTGACCCGCGCGCAGGCCGAGCAGATCGCCAAGACCAAGAGCCCGGACCTGACTGCCGCAGACCTCGAAGCAGCCGTGCGCACGGTCGCCGGAAGCGCCCGCAGCATGGGCGTCGAAGTGGAGGGAATCTGACATGGCCCAGCTTTCGAAGCGAATGAAGGCCTTGCGTGCCAAGGTCGACACCACCAAGACCTATGCCCTGGCGGACGCCATCAAGATGGTGAAGGATGGAGCGAGCGCCAAGTTCAACGAGTCGATCGACGTCGCCGTGAACCTGGGGGTCGACGCCAAGAAATCCGACCAGCAGGTGCGCGGCTCGCTGGTTCTTCCGCAGGGTACGGGTAAGTCGGTGCGTGTCGCAGTGTTCACCCAGGGGCAGCCGGCCGAAGCGGCGCGCGCCGCAGGCGCGGACATCGTCGGCTTCGACGACCTCGCCGCCCAGGTCAAGGAAGGCAAGATCGACTTCGACGTGGCCATCGCGACCCCAGACGCAATGCGCGTGGTGGGTCAGCTCGGCCAGATTCTCGGCCCTCGCGGCCTCATGCCCAACCCGAAAGTCGGCACCGTCACTGCCGACGTGGCGAGTGCAGTCAAGAATGCCAAGGCCGGTCAGGTGCAGTTCCGCACTGACAAAGGCGGCATCGTGCAGTGCACGATCGGCCGTGCCTCGTTCACCGAAGATGCCCTGCGGGACAACCTCATGGCGCTGCTCGACGCGCTCAACAAGGCCAAGCCGGCCAGTTCGAAAGGGCAGTATCTCAGGAAGATTTCGCTCTCGAGCACGATGGGAGCGGGCGTGCGCGTCGACCAATCGAGCATGGTGGCGCAGCCGCAGTAAATGCTTTGGGCCGGGACTTCCTTGCGGGGAGGTCCCGGGTTGTCAAAGACCGTTGGGGTTTTCGAAGCGGGTAGGGCCGGCATCATGGCTCGACCGCCGAGGAAGCTTAATCGGATGCCGGCGCGAGTCGACATCGCCCAACGCAGATGGCGGTCCCCAAGACAGGACTGATCGTGGAGTGTCGGACGGTTTCTCCGGAATCCGGCCGGTGCGCACGGTGGTTTGCCTGATCGAAGGTCGCTGCATCTGACACCGGGGGGTTGGCAACGGCCCCTCATTTTCAGGAGGTATTGGACCTTGGGTCTCAATCTGGACGAGAAAAGGGCACTGGTAGCCGAGGTGAACGCGAAGGTTGCGGGCGCCGGGGCGATGGTGCTCGCTGAGTACCGCAGCCTGGAGGTGGGTGAGATCACCCGCCTCCGTACGAAGGCACGGCAGTCAGGCGTCTACCTTCGAGTACTGAAGAACACCTTGGCGCGGCGTGCCGTGACCGAGACACCGTTCGCCGGGCTGGCCGAGCACATGCGCGGCCCGCTGGTGTACGGCATTTCGGCCGACCCGGTCGCAGTGGCCAAGGTGCTGCAGGAGTTCGCCAAGAGCAACGACAAGCTGGTCATCACGGCCGGTGCGCTGCCCAACCAGGTAATGACCTCCAAGGAGGTCGGCGTCCTGGCCAGCATGCCAAGCCGCGAGGAACTGCTTGCCACCCTCATGGGAACAATGCAGGCCCCGATCGCGAAGTTCGCGCAGACGCTCAACGAAGTTCCGGGCAAGTTCGTGCGGACGCTCGCGGCGGTTCAGGAAGCGAAGGAAAAGGCGACGGCTTAACCCAGAGCGAAGAGGCAATCGCCGCTTTCGCGCGGAAGTTATCGGAGAAATCGAGAAATGGCACTTACGAAAGCAGAAATCCTGGACGCGATCGCGAACATGAGCGTCCTGGAGTTGTCACAGATGATCAAGGACATGGAGGAGAAGTTCGGCGTTTCCGCCGCCGCCGCGACCGTTGCCGTGGCCGCCCCGGGCGGGGCCGCTGCAGCCGCTCCTGCTGCCGAGGAACAGACCGAGTTCACCGTGATGTTGACCGCCGCCGGCGACAACAAGGTCAACGTGATCAAGGTCGTACGCGCGATCACCGGCCTGGGCCTGAAGGAGGCCAAGGATCTGGTGGATGGCGCGCCGAAGCCCGTGAAGGAAGCCATTCCGAAGAAGGATGCCGACGATATCGTCAAGCAGCTCGTTGAAGCCGGCGCCAAGGCCGAAATCAAGTAAGCGCTGTTCAGGCGACGTTCCAGGCTGGGGGGAAACCCCCGGCCTTTTGCCGTTTAAGGAGGCTGAACATCGAAGCGCTTCCGCATCGCGCGGCCGGCCTGCCGCCGACCGCAGGGAGTCCTTCGATTTCCAGCTTCGAGCCGTCCCGACCCCCTGTTTTTCACAGCTGAGGTGATCATGCCCTTTTCATTCACCGAAAAGAAGCGTATCCGCAAGAGCTTTGCGAAGCGTGCGCGCGTGCTGCAGGTTCCCTACCTGCTCGCGACGC
>CAYLTE010000345.1:0-3922 GCA_964386195.1 uncultured Burkholderiales bacterium | reverse complement strand
GGCCGCGCGGCGTTTTTTGTGAGTATAGCGCCTGCCTGGCTGATCCGCCTAGAAGCCGTTACCGTTTCGGCTGATAATATGGTCCAGGCGGCAGACCCCGGCCCGGCCCGGCTACCGCGGCCTTACTGGCCTGCGAGGCGAGGGGCAGGTAGGAAGGCGAGGCGCGTTCAATCGCTGCTGCGACCGCCCCCGCAATCAACCCGCCCAGCCCGCTGGCAGTGCAGGTCTCGGACGTGGTCGAGACCTATGCCGGACAGGCCCGCATCGAAGTGGCCGACTGCCGCTTCGTCGACATCCTGGCCTTCGCTGAGCAAGCGGAGCGGGAAGGCCGTGCCGACATCTTCATATGTGCCGGCGCAACCGGCGCCTTCCTGAAGCGCAAGCTGTCGACCGGCGTGGTGCTGATGCAACTCAGCGGGCACGACATTCTGTACGCGCTCCACAAGGCGCACGAGACGCTGGGGCGTGTCGCGGTCGCACAATACGATCAACCGCTGGTCGAACTCGACTACATCCGCAGCCTGTGGGGCGTAGACATCAGCCAGGGCACATACAAGACGCTGGAAGACGCACGCACCCTGCTGGCGAGGTTCGAGCGCCAGGGCTACAGCGTCATCATCGGCTCATCGATCGTCACCCAGATTGCCGGTGAGTTCGGGCTGACCGGCATTCTGTCCACCTCGCCGGTCGCCATCACCCGGGCAATAGACGAGGCACTCGCCACACTGAGTGCAACCCGGGCCGAAACCGAGAAGCGCGTATGGATCAACACCACCCTGCGCCACCTCACCCAAGGCGTGGTGGCGATCGACTCCACCGGTGTCGTGCAGGCGGCCAATCCGGCAGTGGCGCGGGTGCTGGAAACCCCGCTGACCAACTGGATGGGACAGGACATCGACGCCCTCGCGCCGGCACTCAATCTCAAGACCCTGCTGGCGGCTGACGCGGATCCGCAAACCAAGGTTGTGCAGCAGGGCGCAACCACAGTACTCGCCAGCCTCTACCCGATGCGCGACGACGCCAACCAGTTGGTCGGCGCGGTCGCGGTGTGCCAGGACGCCGTAAGCGTCGAAGGCGCCGACCGGCAGCTACGCATCAACACCAAGCGTTCGGAACACCGTTCGCACTACCAACTGGACCAGATCATCGGCAGCAGCCACGTCCTGCGCAGCCAGATAGCCCTCGCCCACCGCTATGCCCAGACCGACGCCACCGTGCTCATCCTTGGCGAAAGCGGGACTGGCAAAGAGCTCTTCGCGCAGGGTATCCACAGTGCGAGCGCGCGCGCCATCGGCCCCTTCGTGGCCATCAACTGCGCCTCGCTTCCCGAATCGCTGCTCGAGAGCGAGCTGTTCGGCTACGAGGACGGCGCCTTCACCGGGGCCAAGCGCGGAGGCAAACCGGGCCTGATCGAACAGGCGCAGCGGGGCACACTCTTCCTCGACGAGATCGGCGACATGCCCCTGAGCCTGCAAACGCGCTTGTTGCGCGTCCTGCAGGAACGCGAGGTCGTCCGTCTGGGCAGCATGCAACCCACGCCGGTCAACCTGCGGGTCATCGCCGCCACCCACCGCGACCTTTCAGCAGAGATTCGCCGCGGCAACTTTCGCGAAGACCTCTACTACCGCCTCAACATCTTGAAGCTCCGGCTCCCTGCGCTGCGCGAGCGGCGCGAAGATCTGCGCGACCTCGCGATCCACATCCTTTCGTCCATCCTGCTGCGCGACGGTCTTCATCTCGATCCGAACAGCACGGTCGACCAGCTGATGCCGATGCTCAACCGCCACACGTGGCCGGGCAATGTGCGCGAACTGGGTAATGTCATGGAGCGCGCCGCCCTGCTGTTCGGCGACGACCAGACTCTCTGGTCGAGCATTGACCTGGAGTCGACCCTGCTAGACACCGGCGATGCGGCGCCGAACATCCTGACGACGACGGTCGCTCCGTCGCTAGAAAGCGAAACACTCGCGACGGCGATCGAGCGCAATCAGGGTAACCTGACGCGTGCAGCGCAGTCTCTGGGCATCAGCCGGACGACGCTGTGGCGGCGCCTCAAGGCTGCGCGCAGCGAATCCTAGCGCTGCAAGAAGGCCGTCACGGCAGCGTGAACCCCGGTCATTCGGCGTTCTGCGATCACGAAATGCCCTCCGTCGCCGATCTCCACATACTGTTTGACCGGCGCAGCGATCCGATCGAATAGCCCGAGCACGTCCCCGCGCGTCGACGTTCGGTCGTGGTCGGCACGGATCAGCAGGGTCGGCGCGCGAATGGCTCCGGCGTCGTACAGGGGCCTTCCCGAGTACACCTCGAACAGATCGGCAAGCGTGCCGTTCGGCGCCCGGAACGCGGGTGCGCCGACGCCGACACAGTCCGGATCCTCGGCCAGGCATTCATCGAACAGAGCCCTGAAAACCGCCTCGGGGCGCCAGGCCTGCGCGTTGCCGGCGGGGAGCTCCTCGTCCCAACGCGCCCGGAAGGCGGCCTCGGACACCTGGCGGTGGGCGGCCAGCGCGGGATCGATCCGCGCCGGATCTGCCGGGTCGGCGGCGGCCCGGCGCCACCCCTCACCCTCGCCGGGCGCGCAGTAGAGCGGTGCGTACAGCACCAGACGCCGCACCTGGTCGGCCATGGCCCCTGCCGCGAACATACCGCAGATCAGCGAGCCCCAAGAACCGCCGAGCAGATCGACCTGTCCGGCGCCGGTGCGCTCGCGGATGAAGGCAAGCGCATCCGCCACATCCTGCTGCACCTCCCTGGCGCGTGCGTACGGCCCGCCGTCTGTCGCCTGGCCCGCAACCGCACCGCGCCCCGAACGGCCGTAACCGCGCAGATCCACGGCAAAGACATGCAGACCGTCCCGGGCCAGCATGTCCATCCACGACCAGCCCGGCGCGGCGTTGTCCCACAACGCGCTAGGCACCGTAGCCCCATGCACCAGTAGCAGAGGCGTAGCCGCCCCACCCGCCCCAGCCTGCGGACACCGTTCCCTCAAGCGCAGCCGCAAACCCGGCAATGCCGTCGAGCGCACATGATGATCCGCCCGCATCAGTCCGGTCATGATCGAACCCTCACAGCAAGCCCGGTAGCCAGGTGATGAACACCGGAACCAACGCGAACAACACGAGCGACGCGATGAAGATCGCCACCACCGGCCAGGCACTGCGGTAGACCTCTGAGATCGACACATGCGGCGCGGCCCCCTTGAGCGCGAACAGCGTATAGCCGAACGGCGGAGTCAGGCTGCCGATGGTGAGATTGATCAGGAACAGCGTCCAGAACCACATCGGTTCGAAACCGTAGGTGCGGATGATCGGGTCGTAAAGCGGGATGGCCAGCAACAGGAAGGCGAACTGGTCGATGAACATGCACAGAATCAGAGGCACCAGCATGAGAATGAACAGCATCAGCCAGGGATCGATGCTCAAGTGCCCCATTGCGTTGATGAGTCCGGTGGTGGCGCCGAAGAAGGCGAGCAGCTGACCGAAAAATTTCGAGCAGGCCACGATCATCAGGATCATCGCGCTGATACTGGCCCCCGAGCGCAAGGCGGCCCACAACATGGCGAGGGAAAAGCGCCGGTAGACGCAGGCGGTCAGTACCGCCCCGACCACACCTGCCGCGGCAGCTTCCGACGGCGTGGCAATGCCTAGCAGGATCAACCCCATCACAGAGAAAATCACGATGCCGAAGGGCAGCATGCTCAGCACGGCCTTCGCCCTGTCGCCAAGGGAGTGGTCTACCACGTGCTCCTGGGCC
The DNA here is from genome assembly GCA_964386195.1 of uncultured Burkholderiales bacterium. Lineage (GTDB taxonomy): Bacteria > Pseudomonadota > Gammaproteobacteria > Burkholderiales > SHXO01 > SHXO01. Next base: position 166 of record CAYLTE010000345.1, on the reverse strand, counting down.
GGGGCCAGTGACGGGTCCAGCGACACCCGGATGAAGATGTAGATCGCCATGATCACGGCCAGAATGATGCCCGGCACGACGCCCGCCACCAGCAGCCCGGCGATTGACACGTTCGTGACCAGCGAGCCGATTACGATCACCAGCAGGCTCGGCGGAATGATCGGTG
>CAYLTE010000344.1:3042-3938 GCA_964386195.1 uncultured Burkholderiales bacterium | reverse complement strand
GGGGGCTGGGAAGGTCGGAGGTTCCGAGAGGTTCCCCTTACTGCTTGTTGCTTCTTGCTGATTTCAATCCGCCTTTGATCCATTCGCTGCTGGTCATGCCTTCGGGTGGCTGCACCACCTCGGCGGGATAGTGCCGGACGTTGACCATCGTGATCTTCCCGTTCACGGTCTTGGTCATGCCGTACACCGTTCCCTGTATCGCCTGGTGGCCGTTCGCGCGGGCCATGTCGACGCGCCCTGCCGGCGTCTCGAAACTCGACCCACGCAGCGCATCCATGATCTCGTCCCGCGTCGGCCGTGCGCCGCCGTGCGCCGCCTGCGCCTTCTCGTAGGCCGCCTTGAGTCCGAGGATCGCCAGCACCGGGCTGTACGCCACGTAGGGCGGATCGCCGCCCCCCACGTGCTTGCGATACGCCGCCTTGAACCAGCGGCTGAGGGCGTTGTCGGGGGCGAAGACGCCGACAGGACCGCGCGCACCGAGAATCGTACCGTCGGGCAGGATGCCGGCCAGGTGATCGAGATGCGGTTCGGCAGTCACGAGTACGAGCTGACTGCTGCGCAGCAGGCCGCGCGGACGCGCCTGGGCGAGGAAGCTGTCCAGATCGCTGCCCCAGAAGCTGCTGTGGATGACCTGCGGGCGCGCGCGTGCGAGCGCGGAGATCTCGGCGCCGTACTGCCCTGCCCCGAAGCGCGGCATCTGCTCGGCAACGATCTTCACCTCCGGCTTCAGCACCTTCAGCGCGCTCTCGAAATCGCGCCAGGAGTCCTGGCCGAACGCGTAATTCTGGTTGATGCCTGCCACGCGCTTCACGTCCGGGCGCGTCTCGAGCAGATACATCGCTGCGCCCACCGCATCCATCACCATCGTCGCGCGCGTGCGAAACACGTGCGTGTAG
>CAYLTE010000344.1:0-3032 GCA_964386195.1 uncultured Burkholderiales bacterium | reverse complement strand
AACAGTCGGGGAGACCCGCAATCGAAGAAGATGGTGAGCTTGCGCAGTTCGTCCGCGACCGGCGCGACCGCCAGGCAATTCGCGCTCGAGATGTAACCGACGACGAAATCCACCTGCTGCTTTTGCACCAGGTTGCGGTATTCCGTCACCTGCTTGGTGCTCGACCCCGCTTCGTCGATCACCACCAGCTCCAACGGCACGCCGCCGAAACCGCGAGCCTGGTACGGAGCGGGCGCACTTCCCGCATTCAGCTCGGCAACGAGCGTCTCGGCGCCAGCACGCGAGGGCTTGCCGAACGTGGCCGCGCCAGGGCCCGACAGGAAGGTCACCAGGCCGATCCTCAATGGGCGCTGCGACTGGGCCGTTGCGGGCTGCGCAAGCAGGGCGGTGAGGCTGAGCAGGACGACGCAGGCACGAAGCAGTGTTCGGGTCATGTTCTCTCGGGGTGATCAGGATTGCGCGGAGCAGACAGCGCCGCGCGGAACGGAAGCGCCTTCTTAGGCTACCATCGATCGGCGATCGATACCGGGGAGATGATGCGATGCCGTACGCGCAGGCCAGCGGAGCGAGGGTGTACTACGAGGAGACCGGCTCGGGCACGCCGGTGCTCTTCATTCACGAGTTCGGCGGCGACCTGCGCAGCTGGGAACCGCAGGTGCGCGCCTTCTGCCGCCGCTATCGCTGCATCACCTACAACGCGCGCGGCTATCCGCCCTCGGACGTCCCGCAGGGCGTGGATGCGTACGGCCAGAAGCAGGCTGTGGACGACGCCATCGCCGTGCTCGACCACCTGAAGATCGACAAGGCCCACGTCTGCGGCCTGTCCATGGGCGGTTATGCGACGCTGCACTTCGGCATCCGCTTCCCGCAGCGCGCCCGCTCGCTCGCGATCTGCGGCGCGGGGCACGGCTCGGATCCCCTGACTCGCGACGCTTTCCGCGCCACCGCCGCCGATCTTGCCGATCGCATGGAGAAGCTCGGGATGGAGGCAGGCACGGCCGAGTACGCTAGAGGTCCGACCAGGCAGCCGCTGCTGTGGAAGGATCCACGCGGCTTCGAGGAATTCCGGCAGCAGTTCGCCGAGCACTCGAACATCGGCTCCGCGCTCACCATGCGTGGCTACCAGCTGCGCCGTCCGACCATCTACGACATGGAAGCGCAGATGCGCACCATCGACGTGCCGACGCTGATCGTCACCGGCGACGACGATACGCCCTGCCTCGAGCCCGGGTTGTTCATGAAGCGCAACATCCGCACCTCGGCGCTGCTGGTGGTCCCCAACAGCGGCCACAGCATCAACCTGGAGGAGATCGACGTGTTCAACGCCGCCCTGTTCGACCTGTGGACGGCAGCAGATTCCGGCACCTGGCGGCCGTGGGCGAAGGCGTCCTGAACGCGCGAAGGGTCAGTAGCGGTTCGGGTTGGCGAGGTTCTCGAAGCGCGTGAATTCGCCGAGGAAGGCGAGCTGCACCATCCCGATCGGACCGTTGCGCTGCTTGCCGATGATCACCTCGGCGATGCCCTTGTCCGGGCTCTCCGGGTTGTACACCTCGTCGCGATAGATGAACAGGATCAAATCTGCATCTTGTTCAATGGCTCCCGAGTTGTGACTGACGATGCCGTCGGCTAGCCAGCTAGCCGGGCCGGGCACGGTGAGATCGAAGACTTCCTCCTCGCCGTCCGGCTCGATGGCCACGATGGTGTCCCAGAACAGTTCGTCTTCTGCGAGGCGCTGCAGGCGCTCATCACCCAGCAAGCGGCCGTAGCTCGCAAGCGTGTCACGCGAAGGCGCAAAGCGGAAGTGCGACGACCCTCCGTACGAAGTCCCTCGCAGGGAGGCCATCTCGCGCTGTGAGATGCCCTGCGCGCGCATCGCCTCACGCACCTGACCGAAAGCTTCGATCGGCAGGGTGTCCACGTTGGTGTTCACTGAGGTCGTCTGCAGATGAACCCGCAGGCGCTCCGCGGGTGCGACGCGCGGTCCGAAGGCCCCGACGCGCTCCAGAAAGATCTTCTGTTGTTCGCTGCCCGACACGTCGACAGTGAACACCGGCCGTGCGTCGCCGCTCACCACCGCACGAATGCGCGCGACGATCGACAGGCGGAGCAGCAAGGCGGCCACGTCTTCCGCGAGACCTCGGCTGCAGGTCGAGAAGTACACCCGCGGCGCCCCGCGCTTGCCCTCGGCACGCAGCAAGATGCAGCCATCGGTTGCCCAAAGGTGGCGCAACAGGATGCCGATCTGCGCGCCGGACAGGCGGAACACAACCGGTGGCAGCCGCTTCTCGTGCGAGCGCTGCCCGAAGATGCCCAGATCCTTGAGCCACTTTCCCACGCCAGCCGGATGCCAACGGTTGCCATTGCCCGAAATGACCAACTGGTGCCAGGCACCGCGTCCTTCGTGCCGTGTCACCTGCCCGCCCATGCTTCGGGCAGCTTCGGCCACGGCGCGGCTATTCTCTTCCGAGGCGGTCGTGTATCGCATCAGCTGGTGCACCGGGTAACTCCCGTCGCCGACCAGATGCCCGAGGAGGACGAGTGCCTGCTCCGTCCACACCTCCGGGTTCGCACGCTCCGGGAACGAGCGCGCAATGGCCAGGCGATCACCGGCGCGCAACTCGTCAACGCGCCGCCAGCCGCTGCCGGAAAAGAGGCGATGACGTCCCGTCGCGCGTAGCACCCGGCCACTGGCGAGCGACACCCGCAGCACCGGACGCACGCCCACCGACCAGACGCGGTCGCTGCGGGCAGCGACGATGCGGCGCTCTTCGTCCATCGCCCACACCTCGGGGGTCGTTCCCACGAGATCCCGGATGGGGACGCGGCTTCCGTCCGACAGCAGCACCAGCGTATCGCCGGTGACGCACTCACGCAGATCCGACATCACCGGCCGCTTGTTCGGCCGCTGCTCGAGGCTGCGGTTGAGCTGCGACAGCGCGACAACCGGACAGCCCAGTTCCTTCGCCAGACCTTTGAGCGATCGGGAGATCTCGGAGATCTCGGTGGCGCGGTTCTCCCCCTGCGATGCCGAG
>CAYLTE010000343.1:0-3948 GCA_964386195.1 uncultured Burkholderiales bacterium | reverse complement strand
GTATTGAACACGTAGTGCAGGGCGATCGTGAGTTCCACCGTGCCGAGGTTGGACGACAGGTGGCCGCCGGTCTTGCTGACCGACTCGAGGATGAACGCGCGCAGCTCGTCGGCGAGTTGACCGAGCTTGCCGCGATCGAGTCCGCGCAGCGCCTCCGGCGAGTCGATCGTGGTCAGGAGCGGATGGCTCATTGCTCGAATCCAGGCAGCGGGGCAGGGGAGTTGCCTGAATTGTATCGCGTCCCCGACGTGGCTTCGCCCGCCCGATCGTTCCGCCTGAGGCGGCGCCCCGCCGCCTCAGGCGGCCAGCGGTGCCGGCTGGGCCGGCGCGCCCAGGCTGCCGTCGGCGTAGCGCGCCGCCATCGTCTCCAGCGGGACAGGCTTGATCCGGCTGGCACGCCCGGCGCAGCCGAAGGCCTCGAACCGTGCCGTGCAGATCGCGCGCGCAGCCGCCACGGATGCCTTGAGGAATGCGCGCGGGTCGAACTCGCTGCGGTGCTCGGCCATGCTCTTGCGCATCGCGCCGGTCATCGCCAGTCGGATATCGGTGTCGATGTTGACCTTGCGCACGCCGTGCCGGATCCCTTCCTGGATCTCCTCCACCGGCACGCCGTAGGTCTCCTTCATCTCCCCGCCGAACTCGCGGATCACCGCCAGCCATTCCTGCGGGACGGAACTGGAGCCATGCATCACCAGGTGCGTGTTGGGAATGCGCGCGTGGATCTGTCTGATCCGTTCGATGGCGAGGATGTCGCCGCTGGGCTTGCGCGAGAACTTGTAGGCGCCGTGCGACGTGCCGATGGCGATGGCGAGCGCGTCGACACCGGTCTTGCGCACGAAGTCCGCTGCCTGATCGGGGTCGGTGAGCAGCATCTCGCGCGAAAGCCTGCCGGCTGCGCCGGAGCCGTCCTCCTCCGCGGCCTGGCCAGTCTCCAGCGATCCGAGGCAGCCCAGCTCGCCCTCCACCGACACGCCCACTGCGTGCGCCATTTCCACGACTTTCGCGGTGACCGCGACGTTGTAGGCGTAGGAGGCGGGCGTCTTCATGTCGCGCATGAGCGAGCCGTCCATCATCACCGAGGTGAAGCCGGAGCGGATCGACTGCTGGCACACCGCGGGCTCTGCGCCGTGATCCTGGTGCAGCACGATGTGGATCTCGGGATACATCTCCACCGCGGCGAGCACGAGATGGCGCAGGAAGGGCTCGCCGGCATACTTGCGTGCGCCGGCGGATGCCTGCAGGATCACCGGGCTGTCGGTCTCGGCGGCCGCCTGCATGATCGCCTGGATCTGCTCCATGTTGTTGACGTTGAATGCCGGCACGCCATAGCCGTGTTCGGCGGCGTGGTCGAGCAACTGTCGCAGGGAGATCAGGGCCATCTATTCCTCCTCGGTCGGTGTCCGGTGCTCGGCGCCATTCGGCGCCTGATGTGAGGGCGGCTACATCGTCAGGGGTTCGCGCGAACCCTTCTTCTTGCGGTCCATCAGCTGCAGGATCATCGGCGTGAAGATCAGCTGCATGGCCAGTCCCATCTTCCCCCCGGGCACGACGATGATGTTGGGCCGGGACATGAACGAGTCGTGCAGCATGGTGAGCAGGTAGGGGAAGTCGATGCCCTTCGGGTTGGCGAAGCGGATTACGACGAAGCTCTCGTCGGCCGACGGGATGTCCCGGGCTATGAACGGATTGGAGGTATCGACCGTGGGCACGCGCTGGAAGTTGATGTGGGTGCGGGCGAACTGCGGGACGATGTAGTTCACGTAGTCGGGCATGCGGCGCAGGATGGTGTCCACCACCGCCTCCGTGGAGTAGCCACGCGTGCGCTTGTCGCGATGCAGTTTCTGGATCCACTCCAGGTTGATGATCGGCACCACCCCCACCAGCAGGTCGACGTGGCGGGCGACGTCCACGGTGTCGGTCACGATGCCGCCGTGCAGCCCCTCGTAGAACAGCAGGTCGGTGTTCACCGGCAGTGGCTGCCAGGGCGTGAAGGTACCGGGCGCCTGAGCGTGCGGCTCCGATTCGGACTGGTCGTGCAGGTAGCGCCGGACGCGGCCGGTCCCGCTTTCCGCGTAGCTGCGGAACGTCGCCTCGAGTTCTTCGAACAAGTTCGCCTCGGGCCCGAAGTGGCTGAAGTGCTCGTTTCCGGCCGCGCGCGCTTCCTGCATGGCGCTCTTCATCTGTGTGCGATCGTAGCGATGGAACGAATCCCCCTCGACGATGGCGGCGTCGAGCTTCTCGCGCCTGAAGATGTGCTCGAACGTGCTCTTCACCGTGGTGGTGCCAGCGCCGGACGATCCGGTGATCGCGATGATCGGGTGCTTGACGGACATGGTCTCCTCGTCGTTGTCATTGCCCGCCGGCAAGCCGGGCGCCACGCCCTCAGTTGTGCATGAACAGCGAACGCGTGCTGAACAGCGGGGACAGGAAGTCCTGATCGATCCCCTCGTCGTGCTCCTGGTGGTAGCGAACGATGCGCTCCACCTCCGCTCGTGAACCCAGGATGACCGGCACGCGCTGGTGCAGTTGCGTCGGCTGCATCTCGAGGATGCGCCCGCGCCCGGTGCTCGCGCAGCCGCCTGCCCGCTCGACGATCATCGCCATCGGGTTCGCCTCGTAGAGCAGCCGGAGCCGCCCGGGCTTGGACGGATCTCTGGTGTCGCCCGGGTACATGAACAGTCCGCCGCGGATGAGGATGCGGTGCACCTCGGCCACCAGCGACGCGATCCAGCGCATGTTGAAGTCGGCGCCGCGCGGGCCGGTGCGCCCCGCCAGGCATTCGCTCACGTATCGCTTCACCGGCGGCTCCCAGAACCGCTCGTTGGAGGCGTTCACCGCGAACTCGCGCGATTGCGCCGGAATCTGGAGGTCGGGGTGGGTGAGGATGAACTCTCCCGCCTCGCGGTCGAGGGTGAACCCGTTCACGTTGCGCCCGAAGGTAAGCACCAGCATCGTGGAGGTGCCGTAGATGGCGTAACCGGCGCACACCTGGCGCACACCAGGCTGCAGGAAGTCCGCGGCGGTCGGCTCGCTCACCCCTTCCGGGCAGCGCAGGATGGAGAAGATCGTCCCGACCGAGATGTTGACGTCGATGTTCGACGAACCGTCCAGCGGATCGAACACCAGCAGGTACTTCCCGCGTGGATACGCCGCGGGGACGGGATACGCGTCGTCCATCTCCTCGGATACCATGCCCGCCAGATGGCCGTCCCACTCGCAGTAGCGCAGCATGATCTCGTTGGCGAGCACGTCGAGCTTCTTCTGCGCCTCGCCGTGCACGTTGTGGGCGCCGGCGCTGCCGACCGCGCTGCCCAGCGCGCCCTTGCCGGCGGCCTGGCCGATGACCTTGCAGGCAGTGACGAGGTCGTTGAGCAGCGCGCTGAAATCGCCGGTGGCGCCGGGGGCGCGGCGCTGCTCCTCGATGATGAACTTGTTCAGTGTGGTGCGGCCGTTGTGCATCGGCTTCTCCTCCCGGTCTGTCACCCTGAGCGCGTGCGCGGGTGCGCGTGCGCTCACCCTGCCGATTCGTCCGCGGCGAACACCCGGCTCGCGCGAATGTCCGCTTCCTCGATCGTCATCAGCCGCTCCCGATCCACCTGCCCGGGCGCTGCGATCAACCGGCTCGCCTGGCGCAGCCGCGCACGGTCGAGCGCGTTGCGCATCGAGCGTGCGTTGGCGAAATGCGGCCGCCGGCGCCGCAGGCAAATGTACTCGGACAAGGCTGCGCGCGCCGGCGCGCTGAGCCGGTACTGCATGGCCTCCAGCATCAGCTCTGCGATGGAGAGAAGCTCCGCTGCGTCGTAGTCCGGGAAATCGATGTGGTGGGCGATGCGCGAGTACAGGCCGGGATTGCTGCGGAAGAACGTGTCCATGCGATCCTTGTAGCCGGCCACGATCACCACCAGGTCGTCGCGCTGGTTCTCCATCACCTGCAGCAGGATCTCGATC
>CAYLTE010000342.1:0-3961 GCA_964386195.1 uncultured Burkholderiales bacterium | reverse complement strand
GTACTCGACCCAGAGCGCGAGAGAAAGCCCAAGATAAAGCGGCGCGAACTCTCCCGGGGCGAAGGCCGCGAGAAGCAGCACCAGAAGCAGTCCGGGAAGCGCGAGGATCATGTCCGCCAGCGCTACCAGGACGCGCTCCAGCCAGCCGCCACGCCAGGCGGCGAGCAGGCCGAGTGCACTGCCCGTCAATGCCGCCGCGAGCGAGCTCAGCGCAGCCAGGCCAAGCGACAGCCGCATCGCCGCCGAGAGCCTGGCGAATACATCGCGACCGAACTGATCGGTGCCCAGCGGGTGTTCGAGGCTGGGCGACTCGAGCACCCGTTGCAAATTCTGCTGGTAAGGATCGAACTGCGCCAGCCAGGGTCCGATCACCGCGAGCAGGACGAGCCCGGCGAGCAGGATCAGTCCCGCGAGCCGCCCCTTCCCCAGGCGCGCAGTCCGCGTCGTCGAAGCGCCATCAGGGCGCGAGTCAGGCAGCGACAGCGCGCGCGCGGCGGACTCGGGAGGATTCATGGTGCGTTCCGCTGGCGGGGATCGATGGCCAGGCATGCAAGATCGATCAAGGCATTGAACGCGACGAACAGGAGTGCGAGCGTCAGCACGGTACCCTGCAGCATCGGCACGTCGCGGCCGAAGATCGCGTGCACGAGCGCATGCCCGATCCCCGGCCAGGCAAACAGGGTCTCCACCACGACGACCCCTTCGATGAGAAAAACGGTCTGGACACCGAGATAGGCGACGGCCGGAACGCCGACGTTGCGCAGCCCGTGCCGCAGCAGGGCGCGACCTTCACTCAACCCCTTGGTGAGCGCGAAGGCGAAGTAGGGCGAGGCGACGACATCGGCCATTGCATCTCGCACGACGCGAGAGGAAACCGCCGCCAGGCCGAGTGCGAGCGTGAGCGCGGGCAGGAACAGGTTCCCGTGTTCTCCGTGCCCAGCGGCGGGAAATGCGCCGAGCTGAACCGAGAACAGCAATACGATCAGCAGACCGAGAAGGAAGGGTGGCAAGGCACGCAGTGCTACCGACACCGCCAGGGCGGATCGGTCGAGCCAGCCATTCGGACGCAGGCCCGCGAGCACGCCGATCGGCAGCGCGATGAGTGCCGAGAGCGCGATCGCGACCAGGGCCAGCATCACGGTATGACCCAGTTCGTGCGCCAGGGCGTGGGTCACCGGCTCGCCGCTCACCAGAGACGTGCCCAGGTCGAACGACAGGAGGTCGGTCCACCAGGACATCAGGGCCGACCACCAGGGACGGTCGAGACCGAGCTCCGCACGCACGGCGTCCGCCGCGGCCGTGCTCACCATGTCGTAGCCGTACCGTGCGGCGGCGACCCGATAGGCCAGATCGCCGGGCAGGCTTCGAAGCATGAAGAAGCTGAGCGTGCCCACGAAGACCGCGACGAGCACGCCCTGCAGCGCACGCTGTCCGAGCAGCCGGATGATCCGCTTGCCCGTACTCATGCGTGATCGGAACGAGCCGAAACGCCCGCGCGCCACGCGATCCGCGTCAGGCGGTAGGACCGTTCGAGGGGATCGATGGAGACGCCCTCGACTCGCTCGCTCACCGCGGCGTTCTGCCGGTACCACAGCACGGGGATGACCGGAAGCTGTTCCTGCAGAATGCTCGCAACCGCGGCGCGCAACGTCGCCGTGCGCGACGCGTCCGTGGTCGAGCGCAAGGCGTCCAGCGCGGCATCGAGGCGGGCATCCCGCCAGTTCATCGCTCCCCAGTCGCCTCCGCCGCCGCCATAGTCCTGCAGGACGGTTGCCAGCGGATCTGGCGTCTGGCCGAAACTACGCGGGGCGAGTCCCAGTTCCAGGGTGCCATCGCGATGCGCAAGCGGTATGTCTCCGGAATTGCCGATGCGCACCTTCAGTGCGATGCCTACTTGGCGGAACTGCTCCTGGATCGCCGTGGCGAGCAGGGGCAACTCCGGACGATCGGGGAAGGTGCGCAGCGACACCACGAAGCGCTGTCCTGCGCGCGTGAGGATCCCGTCTTCCCCGCGCGTCCATCCCAACTGCGCGAGCAGTTCACGCGCACGTGCCGGGTCGCCATGCAGGGGCTCGATCGAAGACCGGTGCCACTGGACAAGGGTGGGAGGAAACAACTGGGTGGCGGCCAACTCGGGATCGCGCATCAGCGCTCCCGCCATGCCGACACGATCCAGGGAGAGGCTGAGTGCCAGCCTCGCCCGTGCATCGCTGAGCCAGGGATGGGCGCAATTGACCTTGAGCAGAGTTGTGCGCGGAATGGTCACCGCGACGACGCGCGCCTCACGGCGCCGCTTCAATCGCCGAATGCTGGGCGGATCGAGTGCGAAGGCAAGATCGGCCTGCCCGCTCTCGGCCATGAGCGCACGCGTTTCCGCACGCCCGGCGGATAGGTAGCTCGCCCTGCGCACCGCCGGCCGCCCGCCTTCCCATTCGGGGAGGGCCTCGATCTCCAGGCGCTGAGGCGGCTCCAGGCGAACCATGCGGTAGGGCCCAGTGCCGATGATGCGCACCACACGATCGGACGCATCGAAGGCGCTCGCCGCCAGGATCTGCGTGCTGGTGTGTGCCAGCAGCGCGGGAAGGGGCGCGAACGCACTGCGCAGGCGCACCTCGACCGAGCCCTTGTCGGCACGCGCGTCCTCGACCGGTGCCAGCGCCAGAACGCCGGGACGGCCCATGGCACGACGCAGTAGCCACGCGACATGCTCGGGGGTCACCGCCGTGCCGTCGTGGAAGCGCGCGTTCGGACGCAAGTCGAAGCGCCAGCGCAGCCCGTCCCCACTCACCGTCCAACGCGCAGCAAGGCCCGGGAGGAGCCGACCGTCGTCATCCGCATCGACCAGCGTCTCGGTGACCTGCATGCGCGTGAACAGGTAACCGGCCAGCCCGGGCTCCAGGCCGTTCAATTCCCATGGGCCCACCACGCGAAGCGTACGCGCCGAGGCAGCGGCCGCGGCAGCAGGCCACCATGGCGCGAAGACAACCCCCGCTACCGCGAGGAAGCGGCGCCTGCCGCGCGATTCCTTTTGTCGATGCACCGTGTGGCCCTCAGAACTTCGCCTGCACCCCGAGCGTGATCGTGCGCGCGGCGCCCGGTGCCACCCAGGTTCGCTGGAACGAGTTCGTGTAGTACGTCTTGTCGAACAGGTTGTCCACATCCAGCGTGAAGTTCAGACGCGGCGTGGCGCGCCAGTATCCCACCAGTTTGGCGAGCGTATAGCCAGGCAGTTCGAATGCCGGCAGGTCGGCATCGGCCTGCGCCTGAGTGCGTGCTTCGCCAAGACGCTCGCCCGTATAGGTCACACCACCGCCTACTCCGAAGCGACCGTTCGGCCCAATCGCGCCTTCGTACATGAGCAGAACGCTCGCATTGAACTCGGGAATGTTCAGAAGGCGCCCGCCCTGTTCCAGCGTGTTGTCCTCGAGCACTTCGGCATCGATGTACGAGAAACTCGCATTGACGCGCCAGGATCGCGACAGCTGCCCGGAGACATCCACATCCACGCCACGGCTGCGCACTTCCCCGGCCGCAATCGAGAAGCCGGGATTGGCCGGATCGGCCGTCAGGACGTTCTTCTTGCGGATCTCGTAGAGTGCGACGGCTCCGCCCAGCGCGCCGCCAGCCCGCTCCCATTTCACTCCCGCTTCCAGCGCCCGACCCTCTTCCGGGTCGAACGGGTCGCTATTGGCATCGACGCCGATGTTCGGGCGAAAAGACTGGCCGGCATTCGCAAACAACGTCCACTGCGGGGTCAGCAGATAACTCACACCCAGGCGCGGCGACGTTGCACTCGGACTCTGATCGGTCTCCAGGCCGGTGAGACGGTTGGTCAGCTCCTGGTCGTAGTTGTCGAAGCATGGCAGACCAAGCGCCTCTTCAATCCCATCACCGAAGCCTCGGCCGTCCTCGCCTACGCCGAAGACCAGCGCAAAAACGAAGAACCTGGCAACTACCGCCT
>CAYLTE010000341.1:0-3969 GCA_964386195.1 uncultured Burkholderiales bacterium | reverse complement strand
GGCGTTGTGTGTCGATCCGCTCAAGATGAGGGCGGTGAGGCCTCGCGCAACAGGCGCCGCTGCACCTTTCCGGTGGTGGTCATGGGCAGCGCGTCGACGAACGCGATCAGCTTCGGATACTGATACGGCGCGAGCCGCGCGCGCACGTGCTCCTGGATCGAGCGCTCGGTCTGGGCGGTGCCCTCGAATCCGCTGCGCAACACGATGAATGCCTTGACCAACGCGCCGCGATCGGCGTCCGGCACGCCCACCACCGCGGCGTTCATCACCGCCGGATGCTTGACCAGGCAATCCTCGATCTCCGAGGGGCCGATGCGATACCCGGCGCTCTTGATCACATCGTCTGCCCGTCCCTTGTACCAGAGGTAGCCGTCCTCGTCCCGCAGGGCGAGATCGCCGGTGCGGCCCCAGCCATCGATGAACTTGTCCTGGGTGGCCTGCGGGTTGTTCCAGTATTGCAGGAACACGACCGGATCGCCGTCGCGCCACAGTGCGATCTCGCCGATCTCGCCGTGTGGCACTTCCGCACCCGCGTCGTCGATCAGCCGGATGCGATGCCCCGGGTAGGGGCGGCCCATGGCGCCGGGCCGCGGGGCGAACAACGCACTGCAGCCTCCGACCAGGTAGTTCATCTCGGTCTGCCCAAAGATCTCGTTGATGCGAACGCCGAGTTCCCCGCGCGCCCAATCCGACACCGCCTCCCCGACGGCCTCACCACCGCTCATCATGCTGCGCAGACGCAGATCGAAGCGCGTGGCCGGGTGCGGCACTTCCTTCATCATCATCTTCAGTCCGGTGGGGAAGATGAACGCGTTGCGCACCCCATAGTCTTCCATGAGGCGCAACGCGCGCTCGGGGTCGAAGCGACCACGGAATGCCAGGATGGGCATGCCGAAATACCAGGTCGGGAGCAGGGCGTCGAACAGGCCGCCGGTCCAGGCCCAGTCCGCGGGGGACCAGAAGAGATCTCCCTCCGCCGGGAAGAAGTCGTGCGAGCAGATGAACCCGGGCAGATTGCCGATCAGTGCCCGGTGCGGGATCAATGCACCCTTGGGTGCGCCCGTGGTGCCGCTGGTGTAGATGATGAGGGCGGCGTCGTCGGCCGAGGTGTCGACGAGGTCGAATCGCCTCGACGCGCGCGAGAGCAGGCTGTCCCAGTCCTCCACGCCGCCCGCGCGCGCGCCGGCGGTACCGATCACGCAGCGCAGGGCAGGCAGGCGGTCGCGCACGTCGAGCACGCGGGGGAGGGACTCGGCATCGGCGATGACCACCGACACGCCGGCATCGCGCAGGCGGTACTCCAGCGCATCGGGGCCGAACAGGTGCGACAGCGGCACCGCGATCGCGCCCATCTGAAAGATCGCCATGTAGGCGATCGCCGTTTCAGGGCGCTGCGGCAGGACCATTCCGACGCGATCTCCGCGCGCCACGCCCAGCGCGCGCAGCGCGTTCGAGAGCCGGTTCGAGCGCACTTGCACATCCCAGAACGAGTACGCGCCGCGCTCGCCGTTCTCGTCCTCGTAGTACAGCGCGAAACGCTCGCGCTGCAGCGCATGCTTTCCACAGCAGGCCCAAGCAATGTTGAACCGGTTCGGCACCGCCCAGCGGAACCCCGCCACCAGCGTGTCGTAGTCGGGGGCGTTGCGCATGTCGTGCAGATCGAAGGTGGCCATCGTGTTCGTTTCCGTCGGTAGGACTCACGGCTTGCGCCGGTACAGGCGGAAGATCTCGCGGCGTTCGCCCGGCCTCGAGCCCTCCCATGCCTGCTGCCAGCCGTCGCCCGGTTCCCGGATGGCGTCGCGCTGGCCCTGGACCAGCAGCATGTCGCACCCGGCATCCGCACGCCACGCCTGGATCGGGATGCCGGAAAGGTAGTGGAGCAGACCCTGCTGGGAGGTCGAGACGTCGCGCGCCATGACGCATCGCGCATCGCGTGCGGTCGCTGCCAGTCCATCCGCCACCGCCCGGTAACTCTTGCCCAGGTCCGCGTACTCGACGAACATGGCGAGCGCCAGCGCCCACACCACCGCCACGCCGCCGGACCAGGCCATCAGCGGGCGTTCCTTGCGGTTACCTGCCAGTTTGATCACACCCACCCAGATCGCGGTGATCACCGCCCCCAGGATCAGCGTGAACGTTTCCGCGTCAGGCACGTAGGCCGGCTGTTGGCGGATCCAGTGGCGCTGGCGTGCGGCTGGTACGCCCAGCTCCAGCGCGCTCCATTCGAACCAGCCCATCAGCACCATGATCGAGCCGAACAGGATCGAGAACCACCAGAAGGCGTTCGCGGCACCGCGTGGCAGGGCCAGCAGCCCGGCCACCGCCAGCACCGAAGCGGGAACCAGGAACGGCAGCGCATCGCGCTGCCTCACACCGGTGTCGAAAGACAGCAACAGCAGAATGCTAAGTCCGAGCACTGCGCACAGCACGAAGGCCGGCCGCGCGTGTGGGTCCCGACGGCCCGCCCAAACCGCCCACAGCGCGAGCGGCAGCGCGGGAAACGCGAACCACGGCAGCACCCCGAGCAGGTAGGCGAAGCTGACAGGGGCCCGTCCGAGCGGACCGAGGAACAGCGCCGGCCCCGCCTGGGACCACCAGTGGGCGTAGGCCTCGGGCGAGGCAGCCTTCAGCAGCATCGGCCATGCAAGCAGCCAGGGCACCGTGGCGATCACCGCGCACGACAGTCCCAGCAGGGCGCGCCGGGTGCGCCAGGCCGGCGACAGGAGGGGCAGCAGGACGATGCAGAGCGCGAAGCTGAACGGCGCGAGCAGGCCGCCCGAGAGGAAGCCGATTCCCGCTCCGCACCCGAGCGCGAGCCCGCCTACAATCGGGCGCCGCAGCCCGAGGGCGAGGCCATTCAGGCCGATCGCGAAGGCGGCCACCTGTGCGCTGTCCGGAGTGAGCGCGTGCACGGGCGCCACCAGTCCGATGCAGCCCATCAGCGCGAGCGGTCCCAGCCAGGCGTGCTGCGCGCCGATCAGTTCGCGCGTGGCGATCCCGACGAACACGAACGCCAGCGCCATGTACAGGCCGCTCGCCAGACGTGCGGCGTCGTGCAGCGGCAGGATCCCTTCCAGTGCGATGCCGAACAGGGCGGCAGTGACGTGGTATAGGGGGAACGCCTCGGCTGTGGGCACACCCGCGACTGCGGGGACCACCCATTCGCCGGTCTCGACGATGTGCGACACCAGGGCGATGGACAAGGCTTCCGATCGCCAGGGATCGTGACCGAGCAGGCCCGGTACGATCCACAGCAGCGCGATCAGGGCCGTGAAGATGGCCGGGTGGGCAAGCCTGATCTGGCCCGGGAGGCGGGTGTCGAAGGCGTGGGACATGTGCTTGGGCGTGAGCTGCAGCGCGGCGCCCTCAGTCTAGTCCGAAGAACGCAGCCTGCCGCCGGGAAGCGGCGGAAGCTGGAACAAAAAAGGCAGCCAAAGGCTGCCTTTTCGAAGGTACTCGCGGAGGCTTCAAGCGCTCTTCTCGGCAGCGCCCTTGGCGCCGCCCCTGGCGTAGCGCTGACGGAAGCGCTCCACGCGACCGGCCGTGTCGAGGATCTTCTGCTTGCCGGTGTAGAACGGATGGCAGGCGGAACACACTTCGACGTGCAGGTCCCGGCCCATGGCGGAACGGGTCACGAAGCTGTTCCCACAGCTGCAGACCACATTGATTTCCTTGTACTCCGGGTGAATGCCGGCTTTCATGATCGGACTCCTTGAACGCGTCGGGCGATGCCGACCGCCCGCGAAAAACCGCGAATGATACAGGATCGTCCCGGCCGTCGCCAGGGTGCTGCGCGCCTCAGCCGCGCTTCATGGCGTCGAAGAACTCGCCGTTGTTCTTGGTCGCCTTGACCTTGTCGAGGAGGAACTCGGTCGCCTCCAGATCGTCCATCGGATAGAGCAGCTTGCGCAGGATCCAGATCTTCTGCAGCACGTCCTGGCGCAGCAGCAGTTCCTCGCGCCGGGTGCC
>CAYLTE010000340.1:0-3977 GCA_964386195.1 uncultured Burkholderiales bacterium | reverse complement strand
GAAGCTGCGGCAGGTCGTGCTGTCGGCTGACGTGGCGCAGGGCGGCGTCGATACGACGGTGCTGGCCTCGTGGCTCGAAGACGAGGTGTGTGACGATATCACGGCGCAGGCTGGGCGCGAGACCCCGACCGGCAAGGAGGTACAGCAGCTGCTGCTAGCCAAGCGGCGAGACGGTAGTCTCATCGTGCTTGATGGCACAGGCGGCTGGGCAGGCTCCACGCGCGACCTGCTGTCGGTGCAGCAGAAGATCGAAGCCGAGATGTGCATCGCCAGTGAGAAGTCGCAGGGCTGGACCGATGACATGCGCTACAAGTTCGGCAACAAGCGCACCGAGATGTGGTGGGGCTTCCGGCAGGCGCTCGATCCGCAGTCGCGCCATCACATCGCTATACCGCTCTCGTCGCGGCTGTTCGCGCAGCTCACCACGCCGCATTTCAGGATCGAAGGCAAGACGCTGTGGATCGAGAGCAAGGACGAAATCCGCAAGCGGCTGTCCGGCGCCTCGACCGACGAGGCCGACGCCGTGATCCAGGGTTGGCTCTATTACGAGCAGGCGCTCGCCGATCTGGTGCAGTTCAAGGTCGACCTTGTGGATCGGCTGGCCCACGGCACCACGCCTGAGAAGGTGCGCTCGCAGTGCGGTGCGCCTGTCGATTTCGATGACCCTTTGGAGGACTTCCGATGAGTGGATTACTGATCTGGCTGCTGGCTGTGAGCGGTACGGGTGACGTACTCACTGTCGAGCGCTGGAGCCAAGGTATGGACGCCTGCCGGCGCGCGGCCGCCGAGATCACGCTCAGCGCGCAGCAGGCGCGGGCAGCGATGGGGCTGCCGCCCAACGGCGGCACTGCGCGCTGCGTCTACGCCTCGGTGCCCCCGGGTGGTAAGGCACCGAGGGTGGCGGACATATGATCGCCGAGGCGAACCTGCGCGACGCCAGCTGGATCATCGCGAACCTGAGCGATCGTGACCGTGAGGAGGTCTACTGCCAACTGCCTGAGGGCGCGAGCAACGTCGACATCGCGACGCAGCTGGTCTCGCTTGGCGCGTTGATCGCTTATGACGGCGAGCATCCTGCGGCCTTGTTCGGTACTAGCCCGATCAATGTCTGCACGCTGTCGGTCTGGGCGATGGGCACCGACCGCATGCGGCGCGTCATCCCTGAGATCAGCCGCTATATGATCGAGACGCACATCCCTGAGCGGATGGCTCAGGGGTTTACCAGCATGGAGGCACGCAGCCTCAGCACGCACTGGGCGGCGCACCGCTGGATGGAGGGGCTGGGCGGCGTGCGGTGCGGTTTCCCGTACCTGTTCGGGCGCGGCGGGGAGCGTTTTGTCACCTACCGCTGGACGGTATCCAGTTACCGCGCTATAAGAACCAGCAGATGGTCCGCCTCGGTACCGGAAGGGCTCGAACCTTATGTGCTTTAACAACGGCAGCAGCACCCCCACACCCCAGGCAGCCGCGCCTGCCCCGACGCGGGCCGGCGTGACAGCTGCTACGGATAGCGCCGCACTGGACGCCACCCGCAAGACCATCCAGAAGCGGATGGGCGTTTTTGGCAACGTGCGCACCTCACCGCTGGGCGACAGTACCTACGGCACCTTCGCCCGCTTCGGCAGCGCAGGAGCGCGCACCGAGTGACCGGCATCGTTCAAGACCTGCTCGATGAGTTCCGCCCGCTGGCTTCCGAGCGCTCGGGCTGGGAGGCGTACTGGCGCTCGGTGAGCGCGTGGGTACTGCCGCAGACGCAGCAGTTCGACAGCCTCTACGCTGCCGGCGGCAACGGCCCGATGGACGCCGTGATCGGCACGCCCGTCGCTGCCAAGCGCTCGCAGCACATCTACGACATGACCAGCCTTTGGGCGATCGACCGCCTGACCTCCGGGCTGGTGTCGCTCAAGACGCCCGAGAGCGACTACTGGCACGATCTCGATGCCGACAACGACTTCGGCTATAAGGCGTCGTACGACGAAAAGATAGCGCTGGAGGCCCTGCGCAACTACCAGTTCAAGATACGCGCCAACCCCAAGTCGGGCTTCTGGCCGGCGCACAAGGCGGCGATCAAATCCATGTGCGCCTTCGGCGATGGCTGGCTCTACATCAAGGAGCTGATGGGCAGCCGTGTACCGTTCTCGTACGAGTATATCAGCCTCGCCGAGGTCTACCCTGGCGTCGGCCCTGACGGCATGCCGAACCGCATGTTCCGGCCCTTCAACTGGACGGCGCATCAGGTTGCCACCGAGTTCGGCGATCGCGCCGGGCGGAAGGTGCTCGACATGGCGAATGACCCCAAGCAGCGGCACAAGCGCGTTCAGGTCATGCACTGTGTGCGCCCGCGCTCCGATGAGCAGCGCAATAAGGTCGGACTGGCCGGGGCGCAGTTCGCCTCGTGGTACATTCTGCCTGAGGAGCAGCACCTCATCGGCGAGGGCGGCTTCTGGGAGTTCCCCTTCACCCGCTACGCCTGGAGCAACCAGGGCCAGAAGCCGTACTGCGAAGGCCCGGTGGCCTACGCCATCGCCGAAATCCAGTCGCTCAACGCGATGGCGCGCGACGCGCTGATCGCGAGCCAGCAGCATCTTCGTCCACCGATCGCGACGCACGGCAAGAACTTCACGCGCATCAACTTCAACCCCGGTGCCAGCAACCCGAACCTCATCAACGGTGACGGTCGGCCGCTGTTCGCGCCGATCACCAGCGGTCAGCGCCCCGACTTCGCGCAGGCCGTGATCGAGGCAACCCGCCTCGGCATTCGCGAGGCGCTTTATCTGAACCTGTGGCAAATCCTCGTCGCCGATGTGAACGCCGGCCCGGAGACCGCGACCGAGGCGATGCTACGGGCGCAGGAAAAGGGTGAGATGCTCGGCCCGGTCGGCATCAGCCTCAACGACGGCCTGAGCCACAACGTCGATCGCGAGATTAGTATCCTGAGCCGCAAGGGTGCCTTCGGCCCCAGCTCGCCGCTGGCGATGCCCGAGAGCCTTCAGAACGTCGAGGTGGCGCCCGCTTTCACCTCGCCGCTCGATCGGCTGCGCAAGGTCAGCCAGATTATCGGTGCCCAGCGCACGCTGGAGATCGCCGCTGCGCTGGAGCAGTTCAAGCCGGGCATCATGGCGCGTATCGACGCCGACGAAATCCTGGAACTGGCGCAGGACGTGTACGGCGCGCCGGCCAACATCCTAAGCAGCCGCGAGGCGAGCCAGCGCGCCATGAGCGAGGCGGCGCAGACGAGCCAGATGGCAACCACGCTTGCCGGGCTTCAGGGCGCAGGTGAGGCCGGCAAGGCAGCCGGCGAGGGTATGCAAGCCGTCGCGGCCGGGACGCAGGCGCTCCAGCAGGCGCCGAGCGTGCAGCGCGCGGTGCAGAGCATGGCGCAGCAGCCCAGTCGGGTGGCGGCATGAGCACGCAGAACGTTCTTTCAGCGCTGCCCGCAGAGTACCGCGACGACCCTACGTCTGACGCAGCGCAGGCGGCGATCGAGCTGCGCACGCTCGAAGCCTACGCGGCGCTTTTTAACGGGCGTGGCGGTAAACTCGACGCGGACATCGTACTGGTTGATCTTGCCGTGTTCACGCGGTATTATGATACCACAATGCAAACGGTACCGGCAGAACAGGTGAAGGCTCAGGACGCGGCGCGCGGCGTATTCCAGCGCGTGCTCGAAGCCTTGACGCGCGCCAATGTCGAGCCCGTTGGCCTGCACACGGCGGTGCTGATGGCGCCGCCCCATGAGGAGAACTGAGAATGACCGCCCGCAATCTAGGAACCGCCTTTACCCTCCCCCGGCCCGTCTTTGACGCGGCGCAGGAGGGTGGTGGCGGACAGCCGGCTGCGGGGGTTGACGGCGGCAAGGACGAGAGCAACGGGGCTTTCGTCTTTGACGCCGGGAAAGCGTACGAGGGGCTGGAAGCAGACAACCTCGCATGGCTCCAGAAGGCAAACCTCGCCGCCGACCCCAAGGCGCTGGCGCG
>CAYLTE010000339.1:0-4004 GCA_964386195.1 uncultured Burkholderiales bacterium | reverse complement strand
GGCCATGGCATGGGCCAACAACGTCTATGTCGCAGTGGCCAATGCTGCCGGCTTCGACGGCGTGTACTCCTATTTCGGGCACTCTGCCATCGTCGGCTTCGACGGCCGTACACTGGGCGAGTGCGGCGAGGAGGAGTACGGCATCCAGTTCGCACAGCTCTCCAAGGGCCTGATCCGCGACGCGCGCAAGAACGCGCAGTCGACCAACCACCTGTTCAAGCTGCTGCACCGCGGCTACACCGGCAAGATCAACTCGCGCGAAGGCGACGAGGGTGTCGCGGCGTGCCCGTACGACTTCTACAAGAAGTGGATCACCGATCCGGAGGGCACCAAGAAGATGGTGGAGGCCATCACCCGTCCGACCGTCGGAACCGAGGAATGCCCGATCGAAGGGATCCCCAATCCCAAGACCAAGGCGCACGCCTAGGCGCGATGGGAGTCACGGCGCCGGCTCATGTTGGCCGGCGCCGTGGCGGGTGGATTCGTGTTCGGCGGAGATGACTCGTAGGACACAGCAGAGCGAAGATCCCTCGGCATCGCCTCGGGATGACACCACCGGTGCCATTCGCGCATGGCGATCAGTCGGGCCTTCCGCCGGTGTCATTCCGAGCGAAGCGAGGAATCTGCAGTACCTGCCACGAAGCAACGCAGCAATGCAGTCAATCGAACCATGAACCAGATACTGCTAGAGTCCGAGGTCATGTACCGACATCTGACCAACGGCACGATGCTGAAGATCGACCACATCGTCGGGCTGGCGACCGACCCTCACGTTTCCGAAACCCTCCACCGTCTCGAGCATGCGAATGCTGTGGAGTACCTCACGCTGAGCGAACTCGACACGCAGCGCCACCACCTCCGCGCGATCACCGACCGCGGCACTGAATGCGTGGTGCGCCTGCCTCGCACGCAGCACCTGAGTGACGGCGCAGTGCTGTATCTCGACCCGGCGCGCGCGGTGGTGGTGCGCATGGCGGAGAAGAAGTGGCTGGTGCTGGAGGCAGTCGATCCCGCTGCGGGACTGGACGCCGGCTACTTCGCCGGCAACATGCACTGGAAGGTGGAGTTCGACGGACCGCGCCTGCGCATCGCGCTGCAAGGCCCGGTCGAGTCCTACCTCGATCGCCTCGCTCACATCCTGGCCGACGGACGCGTGAGGCGCGTCGAAGCGAAGGGCTGAACACGTGGCATCCGATGTGTCGACGCACACGACGATGCATGGCGAGATCGACGCCGAGGCGATGCTGTTCGCGTGCCTGCAGAACGCGGACAGCTTTTTTCCCGCCGGCGGTATCGCCTTCTCCTGGGGGCTCGAGACGCTGATCGCCGACGGTTGCGTTCGCGATGCCGATGAGGTCGAGGCGTTCGTGCTCGCGCAGCTCGTGCATCGCTGGAACGTGGCCGACAGGCCGGCGCTGGTCGGCGCGCACCGGATGCACGACATCGAGGGAGTGTGCGGGGTCGACGCGCAGGTCGAGGCGATGACGCTCGCCACGGAACTGCGCGAGGGATCCCGTCGCGCGGGGGCTTCGCTGTTGAGCGTGCATGCACGGCTGGGCACGGCAGGCGTGCAGGCCTATCAAGACGCGGTGCGTGCGGGGCGCGCGCGTGGCCATCTGCCCGTGGTGCAGGGATGGGTGTGGCGCGGGGCGGGGATGAGTGAGGTGGCCGCACAGACCGTGTCTGCCCACACCTTCTGCGTCGCGCTGCTGGGCGCGGCCCTGCGTCTGGGGACCATCGGCCATCTGCACGCGCAGCGCATCCTGCTGGCGGCACGTTCGAGGATGGTCGAGGTCCTGCGCACGCCGGCGCTCGAGGTCGAAGCGATGTACAGCTGCGTCCCGGCGACGGAGATCGCCGCGATGCGCCATGAAGCCCAGCCCTCGCGGCTATTCGCCAACTGAACGACTGCGCGGGTCAGGACACCACACAAGGACAACCGACATGCTGTTGACACCCACCGAGATGGAGCGGCTGACCATCTATGTCGCCGCGGAGATGGCGCGCAAGCGCAAGGCCAAGGGACTGAAGCTCAACCACCCCGAAGCCACCGCCTACATCGTGGACGAGATCCTGGAAGGCGCCCGTGAAGGGCGCTCGGTCGCGGATCTCATCGGCTTCGGTTCCACGCTGCTGTCCGAGGATGACGTGATGCATGGCGTCGGCGATCTCATGCCGGTGCTGCAGGTCGAGGCGACTTTTCCGGACGGAACCAAGCTGGTCACGGTGCACGAGCCGATCCGTCCCGGCAAGGGCACGAAGAAGAAGTCGCGCAGTGAGGTGATGCCGGGCGAGATCATTCCTGCCGACGGCGACATCGAGATCAACGCCGGCCGCAGCAAGACCAAGGTCAAGGCAATCAACACCGGCGACCGCCCGATCCAGGTTGGCAGCCACTTCCACTTCTTCGAGGTCAACAAGGCGTTGGACTTCGACCGCTCCAAGGCCTTCGGCATGCACCTCGACATTCCGGCCGGTACCGCCGTGCGCTTCGAGCCGGGCGAGGCGAAGGAGGTCGAGCTGGTCGCCTTCGGCGGCACCGGCGAAATCTATGGGCTGAACAGCCTGACCAACGGCTCCACCCGAAGCGCGAACCGCAAGGAAGAGGCGCTGTGGCTGGCGCGGGAGCGTGGTTTTCGGGGAGCCTGACGACCCATGAGGGACTAGGGACTAGGGACTAGGGACTGGGGACTGGGGGAGTGGGTAGCGTGGAATCTCAGGGGGCGAATTTGGACAACAAGGCTAAGCTCCCTAGCCCCTAGCCCCAAGCCCCAAGCCCCAAACCCCAAACCCCAAGTACCACCAACAACGAGCAAAGAGACCAACGTATGCAAAAATATACCCCAAGGAGTACGCGCAGCTCTACGGCCCGACCAAGGGAGACGGTGTACGTCTGGGTGACACCTCGCTGATCGCCGAGATCGAACACGACTACGCGGTGCCGGGCGACGAGTGCCTGCACGGCGGCGGCAAGACGTTGCGCGACGGGCTGGGCCTCACTCCTGGCTTCGATAGCGCGCAGGGCGCGCTCGACATGCTGATCAGCAACGCCGTCATCATCGATCCCGTGCTCGGCGTGGTGAAGGGCGACATCGGCATCAAGGACGGGAAGATCGTGGCGATCGGCAAGGCCGGTAATCCCGCGACGATGGACGGCGTCCATCCGAAGTTGATCTGCGGCGCCGCCACCACCGTGCGCGACGCGGAGGGCTTGATCGCCACGCCCGGCGGCATCGACGTGCACGTCCACTTCGACAGCGCCCAGCTGGTCGAGCACGCCATCGCCTCGGGCCTGACCACGATGATCGGCGGCTCGCTCGGGCCGATCACGGTCGGCATCGATTGCGGCGGCGAGTGGAACGTCGGCAAGATGCTGCAGGCGTCCGAGGCCTGGCCGATGAACTTCGGTTTCCTCGGACGGGGCAACACTTCCAAGCCGCGCTCGATCTACGACCAGATGCGCGGCGGTTGCATCGGGCTGAAGATTCACGAGGATTGGGGCGCGATGCCGGCAGTGATCGATACCTGCCTGTGCGTCGCGGACGAGCTCGACTTCCAGGTGCAGCTGCACACCGACACCTTGAACGAGTCCGGCTTCCTGGAGGACACGCTCGCGGCGATCAACGGCCGCACCATCCACATGTATCACACCGAAGGCGCCGGCGGCGGGCACGCGCCCGACATCATCGCGGTGGCCGGACAGATGAACTGCCTGCCTTCGTCGACGAACCCGACCAATCCCTACACCGTAAACACGTTCGACGAGCACCTCGACATGATCATGGTGTGCCACCACCTCAATCCGGCGGTTCCGGAGGACGTGGCCTTCGCCGAGTCGCGCATCCGCAAGGAGACCATCGCCGCCGAGGACATCCTGCACGACATGGGGGCCCTATCCGTCATCTCGTCCGACAGCCAGGCCATGGGTCGCGTCGGCGAAGTGCTGATCCGCTGCTGGCAGACCGCCGACAAGATGAAGCGCCAGCGCGGCAAGCTGGCCCAGG
>CAYLTE010000338.1:0-4032 GCA_964386195.1 uncultured Burkholderiales bacterium | reverse complement strand
ATCGGCGGCTACTGGTATCCGCGCGGCGGCATGCCGATCGACGTGTTCTGGCAGACCGGCGCCGCACCGCGCGGCATCTGGATTCCCGACCAGGGCGTGCCCGGCTATCGCGGTCGCGGCTGATCCGCAGTCACCTTCTCCTCGGGCTGCACGGCGGGCGGGCCGATCGCCGTTTCCGCCGGCTCCGCATCCGCCCACTCGCGCAGCATCACGTACACCACGCCGAGCAGCACGGCACCGATGAAGATGCCCAGAACGCCCATCGTCAGCAGTCCGCCGAGCACGCCGGTTAGCACGATGACCAGTGGGAGCCTGCTGCCGCGGCTGATGAGCAGCGGCCGCAGGAAATTGTCGACGCCGCCGACCACGAAGACTGCCCAGAGTGTCAGGAACACGCCCCATGCGGGCCGTCCCTCCAGGAACAGCCACGCGCATGCGGGCAGCATGATCACGCCGGTGAGGCCGATGGGAATCAACGCGAGCATGCCGGTGAACAACCCCAGCAGCAGCGGCGCGGGAACACTTGCGATGGCCAGGCCGATCGCCGCTAGCACGCCTTGCGTCGCGGCCGTTCCCACGATCCCATAGACCACCGACCGGGTGGTTGCGCCCGCAACCTCCAGCAGCCTCAATCCGCGATCGGCATCGATGCGGATGGCGGCGCGCTGCATCGTCGCGCCGATGCGCTCGGCGTCGCGGAAAAGAAAGAAAGCGAACACTGCCGCGAGCAGAAGCAGGATCACCGACTGGCCGAGCCCGCGCCCGATGCGCAGGAGGAGCTCACGCAGCTGCGGTTCGTATTGCCGCAGTGAGGCGAGGAAGGCGGGGATGTCGGTCACCGCTTCGTTCCAGCGCCGCGCGATGCCTTCTCCGATCCACGGCAGCGCGGCGATGAAGCTCGGGGCCCCGGGAAGCTCGCGCGAGCGGCTGTAGGCTAGCGCAGAGTTGCCCAGATCCACCAGCGAAGTGGCCATCAAAGCGATGGGTACGGCGAACATGACCAGCAGAGCGAGGGCGCCCAACGCCGCGGCTGCATTCGCGTTGCGCACCCGGCGCTGCAGGCGCACGTACAGGGGCCAGGTGGAGATGACGAAGATCGCCGCCCACACGATCGGTGCGAGCAGCGGCATGAGCACGTAGAGGCTGCCGGCAAGCAGGGCCGCCGCGACGAGGAGCCGTATCAACTGCTCGATCTGCGGGGATGGCTTGCTGGTCAGCAAGGACATGGCGCGCTTCGGTTCAGGCGAGATGGACGGAATCTCCCGCTCGCACCATGCCGGGGTGCAAGATGAGCCCGTAGGCGCCGACGTTCTGATCCGCCTGCCTGACGATGGTCCGCAGGATCGACGCATCAGCGCCGAAGTCGGGCTGCGCGCGCGTGACCGCCCCGCACCGCGGCGTGCCCCCAACACATTCGATCGTGGCTTCGCCGATGACGAGTTTCCGTCCGACCCAACCTTGTTCTGCCAGACCTTCGATCCCCGCGTCCGTCTCGATCACGAGGTTGGGGCGGAAACGACGGCGATCCCAGCTTCCTTCGGCATTGAGCGAGTGCAGGTGTCGCAAGGTGGCGGTCGTCACGAAGTGCATCGGCGTGACGAGGAAGAAGGTGCCGGGCACGCAGACGTGATCGACGAGAACGGGAGGGATGTGCGTGAAGTCGGGGAGCGGTTCGCCCGGTTCCCGATCGAAGGTGGTGGCGAGCTCGTCCAGCCAGGTTCCGCGCTCCGGAGTGTGCCGGCGATAGAACGCGAGGTCGTTCTCGGGGCGCAGAGGCTCGAGCGTGGAGGCGCGACCGGTCAGCGCGGAGAGCTTCTCGTGAATCGCCGCCTCGTCGCTGCGCACGCTCGATCCGTCGGGAAACGTCACGCTCACCGTCCGCCCGTCGTCGTTGGCAGAGGCCGCGCACAGCAGCAGCGATGGTCGGAACTTGCAGCTTTGGATTTCCTCGCGCTGCGTGTCGCGCAATGCCCACGTGCGATCGCCCTGCACGCCGTTCTCGCCGATCGAACCGACCGGTATCTGCTCACCCGCCATTCCCTTGACCGGGTAGCGCCAGATCTCCTTCACCGTTCCCACCTTCGACACTGAACTCTCCTTGGAGCGGGATACCTGCGTCGTGCAGGACGCGCGCAGTCGACGCCGGTACGCCTTCGGTTTGCGCGCACACTGTGCCATGCGCGAGCGCGGAAGACAAAATAAAGGAAACAAAAAGGGGCGCCCCGAAGAGCGCCCCTGGAACCGGTGGTGATCTACCGGAGGAGGAGATAAGCGGTTACATGTGGTAGGCGCGCTCGCCGTGCTGGCTCTCGTCCAGGCCTTCGCGCTCCTGCTCTTCGCTGACCCGCAGACCGACGATCATGTCCACGATCTTGAAGGCGACGAAGGAAACCACTGCCGACCAGACCACCGTGGTGATCACGCCGGTGAGCTGCACCATGAACTGGCTGGCGATCGAGTAGTCGGCACTGGCCGCGTTGGCGACGTAGTCGTAGATGCCCGAGCCGCCGAGCGAGGGCGCGGCGAAGATACCGGTGCCCAGGGCGCCCACGATTCCGCCCACGCAGTGCACGCCGAACACGTCGAGCGAGTCGTCGTAGCCGAGCTTGTGCTTGAGCCAGGTGACCGCCCACAGGCACACCAGTCCGGCGACGAGACCCAGCACCAGCGCCCCTACCGGGCCGACGAAACCGCACGCCGGAGTGATCGCGACCAGGCCGGCGATCGCACCGGAGGCCGCACCGAGCATGGTCGGCTTGCCGCGGAAGATCCACTCGCCAAACATCCAGGCGAGGGCTGCCATGGCGGCGGCGATCTGCGTGTTCAGCATCGCCATGGAAGCGAGACCGGTGGCTTCCAGGTTGGAGCCGACGTTGAAGCCGAACCAGCCCACCCACAGCAGCGATGCGCCGATCATGGTCATGGTCAGCGAGTGCGGAGGCATCGCTTCGCGGCCGTAGCCGATGCGCTTGCCCAGCACCAGGGCGCCAACCAGACCTGCGATGCCCGCGTTGATGTGCACGACCGTGCCGCCGGCGAAATCGAGCGCACCCTTGGCCCACAACCATCCCGCGGTGGCGGTGACCTTCTCGAGCGACTCCGCGTCGGTGATCGCGTCGGGTCCGGCCCAGAACCACACCATGCGCGCGACGGGCAGGTAGGAGAAGGTGAACCAGATCACCATGAACAGCAGGATTGCCGAGAAGCGCGTGCGCTCGGCGAACGCGCCCACGATCAGCGCGGGCGTGATCGCGGCGAACGTCAGCTGGAACACGATGAACTGGTACTCGGGAATGTAGATGCCCTTGCTGAACGTGCCCGCGAGCGACTCGACCGTCACGCCGGACAGGAACATCTTGGACAGCCCGCCGAAGAACTGATTGCCGTCCGAGAATGCCACCGAGTAGCCGTATACGACCCACAGCACCGACAGCAGCGAGAAGGTCATGAACACCTTCATCAGCATCGACAGCATGTTCTTCGTGCGCACCATGCCGCCGTAGAACAGCGCCAGACCCGGCACGGTCATGAGGATGACCAGTATGGTGGCGGTCATCATCCAGGCCACGTCGCCTTTGTCCACGGTAGGCGCGGGCGCCTCGGCGGCAGCGGCGTCCTCCGCGACGGCGGGCGCGGCGTCCGTCGCGGCGGCCTCCATGGAGGCTGCAGCTTCGGTGGTTGCTGCCGGTTCCTCCGCACCGACCGGGGCGGTCAGCGCGACGGCGCCCAACAGGGCGACCAGCATGAGGAGCTTCTTCATTTCAATATCTCCCTGTGTTTTCCTAGAGCGCCTCCGCGCCGGTTTCGCCGGTGCGAATTCGGATGGCTTGTTCGAGGTCGAAGACGAATATCTTTCCGTCGCCGATCTTGCCGGTGTTGGCCGACTTCTCGATCGCTTCGATGACCTGCTCGATCAGTTCATCCTTGATGGCGACTTCGATCTTGACCTTGGGGAGGAAATCGACGACGTACTCGGCACCCCGGTAAAGCTCGGTGTGACCCTTCTGCCGGCCGAAGCCCTTGACTTCGGTG
>CAYLTE010000337.1:0-4074 GCA_964386195.1 uncultured Burkholderiales bacterium | reverse complement strand
AACAGGACCTTGTCGCCGGGCTTGACCTCGAGCGCGCGCACCTTGCCGTCCTCCATCACCTTGCCGTTGCCCACGGCCAGGATCTCGCCCTGATCGGGCTTCTCGGCGGCGGTGTCGGGAATCACGATGCCGGAGGCGGTCTTGCGCTCCTCTTCGAGGCGCTTGACGATCACGCGGTCGTGCAACGGACGAATCTTCATTTCAGTCTCCTAGCCAAGTGATTGATCGAAATCGGGAAGGTAATTCTGCTAGCACTCGTGGCGATTGAGTGCCAATGATAGTTAACCCGAGGATCCTTTTCAAGGCGCCGCAGTGTTTCGGGCGAATCTGACGAGGGATGGGGGAGAAGAAAATTGCGCGCTGGATTCCCCTCCTTTCCAAGGAGGGGTGAAGCCGAAGGCGGCGGGGTGGTTACGCCGGGGTCAACCCACACCGCCCCGGCGGCTGCGCCGCCACCCCGCCTCATGAGAGGCGGGGAAGACGGACGGAGGCCGGGGCCGGCTCAGTGGGTCAGGCGCTCGGAGACGCCGAAGCGGTAGACGGTTCTGCGCGCACGGTCGGCAGCGGGGGGTATCGGCTCGATCGGGCATGGCGGTTCCCGGGTGCCGTCCGGACGCAGCGTGGTGTCATCGGCGAACTCCTTCCAGATGCCGCCGTGCACCGGCCTGAACGTCCACATCAGGTAGCCGCGCCGGGCCGCCAGAGCGAGCAGTTCGTCCGCATCCGGTGCGTCCGACACCACCACCTGATCTGCGCCGGCTCCGAACGGAAACGCACCGAAGGCCTTCATGCATTCCATTGCCTCGGACGAGTCCGCGCCGGGTCGAATGCAGGCCGGTCTTTCCGCACGCGAGATGTCCCAGGCGCCCAGTTCCCAGGCCGCCTCCAGGGCAGCGAGATCCACCGCGAGCAGGCTGTCCCAGCGCTCGTTCACCTGAAGTGCGGAACTGGGAACGGCGCGGAATGCGACCGGCTGGGCGCCCTCGACCTGCGCGATCTTCTCGCGCACGAACGCGTGCCAATGCAGGGTGAGAATGACGGGCGTATCCGGACACGGTATCGCCGCCAACGTGATGCCGAACAACGGGAGCTGGGTGGACTCGATCTGTTGTTCGATTCGCTCCAACAACTCCATGCGCGATTGCCTCCTCATGGAAACAAGAAACGAACGACGATGCATCACATGCACGTTGAGCACGTTTGGTGCCAGCGTCGATCTCGCGCCGCACGCACGCAATTCGCCCACGCGCATGCCGATAGGAGCGTGTCATGGCCGCGCGCCTGCGTCCAGCTAGCACTTCGATTCGCCCGCTGCCAGATAGGTGGTGCAACGGGCGCTGTTGGATGCACCGGCACGATGCCCGTCCGCGCATCGGGGCGCGCCTGAACTAGAATTCCACGCACGATGCAGCCCGTCCTCTCGCCCCTGCGCTTCGCCCTCGCACTCGTCCTGCTCGCGACATCTGCCGTGCATGCGCAGAGCGACGGCCGCTGGCCGGCGGAGCTCCACGCCGCACTCGCGCCGACAGGCATCCCGCGCGAGGCCGTGGCGCTGTACGCGCAGGAGGTGGACGCCGATGCACCGGTGCTGGCATGGAACCCGGATCTGCCGATGAATCCGGCCTCGACCATGAAGCTGGTCACTTCGCTCGCGGCACTCGAACTACTCGGCCCCGCCTACACCTGGATCACGGAAGCGTATGCACAGGGCATTCTTGCCGACGGCACGCTCTACGGCGACCTCGCGCTCAAGGGATACGGCGACCCCAAGCTCGACCTCGAGCGCTTCACCGGTCTGCTCGCCGAACTGCGCACGCGCGGTGTGCGTGACATCCGCGGCGACCTTGTCCTCGACCGCACTCATTTCCAGCTCGATGACACCGACCCGGCGCGCTTCGACAACGAGCCGAGCCGACCCTACAACGTCATTCCCGATGCACTGCTTTTTAACTACAAGTCCGTGCGCATGCAGTTCGTACCGGAGCCGGACAGCGGCACGGTGCAGATCCTGACCACGCCGCCCTTCCCCCAGATCCAGATCGCCAACCAGCTCGCGCTGGGCGCAGCCAGCTGCAAGGCGATGCCGGACCGCCCTCAGGTCCAGATCGACGTCCCTCGGCTGACGTTCACCGGCGTGTTCCCCAGGGACTGCGGCGAGCACGAGCGTAATTTCGCGCTGCTTTCGCCGGACGACTATGCGCTGTCCCTGTTCCGTCTGACGTGGACGGGCATGGGCGGCCGCTTCGACGGCGGGGTTCGCGCACAGGCGGTCGATCCCCAGGCGCGACGGCTGCTGTCGGTCCGGTCACAGCCGCTGGCCGAACTCATCCGCGACGTGAACAAGTTCAGCAACAACGTGATGGCCCGCCAGATCTTCCTGTCTCTGTCCGGGGCGAGCACCAGTCCGGCGACTGCGGAGCGCTCGGGGGAGATCGTCCGGGAATGGGTGCGCAGTGCCGGCATCGACGCGCCGGAACTCGTGCTCGAGAACGGATCCGGGCTGTCGCGCACGGAGCGCATCAGCGCCGGTTCGCTTGCCCGGATTTTGCTTCGAGGCTTCGCCAGTCCGCTCATGCCCGAGTACGTTGCATCCCTGCCCATCGTAGGCGTGGATGGGACGGTCAAGCGCCGGCTCGGCAATTCCGCCGCCGCAGGGCAGGCGCACATCAAGACCGGTTATCTCAGTGGCGTACGAGCGGTCGCCGGATACGTGCGAAACCGTGCAGGAAAGTGGCTCGCGGTCGTGGCGATCGTCAATCACCCGAGTGCGGCCACTGCACAGGAGTTCCAGGATGCGTTCATCGAATGGGCATATCTCCAGGGAGAAAAGGAGTGCTGCACGCCATGTCGCAACTGTGCGCGCTGAGTGGCAATGTCCGTTCGGTCATGGCGCGAAATCGGCCATGCGATAATTCGCGCCCCGGCAAGTCACCTCCCACCCCCACCTGATTGCTGCTCGCGATGAACAAACCCACCGTCGTCGTCCTGGCCGCCGGCAAAGGCACCCGGATGCGATCCGCGCTGCCCAAGGTACTGCACCCCATCGCGGGAAAGCCGATGCTCGAGCACGTGCTGGACGCCGCGTCCGCTGTCTGCGCCGAGCGACTGGTGGTGGTCTACGGGCACGGCGGCGACGCGGTGCCGCGCAGCTTCGCTGAGCGCAGCATTCACTTCGCGTTGCAGGAGCCGCAGTTGGGGACGGGTCATGCCCTGCAGCAGGCGCTCCCGCATCTCCCGGAGAACGGTTCGACGCTCGTGCTCTACGGCGACGTACCGCTCATCCGCCCCGAAACGCTGGCGCGCGTGCTCGCGCACGAAGGCTCGCTATGCCTGCTCACCGCGATCCTGGAGGATCCGACGGGATACGGGCGAATCGTGCGCGACGGCAACGGACATGTCGTACGCATCGTCGAGGAGAAGGACGCCAGTGCCGAGCAGAAGCGCGTGCGCGAGATCAACACCGGGATCATCGCCGCGCCGAACGCGGCGCTGCGCGACTGGCTGGCACGCCTGACCAACGACAACGCGCAGGGCGAGTACTACCTGACCGACGTCGTACCGATGGCCATCGCCTCCGGCGTGCCGGTGGTGACGGAGACCGTCGGCGCCGTCTGGGAGATCCAGGGCGTGAACAGCCGCGAGCAGCTTGCCGGCCTGGAGCGACAGCATCAGCTCAACCGCGCGACGGCGCTGATGGCCGCGGGCGTCACGCTGGCCGATCCCGCGCGCTTCGATCTGCGCGGCGAACTCGAGTGCGGACAGGACGTGACCATCGACGTGGGCTGCCTCTTCGAGGGCAAGGTCAGGATCGGCACCGACTGCCGCATCGGCGCCTACTGCGTCATCAAGGACTGCACGATCGAGAGCGGGACGACGATCGCGCCCTTCAGTCACCTGGAGGGTGCGCGGATCGGGCCCGACTGCCGCGTGGGGCCGTACGCACGCCTGAGGCCAGGGGCCGCGCTCGCTGCACACGCGCACGTGGGCAACTTCGTCGAAGTGAAGAACGCGACGCTCGGCGAGGGCTCGAAGGCCAATCACCTCACTTACCTCGGCGATGCCGTGGTCGGCAGG
>CAYLTE010000336.1:0-4084 GCA_964386195.1 uncultured Burkholderiales bacterium | reverse complement strand
GGGCCATCCGACTGCACCTTGAACGCGAGGTGTACCCCGATGGCGGCTACATGGTTTACTTTGGCACAGGCAAGTACTTTGACGTCGGCGACAACATCATTGGCACATCGCCCCAATTGCAATCTTTTTACGGCGTCTGGGATAACGGCGCAGCAGTCGGTGACCGCACCAGCAACAAGTTCAAGCTGGTTCAGCAATCGATTCTCGCTGAGAGTTCGGTAAACGGTTTTGATTGGCGAGTAGTAAGCGAGCAGAAGGTAAATTATGGCACCGGCACAGGTGGCGGCAGGGAAGGATGGTTCCTTGATCTGAAGCAACCTTCCGGCGCACTGATAGGCGAGCGTGTCATAAGCCGTGCTTTGTTGCGCAGAGGGCGTGTCGTCTTTGCCACGATGATTCCCTCCTCCGACCCCTGCAAAGCAGGTGGGGACAGCTGGATCATGGAAATGGACGCTTTGAGCGGTGCGCGGCTTACCTACTCTGTATTCGATGTGAATAATGATCGACTGTTTGATGAAAAGGATTACATCACACACGGACAGTCCAAGGTTCCCACGAGTGGTCGAAAAACCACTGAGGGCATCATCAAGACGCCAGCAGTGATCTCCGCAGGCGGCATCGAGTACAAGTTCGCGGGCGGCAGCGCCGGCGGGGTGGAGCGTATCGTCGAGAAGGGTGGCGGCGCTGCCGGTGACTACCCACGCAAGAGTTGGAAGGAACTGCGCTGACTCACCTCGAAAACTTCCCCTGGCGCGCCAAGCCCCAGGGGTCTTTCAGCAAGGCATCGACAAGCCCAAGGTAATTGATATGTCTCCCAAGCAACACTCCGGATTCACGCTTATCGAACTGATGATCGTGGTTGCCATCATCGGCATCCTTGCAGGTATCGCTTATCCCTCGTACCTCGAGTACGTTGCTCGCTCCCGCCGCGCGGATGCCATGTCGTCGCTGCACGAACTTGCACAAGCGATGGAGCGGCACTACACCGTCAATGGCCGCTACACCGCAGCTGGTGGCGGGGCCCCAGCCCTGCCTTTCAGCGAATCCCCGAGAGATGGCAACGCAAGGTACTACGACCTCAGCTTCCTGCCCAATAGCATAACCGCCAACACCTACACCCTTCGGGCCGTGCCGAAGAACGCTCAAGCAGGCGATCGGTGTGGAACACTCAACCTCACACACACCGGTCTGGCGTCCGGGGCCCAGGCTGATTGCGTCCGCTGACGCAAGCTTGCCCCCTCTGGCTGAATTTGCAGGTTATCGAGTGCTTCAGCCGCGCCGAGGTTGGCTTCTCATCTCAATACCGCTTGGTCAGGACCAGATCGCCCGCCTCACGCCGCATATCGAGGCGATTCATGAAACTCATACCGAGCAACGCGACCGGTAATCCCTGCTCATGAATGCTGGCTTGCACGCCATGCATCACGATTCCGCCGATGCTTATCCGATCCAGGGTAACGAGCCACGCAGCGCTCCGGCCGTTTGCAGTATTCATGACGATCTGCTGGCCGCGGCGGTAATCGATGCCTGCTCGCTTTGCCTCCTCGGAACTGATGGCGACATAGGTTGCACCGGTATCGATCATGAAGCGAAGCGAAGCTCCATTGACCGAACCTTGGGTCCAGTAATGGCCGCGTGCATCCGGCACCAGCCGCACCAGGGCCGGACCTGCGTTTGCAGCCGTTGCGTCCGCGATGCGCACCGGCGCATTGCCAAGTCTTACTTGGCGACGCTCTCCATTGACCTCAATTGTGACCGACGGGTTGCTGATGTCTAGCAATCTGACGCCCTCGCGCGAACGCTGTCCGATTGACAGCGTCTGCGGGTTACCGCCGTTCACCACCAGCACAGCGCGCCTGGCAAACACCCCTGCAAGTTCTACCTCCGCAGCTACTGCACTATCTGCCGACACAAGGAGTACAGCGCTCAAGGCAGTTTGAATCCAGACAGAAGTGGCCATAGGTTGAAGAGCATGGAGACCGATGACAAAGGGTGACATGAATGATGGACGCGCTCGGCCGCCCATCGCACGCGGCCGCGAAATTTGTCACACAGTGAAAAGCATTCACCCGCATGGCACTTACCCAGGTTGCGCGTTACCCGGCGCATGCCGACGCGCCCGGTAGAACGCCAGAATCCGCCGCACATACTCCTCGGTCTCCGCATACGGCGGCACCCCGCCGTAGCGGTCGACCGTCCCCTCGCCCGCGTTGTACGCACCCGCCACCCGCGCAATGTCGCCGTCGTAGCGCGCAATCAGCCACTTGAGGTAGGCCAGGCCGCCGCGGACGTTCTGCTCGGGGTCGAAGGGGTCGCGCACGCCGAAGCGCTCGGCGGTGTCGGGGATCAGCTGCATCAGCCCCATGGCGTTGCGGGGCGAGCGCGCATCGGGGTTGAAGTTGGACTCGGCGCGGACGATCGCCAGCGCCAGGCGGGCGTCGACGTCGAAGCGCGGTGCCAGGCGCTGCACCAGGCGGGCATGGGCGCGGTGATTGCGCGGCAGGCCCGCGATGTAGTGCTCGACCACCTCGTGCGGGACGACGGCCCCCGCGTCCGCCGGAGGCGGCGCCACCGAGGTGAACAGGCAGGGCGGCAGATAGGCATCCGTGTCGCCCGGCAGCGGTCGTCGGAGGTTGGACAGCAGGGTCTCTGCACGCGCGTGGCCGCGCTGGGCGGCCAGGGCAAGCAGGACATGACCGGTATCGTGGCCACGGCGTGCACGCAGTGGCCCGAGGTAGAGCCGGGCGAGCTGGAACTGGGCCTCGAGGCTGCCATGTGCGGCAGCCGTACAGTGAAGCCGCGCGGCCACGAGGTGATTGCCGGCAGCCTGGGCGCGGTGGGCGCGCTCGATCAGGCGTACGAGCTGGGTCGGCTCATCGGTCCAGGCCGGCACCTCCGCATGCAGCGGGAGCGCGGTCGCCAGCACGGCGGCGAGCGCGAAGAGGCGCATCAGGCCCAGGTGTCGATGTAGCCGCCAGCAGTGCCGAGCGCAGGCGCCGGCGGCTGCGGAATGGCCTGCAGCAGCTGCATGGCGCTCTGTTCCTGGATATCCATGGTCTTCTTCAGCACCGATACCGCAGCTTCCTGCTGCACTTCGGCCATGGCATTGGCGGATGCTGCGCTGGCGATTGCGCTGACGTCCATGAGGCTCTCCTTGGGTCGTTGCCGCGCGCTCGCTGCGCGGCTTGATGAGAGGCTTAACGGACGAAGGCGACGGAACTTGAACGGATCTGCTTCAATCGGTTGGGTGCGCGTCCCCGTTTTCTCCGGAAAGCATGCGTCGCACCGCTTTCTCGAGTTCGGGGACATGCACTGCAACCACATTCTTTACCACGACCGGATCAATCGTGCCCAGATAGTCATGCACGAGTATGTTTCGAAAGCCACTGATCTCCCGCCAGGGAATATCCGGAAAGCCGCGCTTCAGTTCGTCTGGCAACCTTTGCGTCGCCTCCGAGAGCGTCTGGAGGTTCCGTAGCGCCGCGTCGTACAGAATCTCGTCAACGCTGAGATCCCCGCGCACCTGAATTCTGTAAATTCTCGAGATCGCATCGAGTATGTGGTGCGCATACGGCTGCCAGACCTTCGTCACAGATCGACGGCCTCTTCGAGAACATAGGGACGGATGTGCTTGTTGAGCTCATGCTCGGGAATCAGATCAACCTTTCGCCCCATGAACTCGGCAAGACGCTCCGACAAAGCAATGCGCTGCCGGAAGAGATCATAGCCTTCAGGCAGATCCACCAGAAAATCCACGTCGCTATCCGGTCCTTCCTCGCGCCGCGCGACCGAGCCGAACACTCTGAGGCGCCGAGCACCATACTGCCGTGCGAGCGCCTCGAGTTCCTTGCGGTGGGCGTGGATCGTGTCGATCAGCATTCGGTGAACCTCCGGGCCTTATTCTAGTACTCGATAGCCAAGACGTACCGGCGCGAAAAAGGTTCTTCCGTCGATCGGCTCTTTCAGTCCCTGAAATTCCCGTACTGCAGCGGAAAATCCGTGATCTCCTTCTTGACCAGCGCGATGGCGTCCTGCAGCACGTCGCGCTTGGCGCCGGAGACGCGCACGGCGTCGCCCTGGATCG
>CAYLTE010000335.1:0-4099 GCA_964386195.1 uncultured Burkholderiales bacterium | reverse complement strand
GAGCGAGGCGGCGTCGGCGCTGATGACGCAGTCGGTGCCGGGTGCGGCGCCGCGCATGCCGAGCTGGTACACGGGCGAGGGCGCGCACATCGCGGCACAGCTGGGTGATGCAGAACTGGGCGAGGCGTGGAGCCAGTTCGGTCGCCTGTATGCGCTGTTCGAGTCCGCAGCCGACGGCTGCGTCGGCTCGGCGAAGCGCGGACGCGCCCAGGCTGCCGCCGAGCGCTTGCAGGAATGCTTCTCCCGGGTTGCCTCGTTGACCACGCTGCTCACCGCGAGCAGCCTGCGGGAGGTCTCGCTGCTGTTCGCCGAACGCGAACGGCGGATCGCACAACGCTACGAGCAGGAGTTCCTCGAGGCCGCGCACATCGGACGCTTCAGCGTGCGATTGTCCGACGAGGCGCTCCTGGGATGCGACGAGAGCTTTGCCGCCTTGTTCGACGGCGAACCCTCCGGGCTGCGCGGACGCGAAGCACGCGCCGTGCTCGGCAAGGCCGCGTGGCGCGACCTGCGGGAGGATCTCAAGCCGGGAGAGACGCGCCGCGTGCGCATTCGACGGCCACGGCCCAGTCCGCTGACGCTGGAGATCGTCGCCTACATCACCGGCTCTGTCTCGCGCGGCACGCTGCACGGCTTCGTGGTGAACGTATCGCAGGCCGAGGCGGACGCCCAGCACCGCCGGCTGCTGTCCTCCGCGATCGAGGCGCTCGACCAGTTGGTCGTGATCACCGATGCCCGACAGCACATCGTGTACGTGAACGGGGCGTTTACGCGCGTCACCGGCTACGCATCCGGCGACGTGCTCGGACGCTCGCTGCGATTCCTGCATGGCCCGGAGACCAGCCACGCCACCCTCGCGTTGCTGCGCAAGTCGGTGAGGTCGGGCGAGGCCGCGCACGTCGAGCTGGTCAATTACCGCAAGTCGGGCGAGGCCTACTGGGTGGACCTGTCGATGGTGCCAGTGCCCGATGCGGGCGGGGAGATCACGCACTGGGTGGCGATCGGCCACGACGTCACCGCGCGCAAGCGCCAGGAGGAGGAGATCACGCGCCTGGCGATGGAGGATCACCTCACCGGCCTGCCCAATCGGCGCGCGGCGGAGGCGCGACTCGCGGT
This sequence comes from uncultured Burkholderiales bacterium, assembly GCA_964386195.1. Taxonomy (GTDB): domain Bacteria; phylum Pseudomonadota; class Gammaproteobacteria; order Burkholderiales; family SHXO01; genus SHXO01. The sequence goes on along the minus strand of CAYLTE010000335.1, from coordinate 2,983 downwards.
CGAATGGAGCCGGGCGAGGCGCCGCGCGGGATCGTTCGCGGTGGCTCTGGTCGACGTGGATCGCTTCAAGCTGGTCAACGACCAGTACGGCCACCAGGTGGGCGATCAGGCGCTGATCCACATTTCCGAACTGCTGGCACGCAACAAGCGAGGTGGCGACTGGATCTGTCGCTGGGGCGGCGAGGAGTTCATGGTCTGCCTGCACGACCTGGACGCGCGTGGCGCCCTGACGGCGGCAGAGCGCACGCGAAAGCTGATCCGCACTCACCCGCTCGCCGGGCCCCACGGCGAACTGACGCTGACGGTGAGCATGGGCGTGGCACTGTACGACGCCGAGGTCGAATCGGTGGAGGCGCTGGTCGCGGAGGCCGACGCCCTGCTGTACGAGGCCAAGCGCGCGGGCCGCGACCGCGTACTGAGCAACGCGCGGCAGTCGTCGCGCGGTGGCTACACGAACGGCAACTGGGAGCGCTCGCAGGTGCACAGCGCGCTGCAGGAGCAGCGCGTGGTCGCTGCCTTCCAGCCCATCGTCGACCTGCGCAGCGGCGAGACCGTCGCCGAAGAGGCATTGGCGCGCATCGTGGGCCGGGACGATACCTTGGTCCCGGCGGGCGAATTCATCGCCGCTGCCGAGGCGCTGCGACTGATCAGCGCGATCGACCGCACGGTGAGCGAGACTGCGCTGGAGCGCAGTGCGAGCGCTTCAGGCAGTGTGCCGTGCACGCGGTTCATCAATCTGTCGCCCCAGTTCCTGGCCGACGGCGAACAGGTGGAGGGTCTGCTCGAGCGGGCGAAGGCGCTGCGCGTGCTGCCCGGCGGGAAGAATCAACCGCTGGTCATCGAGTTGACCGAGCGCCAGACCGGCGACATGAAGCTGCTCAAGCGACAGCTGCGGCCTCTGCTGCAATCGGGCTTCGGGCTTGCGCTCGACGATTTCGGGAGCGGGCAGTCGTCCTTCATGTACCTCGCAGATCTGCCCCTGAGCTTCATCAAGATCGAAGGCTGGATGGTCCGGCGCATCGTGAGCGACGCACGCATCCGACAGTTGATCGCATCGCTGGTCGGCACGGCCCGCAGTTTCGACCTGCGCACGGTGGCCGAGTGCGTGGAGGACGGCCAGGCGGCGCAGGTGCTGTGCGATCTCGGCGTGGACTGGGCGCAGGGGTTCTTCTTCGCCGAACCTGCGCTGGCGCACTGAGGCATGAACTGGGTCCGCCGGATGCACCGAGGGCGTGCTGGTGCAGCGGGGCGCGTCAGCCCTCGAAGAACTCCTTCACCTTTTCGAACCAGCTCTTGGCCTTCGGGTTGTGGCGGCCCGATTCTTCCTGGTTGATCGCCTCGAGCTCGAGCAGCAGTTCCTTCTGACGCGGTGTAAGGTTCACCGGCGTCTCGACCAGCACGTGGCACATCAGATCGCCGAAGGTGTTGGTGCGCACACCCTTGATGCCCTTTCCGCGAAGCCGAAACACCTTGCCCGATTGAGTCTCGGCGGGAATTTTGATCTTCGCGCTGCCGTCGAGAGTGGGAATCTCGATCTCGCCGCCGAGTGCCGCAGTGGTGAAGCTGATCGGCATCTCGCAGTGCAGGTCGTTCTCCTCACGCTGGAACACCGCGTGAGGCCGCAGCCGCACCACCACGTAGAGGTCGCCAGGAGGTCCGCCGTTTACACCCGCTTCGCCCTCGCCGGTGAGGCGGATGCGGTCGCCCTCGTCCACGCCCGCGGGGATCTTGACTGACAGCGTCTTCTGCTTCTTGATGCGGCCGGCGCCCGAGCAGGTGCTGCACGGGTCGCGGACGATCTTGCCTGCACCTGCGCAGCGGGGGCAGGTTTGCTGGAGCGAGAAGAAACCCTGCTGAATGCGCACCTGCCCCTGCCCCTGACAGGTGGGGCAGGTCATCGGTTCGGTACCCGGTTTGGCACCGGTGCCGTGACAGGGCTCGCAGGTCTCGAGGGTGGGAATGCGGATCTTGGTCTCGCTGCCGCGCGCCGCTTCCTCGAGCGAGATCTCGAGGTTGTAGCGCAGATCGGCCCCCCGGTACACGCTGGATCGGGCGCGTCCGCCGCCGAAGATCTCGCTGAAGATGTCTCCGAAGGCATCTCCGAAGCCGGCACCGCCTGCGCCGCCCGCCATGCCTTCCATCGCCTGGTGTCCGAAGCGGTCGTAGGCGGCGCGCTTGTCCTGGTCGGACAAGACTTCGTAGGCTTCCTTCGCCTCCTTGAACTTCTCCTCGGCCGTGGCACTGTCCGGATTGCGGTCCGGGTGGTGCTGCATGGCAAGTTTGCGATAGGCCTTCTTGATTTCGTCTTCCGAGGCGTCCCGGTTGACTCCCAGCACCTCGTAGTAGTCGCGCTTGGCCATGCCCAACGATTTCCCTTTGCTACAAGCGAACGGCCGAATTAAGCGTCATTCCCAACGGAATGACGCTTGAATTCGGCCAGATAGGACGTCATGCCCGCCGACGCCTGCTGATCGAGCCATGCCCGTTTCCGGGCATGACGTCTTATCACTTTTTGTCCTTGACCTCTTCGAACTCCGCATCCACGACGTCGTTGTCGTCCGCGCGGCCGGCCTTCGCACCGGCGCTGGAGGCCTGCTGCTCGCCGCCCGCCTGCTGCTCGGCGTACATCTTCTCGCCGAGCTTCTGGGCCGCCTGCGTCAGCGCCTGCGTCCTGGCCTCGATGGCGTCCTTGTCGCCGCTCTTCATGGCTTCCTCGGCCGCCTGCAGCGCTTCCTCGATCTGGGACTTCTCTGCCGCGTCCAGCTTCTCGCCGTGCTCGCTCATCGATTTGCGCACCGAGTGCACCATCGCGTCGCATTGGTTGCGGGCATCGACGAGTTCGCGTGCCTTGCGGTCGTCTTCGGCATTGAGTTCCGCGTCCTTGACCATGCGCTGGATCTCGTCCTCCGACAGGCCCGAGCTCGCGGTGATCTTGATCTTGTTCTCCTTGCCGGTGGCCTTGTCCTTGGCCGACACGTGCAGG
>CAYLTE010000334.1:0-4103 GCA_964386195.1 uncultured Burkholderiales bacterium | reverse complement strand
GGCCAGGACTACGAGGCCGCGCGCTTCGATCGCGCGATCAACAACGCGCGCAAGGCCCACATCAGCGATCCGCGCGTGCGCGAGCTCGCCGACGGCATCATCGAATCGCAGGTGCGCGAGATCGCGGAGATGAAGCTCCTGATCGAGGACATCGGACGCTATGGCGAACGCGGTACCGCGGCGCTTCCCGCCCGCTCCACCAAGGTGACGGCCGAGATGCAGAGACAGATCAGGGAAGCGGTGCAGTGATCCGTCCCGTGCCGTCGTGAATCCGGCAGCGCTCGCGAAGCAGCCGCGACGCAGGTGGCTGGAGCTTCGCTTTCTCGCCTCGGTATGCGCGGCAGCGTCCGCGTTGTGGGCGTTCATCGAGCTGGCGGAGAGCGTCGTCGAAGGCGAGACGCACACGCTCGACCTGGCGGTACTGATGGCGCTGCGCACGGCCGGCAATCCGGACGACCCGCTCGGCCCGCGCGGGATGGAACAATTCGCCCGCGACATCACTGCGCTCGGCAGTCCGGGCGTGCTGACCCTGCTGGTGATCGCCGCATCGGTGTTCCTGCTGCTGGCCCGGCACCATCGGTCCGCCCTGCTCGTGCTGGCCGCCACCGGCTCGGGTGCGCTGGCGACCCGGCTGCTGAAGCTGTCGTTCGACCGGCCTCGTCCCGAACTGATCCCGGCCGACATCTACATCTCGACGGCAAGCTTTCCGAGCGGTCACGCGATGGGATCGGCGTTCGTGTATCTCACGCTCGGTGCCCTGCTCGCCCAGGCGAGCACGAATCAGCGCCTCAAGCTCTACGTGCTCGGCGTGGCACTCACGCTCACCGGCGTGGTCGGCATCAGCCGGATCTACCTTGGCGTGCACTGGCCGAGCGACGTGCTCGCCGGATGGGCAGCGGGCGCCTTCTGGGCGATCGCGTGGTGGGCACTGGCGCACGTCGTTAGACGGGAGGCACCACCTGGGTCGAATGCCTTGCCTGATCGCCGACTCGGCTAGAATGCATCGGCAGTTTCCAAGATAACGAGTCCGAAGAGGCCCCTCGATGATCCGCGATTTCCGGCCGGTGTCGGCCGCCCTGCCCATCCTGCTGCTCCTGCTCGTCCTCGCGCCGCGACTGGCGTTCGCCCACGTTGCCCAAGGCGACATCGGGGGCGGCCTCGTTTCCGGCTTCCTGCATCCGATCCTGGGTCTCGATCACGTCATTGCGATGATCGCGGTGGGCATGTGGGGCGCCCAGCTCGGCGCGCCGGCCATCTGGATACTGCCGGTCACATTTCCCGTGGTCATGGCGCTGGGCGGTGTGCTCGGCGCGATGGGCTTCCCGATTCCCTTCATCGAGATCGGGATCGCGGTCTCTGCCATCATCCTCGGCGCGATGGTCGCATTCGCTGCGCGTCCTCCACTGTGGATCGCCGGCGTTCTGGTCGGCCTGTTCGCCATCTTCCACGGCTACGCGCACGGCGCAGAACTGCCCGAATCGGCGAACGCGATCGCGTTTTCGATCGGATTCGTGGTCGCCACTGGACTGCTGCACGCTGTGGGCATCCTGTTCGGTGGGGTGAATCGCTGGAAGGCTGGCGCGACGGCCCTTCGCACGGGCGGTGCTGTCATCTCTGCCGCAGGGGTGTACTTCCTCGCCGGTCATCTCGTGGGTGGCTGAGCCCGATCCACGGCGATCCGATGTGAAGGTTCGGCTCCTCCTGGCGGGAGCGCTCGCGCTCCACGTCGGCAGCGCCTGGGCGCACTCCGGCATCAAGGGCATCGGCGATTTCTACGTCGGGGCCCTGCACCCACTCACCGCGCCCGAGCACGTCCTGACGTTTCTCGCGGTGGGCATTCTCGCTGCACAGCAAAGCCCGCGCGGGGAGCGTTCGGTGATCGTGTTCTGCCTCGCCCTCGCACTGGGGGCCGCGCTGGCTCTGGCAGTGCCTGCACTGCCAGGGATCGCGCTCGTCAACGTCGCCTCGGCCTTGATCCTCGGCGCACTGGTCGCGCTGAGCAGACCCTTGCCCCGCCCACTGCTGGTTGCACTCGCGGCTGTCTTCGGACTGAGCCACGGATTCGCCAATGGGGTCGAGATCACGGGAAACACACGTGCCTGGTTGTTCATCCCGGGCATGACGATCGCCGCGCTCGCATCGATCGGTTACGTGATGATCCTGGTGGACTGGCTCCTGCGCCGCAAGGCCGGATGGATCGCCATCGCCGTGCGCGTCGCGGGAAGCTGGATTGCAGCGATCGGCATGCTCGTGCTCGCTGCCAGCTTCCGGGGCTGATCAGGTGAGGTAATCTACGTCGTGCGCGCAGCGGCACCTGAGGCTGCGTGCATCGACAGGACGAAGGATATGGAGAGATTCATGAAACGAACAGGAATTCTGCTCGCCGGCTGGCTCGCGGCGGTGATGGTCTCGACCTCCGCTTTTGCCGCGGGCTCCGTGGGCATGCAGGTCGAGCACCTGGTCAAGCAGGCCATCGCGGAATACAACTCAGCCATGGAGGAAGGCGACAGCGCCGCCTTCGTGAAGTACTTTGCCTCGAACGCGAAGTACGAGTCGCCGCTGTTCCGCTATGCGGGCCGGGATGCGCTCGCCCGCCACGTCGAGGGCGAGTTCAAGACCTACAAGGCGCGCTACCAGGTGACCAAGACCATCGTGCAGGACAGCTCGGCTGCGCTGGCGATGACCTGGACCGCGGTCGACCGCGCATCGGGCGAGGAGACCAAGCTCGACATGGTCGGCCTGTTCGAAGTGGGGTCCAGCGGTCAGTTCAGCTCCGCGGTGTTCTATTTCGATTCGGCCAAGGCCAAGGCGCTGGCCAGCCTCGTGAAGTGAGCGAACCGACATGAACCCACGCCCTAAGCACCCTTGTCGTTTCGCCGCGCTCGCCATCGCCGCCATCGCAGCGGCCGTGCTTTCCGGGCCGCTGCGCGCCGAGGAAGGCGACGCCTTCGTCTGCATGGAGGAGACGCAGGAGAAGTGCGACTACGAGAACAAGAACATGGAGCTCTACATCAAGGGCACGGATGCCTTCGACCGGGGCCGGGAGATCGGCGACCTGACCGAAGCGCGTGCCTACGCTGCAGAGCTCATGGCGCGAAAAGACATGCGGCATGGCAAGGCGCTGATGAAGCACGTCTACATGCAGTTCGGCCAGGGCGTGCACAAGGACATGGTGCAGGCCTATCGCTGGGTGGCCGCGGACGCCGCCGCCGGCGTGGAGTACAAGCGGCTCAATCTCCAGTGGGTCCTCGGCCAGATGGAGAAGCGAATGACACCCGAGGAACTGGCGCAGGCGAAGCAGCCCTGAAAAAGTCGGGGCGCCGTGCTCGCGCACAGCGCCCCGTGTTGCTTCCGGATACTGCCGGCAGACTGCGCTATTTCAGGCGCAGGTCTTCCTTGATGAACTTGGCGAGCTGTCCCAGCGTTTCCTCGTCGATGATGCCCTTGAAGGCCGGCATGCCCTTCCCCGCCCGGCCCTCGGCAATCACCTGCACGAGTTCCGGCTCGGACAGCTTGGTGATTCGAAGATCTGCTCCGTAGCCCCCCTCGTTCTGCCCGCCACGCCCGTCACCCATGTGACAGGTGATGCAGCCGAACTTCTCGAACGCCGCGCGACCGCCGCCTCGAGGGATGACAATCACGGGACGATCGCCGTATTCCGTCTGGGCTGAGGCCGGCAACGGCTGCAGCGCCGAGGCACCCACCACACAGAGCACGGCGCCCAGGGCCGCTGCTGAAGTCTTGCGAAATCCGTTCATTCACATCTACCTTGTCTGCCAGATCCGGCTCGACGGCCCCACGGGGCAGGCGTGACCGGTCGTGAGTCTGATATCACAGGGCCGGCATGAAGCCGGCCCTGTGCGTTACCCGCTGCGCTTACTGGCCCAGCTCAAACACGTACAGCATGTTGCTCGGCACCTGCGACTTCAGCTCCGGCGTGGCGCTGACGAACCACTGCGGCCAGGCACCGCCGAGACCGACTTCGATCGCCACGTACTGCTTGCCCTCGGAAATGAACGTCACGGGCGGGGCGTTGATCGCCGACCCGGTCTCGAACTTCCACAGCTCCTCGAGCGTCTCGGCATCCAGCGCCACGACCTGAC
>CAYLTE010000333.1:0-4135 GCA_964386195.1 uncultured Burkholderiales bacterium | reverse complement strand
TCCACATCGGGATCATGGCCGGGAAGTTGAACGGCGTGATGCCGGCGACGACGCCCAGCGGCTGGCGCATCGAATAGACGTCGATCCCCGGGCCTGCGCCCTCGGTGTACTCGCCCTTCAAGGCATGCGGGATGCCGCAGGCGAACTCGATCACTTCAAGACCGCGCTGGATGTCGCCCTTCGAGTCCGCGACCACCTTGCCATGCTCGCTCGACAGCAATTCGGCGAGCGGCTGCATATTGGCTTCGACCAGCCGCTTGAACTCGAACATCACGCGCGCGCGGCGCTGGGGGTTCGTGCCGCTCCAGCCGGGGAACGCCTTGGCCGCGGCCTGAACCGCCGCATCGACATCCGCCACCGTCGCGAGTCCGACCTTGGCCTGGACCTCGCCGGTATTGGGGTTGAAAACATCTCCCTCGCGGCCAGATGTCGCCTTGGCCGGTTTCCCGCCGATGAAGCCTTCAATACGCCGCATGTGCGTCGCTCCCGTCTGTCTGTTTGCAGCGTTCCCTACCCCTATCCGCTTGACCGGGCCAGCGGGAACCGCCACCTCCCGCGCATGAAATCCGCGTCGAATCCGCTCCCGCCCATCGTTCGCCTGCCACGCCGGCCCAAAGCCGTGGTTTTTGACCTCGACGGCACGCTGATCGACTCGGAGGCGCTGGTGCAGGAGGCCTATATGGCCGCCGCCGACCGCCACAGCGTGCCGTTCACCGAAGCGCAGTTCCTGTCGCTTGTGGGGCAGCACCGGGCGCACAGCGAAATGAAGATGCGGGAATACTTCGGGCAGGATTTCCCGCTCGAGCAGTTCTACGCCACGGTGGGTGAGTTTGTCGGAGACAGGTACGCGCCGCTCAAACCCGGCGTCGCCGCCCTGCTCGACCGGCTGGACACGGCCGCCACGCCCTTCGCCCTCGCGACGTCCTCAGGGCGAGGATGGATGGAGAAGCATTTCCGCGCACACGATCTCACCCGGCGCTTCCGTGGCGTGATCACGCGCGAGGACGTGTCGAACGGCAAGCCTCACCCGGAGCCTTATCTGAAAGCGTCCACCATGCTCGGACACCGGCCCGAAGATGTGCTCGCGATCGAGGACTCGCCAATCGGTGTCGCCTCGGCCCACGCTGCCGGCCTGATGACCATCGTCATCCCGGACCTGATCCAGCCCGATGAAGAAACACGCGGCCGTGTGATCCATGTCGGCCGATCACTTGAAGAGGTGCTCGGCTTGCTGGAGGACTGAAGCCCGCCTCAGGGCGGGCCGAGCTTGTCCGAGACGGGAAGGCGCATCACGCAGACGAGGCCTTCCGGCGCGAAGTCGAGTGTGACGCTGCCGCCAAGCTCTCGCGCGAGTCCCTTCTGGAGCATGCTGGACCCGAAGCCCCGGCGCGAGGGAGCAATGACGGGTGGACCACCGGTCTCGCGCCACACGATCTCGACGGTGCAAGGCTCGCGCTCGCGGTCCACACGCCACGTGACAGATACAAGGCCCCCAGGCGTCGACAGCGCTCCGTACTTGGTGGCGTTGGTGGCCAGTTCGTGAAGACCCATGTGCAGCGTCACGGCAGCCTGCGACTCGAAACGCACGGGCGGGCCGGAATGCGTGAACCGCTGCGCGCCGCTCTCGTTCGCCGCAAGGGGCGCGAGCGTGCGGTTGACGACATCATGCAGGCTTGCGCCCAGCCAGGCATTGGCGGTGAGCAGGTCGTGCGCACGGACCAGCGCACGCACACGGCCGTCGAACGCGAGATAGAATTCACGAGGGTCCTGGACAGCCATGCTGGTTTGCAGCGCGATCGACTGCACACTGGCCAGCGTGTTCTTCACGCGATGGTTCAGCTCGGCGATCATAGCCCTTTGCCGCTCTTCGGCTTGCTTGCGCTGGGTGATGTCGAGTGACACGCCGGTGGATCGAAGCGGCCTTCCATCGGCGGAATACTCCGTGCGTCCACGCACGAACATCCACACTATTTCTCCGTCAGGACGGATGACGCGGTATTCGACTTCAAGGTCCTGCCGCGTCGCCAGCGCCTCCTCGACCTTGCGCGTGCGCCGTTCGACGTCGTCCGGGTGAACCATGGCGAGCATGATCTCGCGCGTGAATGGTTCCGGCGACAGCCAGCCATGGTCCTTGCGGCAGCTTTCGGATGTGGTCAGCGTATTGGTCTCGAAATCGAGCGACCAGACGCCCAGATGCGCGGCGACGATGGCGACGTCCAGCTGATCAGTCTTCTGGCGGCCTGTCTGCTCCAGCTGCGCGTTGGCTTCGGCCAGCCGTTCGAGCGCATGCTTGAGCTCTCGGTTGGCCTGCTTGATCTGGGCGCCGCTACGCAACACCTCGGCCTCCATGAATTCCGCCCGGGCGGTCGCAGACTCGATCTTGCGGGCCACCTCCAAAGCAGTCTGTTCGCGCTGCAGGATGAACTCGGTCACATCCTCGACGCGATGAATGATGAACGCGACTTCGCCATTGTCGCCCAGGACCGGCGAGTTCACCGGGCTCCAGTACTTCACCTCGAAACGGCCGGAGCCGTCGCGCAACGGAATGTCGTATTTCTGGACGCCCATGCCGTCGGGCGCGCGGTCGCGCATCACGCGTTCGAGCGACGCGCGCAGGTCACTGACGCCAGTGGCGGAGCCGTCGTGCGGATTGTCGGGAAAGACTTCGAACAGGCCGAGACCAACGATTGCCGCGCGCTCCGTGCCGGTCGCCAGCAGATAGCTGTCACTCACTCCCACGATCGTGAAGGTGGGAGAGTCCGCTCGCAACAGCAGATATGGATTTGGCGCCGCCTCGAACACGCGCAGGAAATCGACACCCACGCCAGCTTCTCCTGGATTCCCCTGTGTCGCCATGTTCACCGGCGCCCCACCATCCCGCTTCCCGTGCGAGCATGATATGACTTGCTTAGCAAGCGAATGACCGTAGGGTCTGCACGGTTTTTGCAGGGAATCGAAGCCGGTCGCAACCGGCCAGTGCTGGGGACGAAGTGCATGGAAGACAGCCAGCCGAAGGGCAAGGTGCTGATCGTCGAGGACCAGTTCCTGGCGTCCGAGTTCCTTCGCATATGGGCCGAGACATATGGCTTCGAAGTCTGCGGCGTTGCAACGACGGCCGCAGACGCGATCAGTCTCGCAACGCAGCACCGGCCAAGCCATGTGCTGATGGACGTCCGGCTCGATGGCGACAAGGACGGAGTCGACGCAGCGATGGCGATCCACCCTGCGATCGATACGCGAATCATCTACTGCACGGGCTCGAGTGAGCCTTCGACGGTGGCCCGCATCCAGCTGGACCATCCGTTCGAAGTGCTATTCAAGCCCATCGATCCGCAACTGCTCGGCGAGGCTCTGCTGCGGCAGTGAGACCTAGCCGCCCTGCCCGGGCCACGCCTTGTCGATCGGCAGCGAGGGATTGGCAGTAATCTTCAGGTCGGCGCAGTGGTGGTAAGAGAAGTCGCCTTCCTTGTTGAGGCCGTGCTCTTCCATGAACTGCAGCACCTGAAATGTGCACTTTTCGCAGTTGATGTTCGGCAGCTTGATCTCGGTATCCCAGAACGTGCCAGGCTTCGGACGCTCGCGGTGCTCGAACAGGCCGTCGGCCAACACGGGAGGCTTCGGAGCGGGATCGATCTTTCCCGACACCGAAATCGGACCGTACTGCGACTCCCGCGTCGTCGCTTCCGGATCGGCGGGAAGCTCGCTGCGGTCGAGCACTGACAGCGCCACGCGATAGTAGCCAGGATGATAGATCGTCTCCTTGATGCGGATCTGCAGCATGTCGCCGCCGCGCATTTCGGTGATCTTGCCCGTCGGCGTGCCTTTGGTGATGTCGGATGTGCCGCACGGCGCAGCCTTTTGTGGATCACCGAGCATGTTGGTTTCGATCCATGGCTCAGGCGTGAGCAGGATGAAGTGCGCGGATGCCGGAGCGGCCGAGAGCGCGGCGCCGGAAAGGGTGAAAGCAGCAATCAGTTTGAGCTTCATGGATTTAGGTCTCGCTGGGCTCCGATTCAGTGAGCATCTGCTCACATCGTGCGGCAGGTCCACAAGCCCTCTTCAGATCAGGGCCTTTCAACTCCGCGTGCAAATGACGTGGCGACCTCGCGGAATGGCGCCTACAGCCCCATCTGCC
>CAYLTE010000332.1:0-4139 GCA_964386195.1 uncultured Burkholderiales bacterium | reverse complement strand
GGGAATCAGCGCCGAGGTCGTCAACGAACGTCGACTCAAGCTTCACGTCGGCTTCGTTGACACCGAGTTGCTCGGCAACGATCTTCTTGACGCGTTGTTCGATGGTTTCCATCAAGTTGCCCTTCCTGGTTAGATGAAAGTTCGGGCGGCGAATGCGCCCTAGGCTGCCGGCCACCGCCGTTCGGCGGAGAGTCGCGGCGGGATGCTCAGAAACGACGTTGCTGTCGGCAAGTGCCGAAAGAGACGGCGCATTCTACCAAAATTGCATAGCACGAGGCTCTCTCCGAGGCTAGCGCATCACCAGCCCGCCGTTCACGTCCAGCGTCGCACCGGTGATGTATCCGGCACCAGGCCAGGCCAGAAATGCGACGGCGGCAGCAATTTCTTCGGGCTTTCCAAAACGGCCCAGGGGTACGTGCTGCGCTGCCTGCGCCCGTTGGGCATCTGGAAGCACGCGCGTCATGTCAGTCTCGACGAACCCAGGCGCCACGCAATTCACGGTGACGTTGCGGCTCGCGATTTCGCGCGCCAAGGACTTGCTGAAGCCGATTATGCCGGCCTTCGCCGCGGCATAGTTGGTCTGTCCGGCATTGCCCATCTCGCCGGAGACGGAGGTCACGTTCACGATGCGGCCTTCACGCGCCTTCATCATGTCCCGGATCGCCATCCGGCACAAACGGAACACTGAGGTGAGATTGGTGAGCAGAACCTCGTCCCACTCTTCGTCCTTCATGCGCATGAGCAGGTTGTCGCGTGTGATTCCTGCGTTGTTCACCAGCGCGTACAGACGACCCAGCTCCGATTGCACCTCATCCAGCACCGCCTGCATCTGCTCCGGCGCTGTCACGTTCAGAACATAGCCGCGCCCCTTCCCGCCCGCCTTCTCCAGCGCTGCCGTGATGGAGCGCGCACCGTCTTCGCTGGTTGCCGTGCCTGCCACGACTGCGCCCTGACGCGCGAACTCCAGCGCGATCGCGTGGCCGATGCCGCGGCTGGCACCCGTGATCAGCGCGACTTTGCCTTCCAGTGGTCTCATTCCTGCCTCTTCCATCGATCGCCAAAACTCAGCGCAGGCTGCCTGCCAGCTCGCGAACCTGCGCTGCGTCTTTCAGTGCGACGCACTGCGCGTCGGGAGCGATGCGCTTGTCCAGTGCCGTCAGCACACCGCCCGGACCGCACTCCACGATGTGACTGACGCCTCGTTGCACCATTGCGCGCACCACCTCCACCCAGCGCACGGGTGCATGCATCTGGCGGACCAGACAGTCCCGTATTGCTTCCGGATCGCGAGGGGATTGCACGTCGACGTTGTTGATCAGGTCAATAACCGGCGCGCGGACATCGACCCGCGTCAGCCGCTCTCTCACCCGATCCGCTGCAGGCTTCATCAGGCTGCAGTGCGACGGCGCACTCATGGGAAGCATCACTGCCCGCTTGGCGCCACGCTCCTTCGCGAGCGCCATTCCACGCTCCACTGCGCTCCGGTGCCCGGCTATTACCACTTGGCCTGGCGCATTGTAGTTGGCGGCTTCCAGCACCTCCCCCTGCGCAGCGTCCGTGCACACGGATCGAATGACGTCCTCGTCCAGGCCTAGAATTGCCGCGATGCCTCCGGTCCCTTCGGGTACCGCTTCCTGCATGCACTGAGCGCGAAATCGAACCAGGCGTACCGCGTCGGAAAACTCGAGCGCTCCGGCGGCAACCAGCGCGCTATATTCCCCCAGGCTGTGGCCGGCGACGGCAGCCGGCTCCTGCCCGCCGATCGCTCGCCAGGCGCGCAACAGAGCCACGCCTGCGATCAACATCACAGGCTGTGTGTTCACCGTGCGATTCAATTCCTCTGCCGGTCCGTTCTCGACCAGGTTCCATACGTCGACCGACACGGCGGCGGATGCCTCCTCGAAGGTCGCACGCACCTCTGGCAGGTCGGAAAAGGCCTGCATCATGCCTACCGATTGCGATCCCTGCCCGGGAAAAACCAACGCGAAGGACACTCCTACCCCCATCTGACGAGACAAGCGCCCCAGGTGAAGCCGCCCCCGACGGCTTCGAGCAGGACGTGCTGTCCGGCACGGATACGACCGTCGCGCACCGCCTCGTCGAGGGCGAGCGGGATCGAGGCCGCCGAGGTGTTCGCGTGACGATCCACCGTGACGACCACCCTTTCCATCGGCAGCCCGAGCTTGCGTGCCGTGGCCTCGATGATGCGGACGTTGGCCTGATGCGGAATCAGCCAGTCGACGCGCTCGAGCGGAAGGTCCGCGGCTCGCAGCACCTCCTCGGCGACTTCGGCCAGAACCTTCACGGCGAACTTGAATACCGCCTGCCCTTCCATCGTGACGAACGGGGTGCCGGTGACGGCGCCGCCACACACGCGGCCGGGAACCGCGAGGATATTCGTATGGCGGCCGTCCGCGTGAAGTCGTGTGGCGAGTATTCCGGGTTGGTCGGCTGGCACGAGGACGACCGCACCGGCCCCGTCGCCGAACAGCACACAGGTCGAGCGGTCGTTCCAGTCGAGGATGCCCGAATAGACTTCAGCGCCCACGACCAGCGCGCACCGGCTCTGGCCGCTGCGTACGAACATGTCGGCCATCGACAGCGCGTAGACAAAGCCGCTGCACACCGCCTGCACGTCGAATGCCGCCCCCGTGGTGACACCGAGCTTTGCCTGAAGTATGCAGGCGGTACTCGGGAAAATCATGTCGGGCGTAGTGGTGGCCACCACGATCAAGTCGACCTCGCCGGCATCCTTTCCCGCGGCCTCCAGGGCCTGGCGGCATGCGCGCAGGGCGAGATCGCTGGCGAGTTCGCCTTCCGCCGCGACATGGCGTTCCTGGATGCCGGTGCGCGCGCGAATCCACTCGTCGGATGTCTCGACGCGCTTCTCGAGATCCTTGTTCGTGAGAACCTTGGCCGGCAAATAACTGCCGGTGCCTGCGATGCGCGAATGAGCCATCAGCCGGCCTTCTGCATAGGCGGGCTCGCCTCCGGCATGCGCGGCAGCTGCTCGCTGATGCGCTCGAGAATTCCGCTCGCAGCCTCATCGTAGGCGCGCTGCACGGCCACCGAGAACGCGAGACTGTCGGCCGATCCGTGGCTCTTGACCACGATTCCTCTCAAACCGAGCAGGCTCGCGCCATTGTGGCGACGCGGGTCGACCCGCTTCTTGAACGCGCTGATCACGGGCAATCCGATGAGTCCGATGAGCTTGGTGAACATGCTTCGCCGGAATTCCTCGTTCAGATAGACGGCCAGCATCTTGGCAAGGCCCTCGGAGGATTTCAGGAACACGTTGCCGACGAACCCGTCGCACACCACCACATCGGTCGTGCCCTTGTAGATGTCGTCACCCTCGACGTTGCCGAAGTAGTTCAGACCGCTTACGCGCAGCAGTTCGCCTGCCTGCTTGACCACCTCGTTGCCCTTGATGTCCTCTTCCCCGATGTTGAGCAGTCCCACCGTCGGACGGTCGACTTTCCCGACTATCGCGTACAGCGCGGCGCCCATGACGGCGAACTGGAGAAGATGAACGGCAGAGCAGTCGACGTTTGCGCCCAGGTCGAGCACGCAACTGCGGCCCCGCATGGTCGGAACCATGGAGGCGATGGCCGGGCGCTCGACCCCGGGAAGCATCTTGAGGACGAAGCGGGAGATGGCCATCAGTGCACCGGTATTGCCAGCGCTCACACAGGCCTGCGCTTCGCCAGACTTGACCAGGTCGATCGCCACGCGCATCGAGGAATTGCGCTTCGAGCGCAGCGCAGAGGCAGGCGGCTCGTCCATGCCCACCACTTCCGTCGTGTGCAGCACCCGGATCCGGTCGTCCTTGGCGATGCCAGCCGCGTCGAGTTGAGCGCGCACCGCAACTTCGTCTCCGACCAGCACGACGTGCGCGTCGGGCTGCTGCGCCAGGAAGCGCGCTGCAGCGGGGACCGTAACCGTCGGGCCGTGGTCGCCCCCCATGCAGTCGAGTGCGATGGTGGTCGCCATCACACCTCCGTTTGTCGGGAATCGACCATGGACGAATCCCCAGCAGGGGCGACCCGCGGCGCCTTACGGCGCACGCACCGACGAGGAGGTCTGCGATCCCGACTCATCGGTCAGCGGATCAGTCTTCGCGCGTCTTGATGACCTTC
>CAYLTE010000331.1:0-4142 GCA_964386195.1 uncultured Burkholderiales bacterium | reverse complement strand
GATGCTGTGCTACGTCACGCCCAAGGAGCACCTGGGTCTTCCGGACAAGGACGACGTCAAGGACGGCATCATCGCCTACAAGATCGCCGCCCACGCCGCCGATCTCGCCAAGGGCCACCCCGGCGCGCAGATCCGCGACAACGCCCTGTCCAAGGCGCGCTTCGAGTTCCGCTGGGAGGATCAATTCAACCTCGGGCTCGATCCGGACAAGGCCAAGCAGTTCCACGACGAGACCCTGCCGCAGGAAGGCGCCAAGCTCGCCCACTTCTGCTCGATGTGCGGACCGCATTTCTGCTCGATGAAGATCACGCAGGACGTGCGCGAGTACGCCGCCACACAGGGGCTGGACGAGACTCGCGCGCTCGAACAGGGCATGAAGGAGAAGGCGGCGCAGTTCGTGGAGTCGGGGGCGGAGATCTACCGCAAGGCCTGAGTGCGCCCGCTTCACGGCATCAGAGGAAGCGGCGCGCGTCGAGGCCCCACTGCTCGTCGAGTTCGTGGTTGACGATGCGGTCTGCCCCGCGTGCGAGATCGAGCACTTCCGGCGGGATGTAGACGTTCGAGCGCGTGCTGAAGAACGCGCGCACGCGCGGGGCGAGGAGATTGCCCTCCGTCTGCTCGATCACCACGCCCAGGCGCCCGCTCTCCAGCCGCACCAGGGTCCCGACCGGGTAGATGCCGATCGTGCGCATGAACTGGTGCACCAGCTTCTCGTCGAAGTGGAACTTGCTCCACTCGAACATCTTGCGCAGTGCGTCCGTGGGCGCCATGCCGCGGTGATAGCAGCGATCGGACGTGATCGCGTCGTAGACGTCGACGATAGCCGACATCTTGGCGAGCAGCGTGATCTGGTCGCCGGGCAGCTTGTCGGGGTAGCCGGAGCCGTCGATACGCTCGTGGTGGTGCAAGGTGATGTCGAGCGGAATGGGGCCGACGCCGCCTGCCTCGACCAGGATGCGGTGACCGGCCTCGGGATGGCGCTTGATCAGCGCGAACTCCTCGTCGGTGAGTTTGCCGGGCTTGTTGAGCACCGCGTCGGGGACCTTCATCTTCCCCAGGTCGTGCATCAGTCCGCCGATGCCGGCCTGACGCACGGTCTCGGCATCCAAGTCGGTGGCGCGCGAGAAGGTGACCATCAGGGTCCCGACCGCGACGCAGTGAAGGAAGGTATAGTCGTCGGCCGTCTTCAGCCGCAACAGGCTGATCAGCGCACCGCTGTTGCGTACCACAGAAGAGGTGATGTCTTCCACCACGGCTTCCACTTCCGCCACTTCCACCGCCTTGCCGAGGCGCACGTCGCGCATGACGTCGCGCACCGCCTTCCCGGCGGCCTCGTAGATCTTCGTCGCGCGCGACATCTCCTCTGCGGCGCTGACTGCCGCTTGCGGCGCGGGCCGGGAAGCCACCTCGAGCATCTCGCGCTCGACACTGCGGCGGACCTCGGCCTCGGTGGGTGCATCGGGGACATCGGTTCCGCGAGCGGTATCGATGTACAGATCCTTGATGCCGGCTGCACGAATCTTGCTGATGGCGGCCTCGTCCTGAACCAGGAACCGTTGCCGCAGGAACGGGTGTGCCATCCAGTCCACGTTCAGATCGTGGACGAACATGCCGGGTCTGAGCTGGTCGAGTTCTATTTTCTTGATCACGGCACGGGGTACTTCGGCTGCGAGAGAACATGGGGACGCAGCAAGCTTATCGGCGCACTCGTCACTGCCTGAAGGCGGCCTAACCTGAATCGAACAAGGTGTAAGAACACATGGATCTCGCCCTCTTCATCAAGGCCGTCGTCCTCGGCATCGTCGAAGGACTGACGGAGTTCCTCCCGATCTCGAGCACAGGGCACTTGATCCTCGCCAGCCAGTTGCTGGACTTCACCGGCGAGCGTGCCAAGGTGTTCACGATCGCCATCCAGACCGGGGCCATCCTCGCGGTGTGCTGGGAGTATCGCGGGCGATTGCTGGGAGCGCTGGCGGACCTGCCGAACAAGGCGTCCGCACGGGGCTTCTTCCTCAACGTCGGCATTGCCTTCATACCGCTCGCCGTGCTCGGGTTGCTGTTCGGCAGCGCCATCAAGGCGACGTTGTTCAATCCGATCGCCGTCGCCGTGGCCTTCATTCTCGGCGGCTTCATCATCCTGTGGGCGGAGCGGCGGCCCCACGAGGTCCGCGTCGAAAGCGTGGACGACATGCGCTGGACGGATGCGGTCAAACTCGGTTTCGCGCAGGCGACCGCGCTGATTCCCGGCACATCGCGCGCCGGTGCCACGATCATCGGCGGACTGCTGTTCGGCCTGTCGCGCAAGGCCGCCACGGAGTTCTCGTTCTTTCTGGCGATCCCCACGCTGCTCGCGGCAGGTGCCTACGAGATCGTGCAGCACCGGAACCTGCTCAGCGCGGACGACATCGGCCTGTTCGCCGTCGGACTGGTCACCTCGTTCGTGAGCGCGATGATCGCTGTGCGCGCGCTGCTGCGCTACATCAGCACGCACGACTTCACGGTGTTCGCGTGGTACCGGATCGCCTTCGGAATCGTGGTCCTGGTGACCGCCTACACAGGATTGGTGGACTGGGGCGCGGGCGGCTGATCCGCACGCCCGCGCCGAGCGTTCAATCCGCTCAGCTCTGGTACCAGGGCAGTCCGGCCAGACGCCAGCCCCCGACGGAGTCGCGATGCCCGTTGGCATCCTTGTCGCCCTGGAACCCCTCGAGCACGTTGTAACACTGCGTGTAGCCGGCCGCGGCCGCCGCCGTCGCCGCCGCATGCGAACGGGCGCCGCTGCGGCAGATGAACATCACCAGCGACTCCTTGCTCACCTGCCGTTCGAGGTGCACGAGGAACTGCGCATTGGGGTCGCCCCCAGGATAGGACTGCCACTCGATCTCCACGCTTCCGGGTATGCGCCCGACGAAATCCAGTTCCGCCCGCGTCCGGACATCGACCAGGATGCTGCCCGGTACGCGCCCCCTGACTTCCTCGGCCTCCACTGGGGATAGCGCGCCCTGATAGGAAAGCGCGCGCCCGGCGGCGCGCTTCTGTGCTGCCGCAAGGATCTCGGTGATGGTCACTGCCTGGTCTCCTGCCGCTGCGCCCCACGTTGGGACTTTCTACAAGTCTAGTGCGGCGTACCGGCTACCGCCACCCCATGAAGCAGCACTAAAATAGTGCGATCAGGATGCCTCTGCGCACCGCATTGGTGCGACCGGGCCCCGCCGCAATCATCTACGTCTCTGATAAATAACGATAATACTGCATGCACCAAACCGGCACACTTCGTGCGAAAAGGGTGGGACTCGAGGCTTCACCCTCCAATAAAGACCTTTTACCCAGGAGATAAGTAATGACGACGCCCGCCGATGCACTGAAATTGATGAAGGACAACGAGGTCAAGTTCGTCGACCTGCGTTTCACCGACACGCGCGGCAAGGAGCAGCACGTTTCCGTCCCGGCCAAGATGTTCGACATGTCCAAGTTCGAAGACGGGCATGCCTTCGATGGCTCCTCGATCGCCGGGTGGAAGGGCATTCAGGCGTCCGACATGCTCCTCATGCCCGATGCCGATTCGGTGCGTATGGATCCGTTCACCGACGAGCCGACGATGATCGTCACCTGCGACGTCATCGAGCCGGGCGACGGCAAGCCTTACGATCGCGATCCGCGTTCGATCGCCAAGAAGGCCGAGGCCTACCTGAAATCGACCGGCATCGGTGACACCGCCTACTTCGGCCCGGAGCCGGAATTCTTCGTGTTCGATTCGGTCACCTGGAACGTCGACATGTCCGGCTGCGGCGTGCGCATCGTGACCGAGGAGGCCCCCTGGGCGTCCAGCCACGACTTCGAGGGCGGCAACAAGGGCCACCGCCCTGCGGTCAAGGGCGGGTACTTCCCGGTTCCCCCGGTCGACTCGCTGCAGGACATCCGTTCCGCGATGTGCCTGGCGCTCGAAGAGCAGGGCGTCGAGGTGGAAGTGCATCACCACGAAGTAGCTGCGCCGGGCCAGTGCGAGATAGGCACCAAGTTCGAGCGCCTGGTCAAGCGCGCCGACTGGATGCAGATCCTCAAGTACACCGTGCACAACGTCGCGCACTCCTACGGCAAGACGGCGACCTTCATGCCCAAGCCCATCGTCGGCGACAACGGCT
>CAYLTE010000330.1:0-4155 GCA_964386195.1 uncultured Burkholderiales bacterium | reverse complement strand
GCCCGTCGCGAAACCGAATCGAGGCCGTTGCGTTCCACCTCGCGCCCGATCTGCGCGTACAGCAGCGCGGCGGCGCGGATGCCGGGCCGGCACGCGGGTCGCAATTGTGCGATGCCCTGCCCGGCACGCGCGTAGAGAACGTCGGCCTCGTTCAGCAGGCGCTGCACGACCCGGCCCAGCGCCGGGGTGAAGTGCGGTGCGCGCAGCCACTGGTCGCAGTCGATTCCTTCCGCGCGCAACCATTCGTGCGGCAGGTACAGGCGCCCGCGCCTGCCGTCCTCGCCCACGTCGCGGGCGATGTTGGTCAGCTGCATGGCCACGCCCAGTTCGGATGCGCGAGCGAGCGCGTCGGCGCGGCGCGCGCCCATCAGCAGGGCCATCATCGCGCCGACCGTTCCCGCCACTCTGGCGGCGTAGTCGAGCAGCTGCTGCGCGGTGTCGTAGACCCGGCCCTGCGCATCCCAGACGAACCCTTCCAGCAGCGCATCGGGCAACGCGCGCGGAATGTCGTGGCGCGCCACGACGTCGGTCAGCGCGCGGTCCACCGGATCCGGGCGCGGCGCTTTGGCGAAGATGCCGTCCAGGCGCGCACGCAGTCCGGCGAGCGCCGCCTCGCGTGCCGCATCGTCCGCTGCGAGGTCGATCGCGTCGTCCGCCTGACGGCAGAACGCATAGAGCGCCGTTGCCGCGAGCAGTGTCGGCCTGGGCAGGATGCGCCCGGCAATGAAGAAGCTGCGCGATCCGTTGCACAGCAGCGCCGCGCAGGCGTCGAGATCGGCGGCGCTGGCGTGACTGCGCTCAGGCAAGGGCGGCGGCATCCGGTACCACGCTGTCCAGAACCCGGGCGGAGGAGAGCACACCGGGCAGCCCGGCGCCGGGATGGGTGCCGGCGCCGACCAGATACAGCCTCTCGACGTCCTCGCTGCGGTTGTGCGGCCGGAACCACGCGCTCTGCGTGAGCACGGGTTCCATGCCGAAGGCCGCTCCCTTGTAGGAGAGCAGGCGCTCGTGGAAGTCGACGGGCGTCATCAGGCGCGAAGTCACCACCGCCTCTTCCAGTCCGGGGAGCAGCGTCTCCTGCAGCCGCCGTGCGATCGCCTGCCGGTAAGGTTCGGCCTGGCGGCGCCAGTCCACGGCGCTGTCCAGGTGCGGCACCGGCGAGAGCGCGTAGAAGGTGTCGCATCCCGGCGGCGCGAGCGATGGGTCGCTGGCGGTGGGGCGGTGCAGGTACAGGCTGAAATCCTCAGCGAGCACCTTGCGCTCGAAGATGTCGTGCAGCAACTCCCGATAACGCGGGCCGAGCAGGATCGTGTGGTGCGGTACATCCTCGTAGCGCCGCCTGGTGCCGAAGTACCAGACGAACAGGCTCATCGAGTAGCGCGCGCGCTCGATGCGCCGGTCGGTCCAGCGCCGGCGCACGTCGGACGGCAGCAGGTGCCGGTAGGTCCATGCGGCGTCGGCGTTGGATATCACCACGTCGGCGCGCAGCAGTTCGCCGCTGGCGAGTTTCACGCCCGTGGCGCGGCGGTTCTCGACGGAGATGCCGGTCACGTCGCAGCCGTAGCGGATGCGCCCGCCCTGGCCCTCGATCAGGCCGACCATGCCGCGCACGATGCTGCCCGTGCCGCCCATCGCGAAGTGCACCCCCCAGCGGCGTTCGAGAAAGGAGATCAGCCCGTAGATGGCAGTGACGCTGAAGGGGTTGCCGCCGACGAACAGCGGGTGGAACGACAGCACGAAGCGCAGCCGCTCGTCGCGCACGTGCTGCGATGCCATCCGGTAGAGGGAGCGGTCGCTGCGCTGGCGCAGCATTCCGGGGATGACCCGCGCCATGTCGGTCCACGAGTCGAAGGGCACGTGCCCCAGCTGTTCGAAGCCCAGGCGGTAGGCCGCCTCCGAGGCGTGCATGAAGCGCTCGTAGCCAGCCACGTCATCGGGCGCGAGGCGTGCAACCTCCTCGCGCATCCGCAGCGCATCGCCGGAGCAGTCGAAGCAGCTGCCGTCGTGGAAGCGGATGCGGTAGAACGGGGACAGCGGGCGCAGGTCGACGTCGTCGGACAGCCTGCGCCCGGCCAGGGCCCAGAGCTCCTCGAGCAGGAAGGGGGCGGTGACGATCGTCGGGCCGGCGTCGAAGGTGAACCCGTCCTGACGATGGACGTAGGCGCGGCCGCCTGGCCCGTCGAGCCTCTCCAGAACGCTCACCCGATACCCGCGGGCACCCAGCCGGATCGCTGCTGCGAGGCCGCCGAATCCGCTGCCGATCACGATCGCGTGCGGCCGCAGGTCGCGGCCGGCGCGGGTGCGTGCGGAAGACGGCGCAAGTGTCAACATGTCGGACCAAGCCTACTGTCAATCTGTCTTGACAAGTATAGCAGGGCTCGTGTCCGGGACGCCAGTGGGGGCGGATGAGGGTCGCGACTGGGTCCCGGCGTTGACCGAGACGACGCCTCCCGTCACCCCGGCGGAAGCCGGGGTCCGGCAGCAGCGTCAATGTCGAGGGCAACACCTGGGTCCCGGCGTTACCCGGGACGACGGCGCCGGCATCCGCAATGCTCAGGCTACGCGCACGCTCGCCGGCTGGGCGAGCGCGGCGAGACGCTCGCGGATCGATTTCGACACGCCGCTGCGATCGAGGCCGCACAGCGCGAGCAGCTGTGCCTGATCCCCGTGATCCACGAAGCGGTCCGGCAGGCCCAGATGCAGCAGTTGCGCGGCGATGCCCTGCGCGGCCAGGCTCTCCGCCACCGCGCTTCCCGCGCCGCCCTCGATCACGTTGTCCTCCAGCGTGACCAGCAGCGCGTGCCGGTGGGCGACACTTGCCACCATTTCGTCGTCGAGCGGCTTGACGAAGCGCATGTTCACCACCGTGGCGTCCAGTTCCTCGGCCGCCTCGAGCGCAACCTGCAGGAGCGGACCGAAGGCGAGGATGGCCACGCGGCGCCCTTCGCGGCGCATTTGCGCCTTGCCCACGGGCAGCGTGTTCAACGCCTTTTCCACCGCCACGCCCATGCCGGCCCCGCGCGGATAGCGCACCGCCGCCGGAGTGCTCAGTCCGAGTCCCGTGGTGAGCATCTGCCGGCACTCGTTCTCGTCAGCCGGCACCATCACCGTCATGTTGGGAAGGCAGCGCAGATAGGAAAGGTCGAACGCACCATGGTGCGTCGCGCCGTCGGCGCCGACCAGTCCCGCGCGGTCGAGCGCGAACAACACCGGCAGCTTCTGGATCTGCACGTCGTGGATCAACTGGTCGTAGCCGCGCTGCAGAAAGGTCGAGTAGATCGCCACGACCGGCTTCATGCCCTCGCAGGCGAGACCCGCGGCGAAGGTCACCGCGTGCTGCTCGGCGATGCCGACGTCGAAGTAGCGCTGCGGAAACTCCTGGGCGAAGCGCACCAGCCCGGACCCCTCGCGCATCGCCGGGGTGATGCCCACAACGCGCTCGTCTTGCGCGGCGACGTCGCACAGCCAGTCGCCGAAGACCTGGGTGAAGTTGGGCTTGCCCCCCGACTTGCTCTGGCCGATTCCGGCGGCGGGCTCGAACCTGGACACGCCGTGGTAGAGCACCGGATCGGCTTCCGCAAGCTTGTAGCCCTGACCCTTGCGCGTGACGATGTGCAGGAACTGCGGGCCCTTGAGCTCGCGGATGTTCTTCAAGGTGGGCAACAGCGAGTCGAGATCGTGCCCGTCGATCGGTCCGATGTAGTTGAAGCCGAATTGCTCGAACAGGGTGGAGGGCACGATCATGCCCTTCGCGTGCACTTCTACCTTTTTGGCGAGGCGGCCCAGCTGCGGGATGCCCGAGAGTATCTTCTCCGCCGCCTGACGTGCCGCGACGTACGCGCGTCCGGAGACCAGCCGTGCCAGGTAGCGGTTCAGCCCGCCCACGGCGGGCGAGATCGACATGTCGTTGTCGTTGAGGATCACCAGCAGGTCGGTGTCGGACACGCCTGCGTTGTTCATCGCCTCGTAGGCCATGCCCGCGGACATCGCGCCGTCGCCGATGACGGCGATCGCGCGGCGGCTCTCGCCTTTCTGCTTCGCGGCGATCGCCATGCCCAGCGCTGCGCTGATGGAGGTGCTGGAGTGCGCCGTGCCGAAGGTGTCGTACTGCGACTCCTCCCTTCGGGGAAAGCCGGAGATGCCGCCGAGCATGCG
>CAYLTE010000329.1:0-4182 GCA_964386195.1 uncultured Burkholderiales bacterium | reverse complement strand
GCTGGTCGGCGATACCCTCCCTCGGCGCCGCTGCGAGCCGGTCGACTGAAGCAAATCCTTCCCGGCTGGTCCGAGCCGCCAGACGATGACAAGTACAACATTCCGGATCGGTTCGGCGGGCGCTATACTTCGCGCTAGTCGCGCGACCCCGTTCGCGCGTTTTTTGTTGCGCCGAAGGCCCATCCGAACACGACCGCATGAGCGACCGTGAAATCGACCAGCAGCTGGTCGAACGCGCCCAGAGAGGGGACAAGCACGCGTTCGAGCTGCTGGTGTCGAAATACCAGCGCAAGCTGGGCCGTCTCCTCTCGCGGTTCATCCGCGACCCGGCCGAGGTCGAGGACGTGGCGCAGGAGGCCTTCATCAAGGCCTACCGGGCACTGCCGTCCTTCCGTGGCGAGAGCGCCTTCTACACGTGGCTGTACCGGATCGGGATCAACACCGCCAAGAACTATCTGGTGGCGATGGGCCGGCGCGCGCCAACGACCACTGAATTCGACAGCGAAGATGCCGAGAATTTCGAGGACGGCGAGTACCTCCGGGACGTCAACACCCCGGAAAATGAACTAATGAGCAAACAGATCGCCAAAACGGTCAATGACACGATGGAGCAATTGCCCGAGGAACTGCGCACGGCCATCGTGCTGCGCGAGATCGACGGGCTGAGCTACGAAGAGATCGCGACGGTGATGGACTGCCCGATCGGTACGGTGCGGTCGAGGATTTTCCGGGCTCGGGAGACGATTGCCGAGCGCCTGCGCCCGTTATTGGAAACCAGCAAGGACAAGAGGTGGTGAGATGGACAAGCTCTCTGCGCTGATGGACGGCGAACTGGAACCGGCCGACGGCAAACGTCAACTCGAGCGGCTGGAGAGCGATCCGGAACTCGTCCAGGGATGGCAGACCTACCACCTGATCCGCGATGCGCTGCGCAATGAACTGGACCTGAGCCCCGAGTTCTCGCGCAAGATCCATGAGCGCCTCGCCCAGGAGCCAACGGTCCTCGCGCCCCGGCGCCTGGTCCCCCGGCCGGTCGTCCGCCATGCCCTCCCGATCGCGGCCAGCGTGGCTGGAGTCGCCGTGGTCGCCTGGCTCGCGCTGTCCTCACCGGTCACGACCGGGCCGAAAGCGTTCGTCGCCGGGGTGAGCACGACACCCGAGGTGAAGCAGAGCGTTGCGCAGATTCCGGCCGGCACCCGACACGCCGGAATTCCCGAGTATCTGGTCGCGCACCAGGAGTTCTCCCCCAGCACCGCCATGCAGGGCGTCGTTTCCTACGTGCGCACGGTTTCAACCGAGGAACCGGCTCAGAATCGATGAAAGCGCTCGGTAAGTCCGTCCTGCTGCTGCTGGTAGCGCAGGTCCTGCTTGTTGGCGCCGCCCGGGCGGACGCCCTCGACGACGCCGAGGCGCTCGCCCTCCTGCAGCGGATCGCGCAGGCCGCGCGCGATCTGAACTACCGCGGCACCTTCGTCTACCAGCACGGCAATCATGCCGAGACCTCTCGCATCACCCACTTCGTCGATCGCACTGGAGCGTTCGAGAAGCTCGAGACACTCGACGGTCCCCGCCGGGAAATCATCCGCAACAGTGCGGAGATCATCACCTTCTACGCTGATTCCGGCGTCGTGAAGCGCGAACGGCGCACGGCGCGCAAGGTGTTCCCGGCGCTGCTGCCGGATCAGCTCTCGGTGCTCACCCAGTACTACCAGCTGCGCAAGGCCGGGCAGGACCGCATCGCCGGGCACGATGCCCAGGCACTCATCCTCGAGCCGCGGGACCAGTTCAGATACGGCCACAAGCTGTGGGCGGAGATGAAGACCGGTCTCCTGCTCAAGGCGCGGATGCTCAACGAGCGCGGGGAGGTGATGGAGCAGTTCCATTTCACCGAGGTCGCCATCGACGTGCCGCTGACCAAGGATGCCGTCACCCCGCGCTTCGTCATTCCTGCCGCGCCGCAGCGAGAGACGCCCCAGGGACCCACCGAAACCGGCTGGGCGGTGCAGAACCAGCCCGCCGGCTTCAAGAAAATCATGGAGATGCAACGCCACAAGCAGGCCGGTGGTGGTGTGGTCTCGCACCTGGTGTTCTCCGACGGCCTCGCCGCAGTGTCCGTGTTCATCGAACCGATGCCCGCCGCGCGCATCGTTCCCGGCCTGACGCATCAGGGCGCGGTGAGCATCTATACGCGGCCGCTTTCGGATAAGCTCATCACCGTCCTGGGCGAAACCCCGCCCGTGACGGTGATGCAGATCGCGAATTCGGTCTCGCCCAAGTCGCGATGACGCTCTCGCAGGCGGGACGCGCGCCCGCGCATCCCTCCGGCATTACCCGCGCGCGCTCCTGAGCGCGCTTGTTCATTCGAGGACAGTCGAACATGCTAAGAAGACTCCTGCTCCTGGCCATGCTGTGGGCCCCGCTGGGGCTGCTCGCGCAGGGCCGCAATCTGCCCGACTTCGCCGATCTGGCGGACCAGCAGGGGCCCGCAGTGGTGAACATCAGCACGACCTCCAGCCCGCAGACCGAGCAGGCGCTCCCTCCCGGCGCGGAAGAGGACCCCTTCTTCGACTTCTTCCGGCGCTTCGGCCCACCCCAGCCGCGCGACTACGAGGCGCGCTCCCTGGGCTCGGGCTTCATCATCAGCGCCGACGGGTACATCCTCACCAATACCCACGTGGTGGACGCGGCCGAGGAGATCACGGTACGGCTGACCGACAAGCGCGAGTTTCGGGCGAAGGTGGTTGGCACCGACAAGCGTACGGACGTCGCGGTGCTCAAGATCGAGGCCAATGCGCTGCCGGTGGTCAGGATCGGCAACCCCAGCGCGCTGCGGGTCGGCGAATGGGTGGTCGCCATCGGCTCGCCCTTCGGCTTCGACAACACGGTGACCGCGGGAATCGTGAGCGCCAAGGGGCGCTCGCTGCCGCAGGAGAATTTCGTCCCCTTCATCCAGACCGATGTGGCGATCAACCCGGGCAATTCCGGCGGGCCGCTGTTCAACATGCGCGGTGAGGTGGTGGGCATCAACAGCATGATCTTCAGCCGGACCGGCGGATTCATGGGGGTGTCCTTCGCCATTCCCATCGACGTTGCCGTGGACGTAGCGAAGCAGTTGCAGACCGATGGGCGTGTCAGCCGCGGCCGAATCGGTGTGGTGATCCAGGAAGTCACCAAGGAACTGGCGGAGTCCTTCGGCTTGCCGCGGCCCGTTGGCGCACTGGTGAACTCGGTGGAGAAGGGCGGACCGGCGGACAAGGCCGGCATCCAGGCCAGCGACGTCATCCTGACCTTCGACAACAAGGAGGTCGTCAGCTCCAACGAACTTCCCCGCATCGTGGCGGCGGTGCGCCCGGGGACCAAGGTGCCGGTGCAGGTGTGGCGCAAGGGCAGTCCCAAGGAACTCGTCGTCGAGGTCGGCGAGACGCCCGACGAGCGCAACAACCGCCGCCCGCAGGGCAGCCGTCCCCAGACCGAGCAGATCGGCAAGCTCGGGCTCACGTTGGCCGAACTACCTGCCGAGGCGCGGAAGGAACTGAATGTCTCCGGCGGTGTGCTGGTCGAGAACGCCGAGGGACTGGCGGCCCGCGCCGGCATCCGCCGCGGCGACGTCATCCTCGCGGTCAACAACGTCGAGGTGAACTCGGTCGCCGAGCTGACCAAACTGCTCACGGGCGGCGAGAAGGGGCGCACCGTGGCGCTGCTGGTCAAGCGTGGAGAAGGATCGATCTACATCCCCCTCAAGCTCAACGGCAACTGAACCAGGTGTGCGCCTCGGCACTCGCCGGGGCGCGATCGAGCACGGTGTCGGCGGGTGGCCGACACCCACTGCGTCGAGGGGGCGGGCGTCACGCGGTGTGCTGCGCAGGCGCGCTGCACAGCAAAATTCGCTAGAATCCGCGCTTTGCTCTCGCCTGCTCGCGCAGCAGCGTCCCTTGCACCGAACCCAGCCCCGCACCTTGCGCCTCCCGGCGCCCCTCGCTCCTGTCCTGCGAACCGCGGGAGCCTGACCTCCCAGCGACCCCCATGGAGCACATCCGCAACTTCTCGATCATTGCCCACATCGACCACGGCAAGTCCACGCTCGCCGACCGCTTCATCCAGCTATGCGGCGGGCTCTCCGACCGCGAGATGGAGATGCAGGTACTCGACTCCATGGACCTGGAGCGCGAGCGCGGGATCACC
>CAYLTE010000328.1:0-4189 GCA_964386195.1 uncultured Burkholderiales bacterium | reverse complement strand
CGCTTGACGGTCATGATGACTGTCCGGTGGCGATCCACCAGGTGGTACCGCCGCCATCCCTGACGCCGCAGCGCTTGTCGCCGTCGCCCTTGCGCGTCGGCTCCTGCACCGACTCGGCGCCTGCCGAAAGTGCGGTCGCGTACACAGCGTCGACGTCCGGGACGTAGACATGGACATGAGCCGAGCGCTCTGGCCAATCCGGCTGCGCGTCGGCGATCATGATCACCGAATCGTCGATGCGAACCTCCGCGTGCATGATCCCGCCTCGGGAGCCGGGAAAGGAGCGCAGCAGTTGCGCACCCAGCGCGTTCTCCAGGAAGCGTATGGTCGCTGCAGCGTCGGACACGACCAGATAGGGCGAGACGCTGCTGTATCCGTCCGGTTTGAAGTGCATACGTTTACCTCCTGGAGTGGCGGGGGCAACTCGCGTACCCTCGATGCCGGCACTGCCGCGCCAGTATCTGGAGCAAGACCGATGAGCCGAGAGATCGAAGCACTCAGACAATTCTTCGCCGCGATCAACCGCAACGACATGCAGTCCGTCGCCAAGGACTTCGATCCGGAGATCGTGCGTGTCGAACCTGAGAGCTTCCCGATGGCCGGCACCTACCGCGGCATCGCGGAGGTGCGAGAGCACATCAGGACAGGGCGCGGGACGTGGGCGGAAGGGACGTGCGCGCCCGAGCGGTTCCTGGCGAACGGAGACAGGTTTGTCGTCTACCTCCATGTGTCGGTCCGCCTGAAGGACGCGGTAGAGTGGATCGCCGCACGATTCGCCGACGGATTCGTACTTCGGGACGGGAGAATTCTCGAGTACCGCACCTTCGCGGAACGGTCCGAGGCACTCGAGTGGGCGGGGATCGAGGACCGGGAGGGGCGTTGAGTCCTCCCGCCACGACTACCGGCTGGACTTGCGCACGTTGGGGTTGAGCCGATCGATGTCGCTCTGAACCTGCTCGCGACCACGTTCGTAGACGATCTCGCGCCCCATCGCAGTTCCAGCGTAGGCCGCCCCGGTGCGCGTCGGCGTCAGCGCGCATCTGACGCTGTGCACGCCTTCGCCGAGAACAACCTCGATCCGGTCAACCCGCTTGCTCAGAACCACCACATCCAGGGTCTGGCCGCTTTCGGTCACGCGCACTTTGATCTTCTCGGGATTCACGAAGCACTCCTGGGATGTGGAAGACTGGCCTCTACCACGTTTTCCAACGCCACAGCGGTTTCCGACTTCGGCTGGCACCCCGATTCGCCATCACGGCAAGGGATTGTCAGGACCGGATGGCGGTGCCTGAACGTCCTGCGGTGGCGTTTCGCTTGTTCCTGCCTTCTTGGCCCTCTTTTCTTCCTTCTTGGCCTTCTTGGCAAGGTCTCTCTGCCGCTTTGCAAACGCATAGTTGGGTTTAGCCATGCACTATCTTCCTTTCAGTTCGACGATGAACTCACACACTAAGGCATTTCGCGAGTGCGTGCCGAAACCGCCCGATGGGACGGGGATCGTCTACCCGGGAGATCCAGCCAGACGATGACGATGCCGACAGCCAGGATCCACGTATACAGAACGGTCAGGCAGAACCATCGCAGCCATCTCATCGACGCACTCACAGCATCGGTGACACGGTCGTCACCGCCAGCCAAGGCCCGTCCGATTCCCCGCTCAACGCTGCCCAGTACCAGGCAGAGGTGTCGGTGAACCCCCTGCCCGCCGCGTCTTCGATGACCTCGCACACGCGAAGACTGCGGCCCTGCCTGGTGGCGACGAAGCAGCGCTGCAGTTGCGCCGGCTCGTGTTTCCGCATGCCCGCCCCGGCGCCAAGTTCATTCGGCGTCCGATGCGACAGCGCGATATCCGAGACTCGATATCCGAGCCCACGGAAACAGTCCGCCGCCGGATGCAGCTTGCGCGTCGGCGCGTTCACCTGCCGCAACGTGATCACCCGGCGCTCGTCGGTGAAGCGGGCGATGGCCCCGGGAAACTGGGCGGCGAAGCGCCGCTCGACATCGGACAGTGCCAGGGGCCGGAGGCGTTCGCCCTCGTAGTGGTCGGGCCATTCCGGCTGACTGACCGGCGTACTCGCCTGCAGCGGTTCGGAGGTCAGCAGGGGCACCACCGCTAGCACAGCGAAGCCGGCTGCAAGTGCCGGCATGACCGGCGACGCTCGCACCGCAGCCGGTCGGACACGGTCACGCGACGCAGTTCCCGCCGATCGCCGCATCATGAGGACCAGCACACCCGCGCAGACGCCGATGAAAATCAGGATCCCGACCGCCTCGTGCGTCCACTGCGGCGCCCGCCCCTGCGCCTCGAGCGCGACCAGCACGGTGTTGCGCACGATGTTGCCGGTCAGCACGACCGCCCCGACACCGGCTGCCCGCCTGAGAAAGACGGCGTCCGGCATACGCAGCCAGCCGGCGGCCAGACAGGCAGTGAAGTACCCGACCCAGGCCATCTGGATGCCGGAGCACGGCGCATCCACCATGATGAGCTGGCCGTTCACTGCCAGCGTGCTGCCTTCGCGCATGGCCTCGACGCCGAACGCGCCCAGCACCCAGGCAGTGGCCTCGGCGGTGACCACGCGCAGCGGATAGCCGAGGAAGAACTGCAGCGACGAGATGACCGGCAGCGCGAGGAGCCCCAGGCCCAGCCAGGCCAGGACCGGCTGGCTGGAATCGCGAACGGCGAGCACGGCACAGATCATCGCCAGTACGGCGATCACCGCGCAAACGAGGATCGGCACCGAGTCGACCGTGATCGCCGCTCCTGCGAAGACGAGCGACGCGATCATCCAGCCCAGCCGCGGGACGTGGGCGAGCTGACGGCGGGCGCCGAACACCAGGGCGACAAGCGCGAGCAGCGCCAGGACGCCGAGCGGATCGTCCGACCCGTCGGTCATCCGGCGCGCGCTCCAGTGCCAGATCGGCCAGAGCGAGAGGGCGGGAAGCGCGACCCAGGCCCAGGCGGGAATCCGCATGGCTGCTCTCCGGCTCATTCGACCCCCGCACGACCAGCCGTCGAGCCCCTCTGCCCGCGCACCCTGCGCATCGCCACCACCGCCAGGCCGGTCAGCGCGATGCCCAGCATCGCCCAGGTCGAGGGTTCCGGTGTCGAGGCCACCTGTGCGTAGACGGCCAGTTCGCTCACACCTTCGGGCAGCGGCAGCGGCTGCTTCACGCTCGCAGCGTCGCCCGGGTTGAGGTTCCGGACCACTTCATCCACCGCGACGAAGGACGTGTACTGCGTCAGCAGGTTGTACTCGAGCCCAAGGTCCAGGATCGCCTGGCGGTACTCCCCTCCACCTTCGAGGTGCTCCTGATCGGTGAGGCTGGCGATGCGGTGGCGCGCCCACAGGTAGCGCAGCGCGCCGTTCTCCTCGCTGGCCTGATCGGGCTCGACAGCGACCTCGGTGCGGTAGGGACCGTTCGCCGCGCGGCCTTCGACGACCAGCTTGCCGGCGGGCGTGCCGCGCCACTTGCCGAACAGGATCACTGGGCGCTGCGCGAAGACGTCGGGTAGCGCAATCGGCTCGACGTCGTAGACGTCCAGGCCCTCGAAGTGCGCCTTCACGCGGGTGAGCACCGGCGCCTCGATCATCTGCTTGAACCGCCTCGCCTCCCGGGACGCGAGGTCGGGGCCGAGCACGACGAAGGGCTCCCCCTGCCCGGCCCGCGCCAGGCCCTCGATCAGGTAGCGGTTGACCCCGCTGCCGATGCCGAAGGCGAAGAGGTTGGCCTTGTCGAGGTTCGTGGCGACCAGATCGAAGGCCTCGCGCTCGATGCTGACGTAGCCGTCGGTGATTACCACGAAGGTACGTGCGCGGTCGGCATCCGCCGGCATGGCCAGCGCCGTGCGCAGCGCCGGCAACAGTTCCGTGCCGCCGCTGCCGCGATAGTTGCCGAGCGTGTGCAGTGCCCGCTCGATGTTCGGCTTCGTGGCGGAGATCGAGGTCGGCGAGAGCACGGTGTTGTCTCCGGCGAAGAGGAGCAGGTTGAACGTGTCGGCCGGGCGGAGGTTGCCGACCAGCTCGCGGATCAGCAGCTTGGCGGTATCGAGCGGAAAGCCGTGCATCGAGCCAGAGATGTCGACGATGAACACGTACTCGCGCGGGACGATCGCGGTCGGCGCAACCGACTTCGGCGGCTCGACCATCGCGAGGAAGAAGTTCTCCTTCTCCCCGCGCGAGAGCAGCATCCC
>CAYLTE010000327.1:0-4193 GCA_964386195.1 uncultured Burkholderiales bacterium | reverse complement strand
GAGAGTGGAATGTGGCCCGGAACGGCCAATTCGGGCGGCTGGCGAAGTCCGCAGGCTTCCGCAGGAACCCCCAACAACACGCGGGAACCGGCGCAAACAGACAAGAAAAAGCCCCAACTGATAACAGTTGGGGCTTCAGTATTGGTGGAGGCGGCGGGAATCGAACCCGCGTCCGCAAATCCTACACAGTCGGTACTACATGCTTAGCCTGACCCTTTGATTTAGCCTCGCGACCCCCGGCCGGCGGGCTGACGCTTGGCGAGCTACCTTACGATTTAGGGTCTAGGCGAAGTAGCCCCGCTGCGACCCGATCACGTGTGAATGACTCTGCTGATCCTCACCCTTGCGGGATCGGAACCGGCCCACGAGCAAACCGGGGCAGAGTCCGGCCGGTGTTAGGCGGCCAGAGCGTATTTGTCGTCGTTGGCGACTATATGATTTCCAGCGGATTTACGAGGTGACTGGACCTCGGCATGCACCGCGCTGCTTCGCAACCTGCGTCGAAACCAGGTCGCCCCCATGAACAACACCGGATTATCCCATAGATGCGGCAGATGCCCGCGAGTTCAACCCCGCGCCGGCGGAGACGCTCCTGGCCACTTCCGTTTGCCGGGGGCTACAGCAGCGCGAGCATGTCCTCGGGCTGGGCCTGGAGATGCCTTGCACCCCACGCCTGGGGCGGGTTCTCCTCGCCGAGATACCCCCACAGGGCCACCACCGGCACCATGCCGGCGGCAAGCGCAGCCTGGACGTCGCGCTCGTCGTCGCCCACGTACAGACAGCGTTCGGGCGCGACGTCGATACGCCGCGAGGCCTCCAGAAGCGGGTCGGGATGGGGCTTGGCACGCGCGGCGGTATCGCCGCTGACGATGCAGGCGGCGCGCTCGTGCAGGCTCATTCGCTCGAGCAGAGGCATGGTGAAGCGGTGCAGCTTGTTGGTGACGATGCCCCACGCGATGCCGCGCGCCTCGAGGGTACGCAGGACGAACTCCATTCCCGCGAAGAACCGGGTCTCCACGCACAGGTCGGCCAGGTAATAGGCGAGGAACTCCTCGCGCATCGCCTCGTAGTTCTCATCGCCCGGCACCAGGCCGAACGCCACGCGCAGCATGCCGCGCGCGCCCTGCGACACGGCCGGGCGCAGGCGCGCGAGCGGCACTGGCTCGAGTCTGCGTTCGCTGCGCTGACGGTTTACCGCACGCGCGAGATCCGGCGCGGTGTCGAGAAGGGTGCCGTCCAGGTCGAACAGCACGGCATCGACTTGGGGCGTCACGGCAGGGCCTGCGCGTGCAGCAGGTAGTTCACGTCCGTGTCCTGTCCCAGCGCGTACACGCGGGTGATCGGGTTGTAGGTCATACCCATGAGTGCGTCCACGGTCAGCCCGGCGCGGCGGCACATCGCGGCCAGTTCAGAGGGCTTGATCAGCTTGGCATACTCGTGCGTCCCGCGCGGCAGCAGCCGCAGCACGTACTCCGCGCCCACGATCGCGAACAGGAACGACTTCGGGTTGCGGTTGATGGTGGCGAAGAACGCGTGACCGCCGGGCTTGAGCAGTCGCGCGCAGGCCTCCACCTGGCTGGCGGGATCGGGCACGTGCTCGAGCACTTCCATGCAGGTGACCACGTCGAAACTCCCCGGCTGTTCCTGTGCCAGCGTCTCGACGGGCACCTTGCGGTAGGAGACCTGGCGTCCGCTCTCGAGCAGGTGCAATTGCGCGACCTTGAGCGCCTTGTCCGAGAGGTCGATCCCGGTGACTTCCGCTCCACGCTCAGCCATCGCCTCGGAGAGAATGCCACCGCCGCACCCGACGTCGAGCACACGCTTGCCGGCCAGGGACGCCAGGCGGTCGATCCACTGCAGGCGCAGGGGATTGATCTCGTGCAGCGGACGGAACTCGCTGTTAGGGTCCCACCAGCGGTGCGCGAGCGCGCTGAATTTCTGCAGTTCCTGGGGATCGGCGTTGATCTGTTCGTTCATGCTTGCGCGGCCATGCGTTGCTGCCAGGATTTCGCGCGGGCGGCGAGTTCCTGTTCGTCCAGCGTGGTGAGTCGGCGGTTCTCGAGGAGGCGGCGCCCGGCCACCCATACGTCGTCCACGTTCTCGCGCCCGGCCGCATAGACCAGGTGCGAAAGCGGGTGGTAGCTCGGAGACAGCTCCAGTGCCTCCAGGTTCACGGCGATCAGATCGGCCTGCTTCCCCGGTTCGATGGAACCGATCGAGCGGTCCAGTCCGAGCGCCTTCGCACCGGCGAGCGTGGCCATGTGCAGCGCCTGTCCGGCGGGCACTGCAGTCGGTTCGCGGGCGCTGCCCTTGGCGAGCAGCGCCGCCGTGCGCATCTCCTGCAGCAGATCCAGCCGATTGTTGCTGGCCGCGCTGTCGGTGCCCAGCGCGACGTTGACGCCGGCCGAGAGCATGCGCGGCAGCGGTGCGATGCCGCTGCCGAGCTTGAGGTTGGAACTGGGGCAGTGCGCCACATGGCTGCCGCACGCGGCGAGCAACTCGATCTCGGCATCGTCCAGGTGCACGGCGTGCACCGCGATCAGTCCCGGACCGACCACGCCGAGGCGACGCAGCCGCTGCAGGGGCCGCACGCCGTGGCGCTGCACGCTCTCCTCGATCTCGTGCTGCGTCTCGTGCACGTGGAGGTGGATGGGCACCTGCAGCTCCTCGGCGTAGGTGACGATGCGCTCGAAACTGGAGTCCTGCACAGTGTAAGGAGCGTGCGGCGCCATGCAGAAGGAGAGCAGCGGCTCGTGCTTGAGCGCGTCGCGCATCGCCAGTCCCTTGTGCAGGTAGTCCTGCGGGTCGCTGGCATAGGCAGTCGGAAACTCGATGCAGATCATCCCCAGCGCGGCGCGCATGCCGGCAGTGAGAGCCGCCCGCGCCGACTCCTCCGGGAAGAAGTACATGTCGTTGAAGCAGGTGATGCCCGCGCGGATCATCTCGGCGCACGCCAGCAGCGTGCCTTCATGGACCAGCTGCGCCGACACGTGCTGTGCCTCGGCCGGCCAGATGTGCTTGGTGAGCCACTCCATCAGCGGCAGGTCGTCGGCCAGGCCGCGCATCAGCGACATCGCTGCGTGGGTGTGGGCATTGACCAGACCGGGCAGCAGCGCGTGAGTGTCCCGCGTGACCGTGCTACGCGGCGCGAAGCGTTGCCGCGCCTCGTCGACGGGCAGCACCGCCAGGATGCGTCCGCCGTCGACCGCAACAGCATGAGTATCGAGAATCCGGGGAGGGCCGTCGAGCGGCACGACGTAGCGCGCCTCGATGCACAGGTCGATGGCTTGCAGGGGTTCCATGCAAAAAAGAAGCCCTGCTCGCGCAGGGCTTCGTGTACGACGAAGTGTGACTACTTTACTGCTTCTGGCTCTGTCCCGTCACCGTGACCTCCACGCGGCGATCGGGCTGCAGGCAGTCGATCAGCTTCTTCTTGCGCAGGCCCTGGCACACCATGGGATCGGTGGAGGGTTCGAACTCGCCGCGGCCCTCGGTGATGAGGCGGTCCGACTGGACGCCTTGCTTGACGAGGTAGTCCTTCACCGCGTTCGCGCGGCGCAGGGACAGGCGTTCGTTGTAGGACTCGGTGCCGATGCGGTCTGCGTGGCCGACGATCAGGATGCGCTCGTAGTCGACGCCGTTCAGACCGGTGACCAGCTTGTCCAGCCGCTCCTGGTCGGGAGAGCGCACCTTCGAGCGGTCGAAGTCGAACAGCGCCTCGGCCTCGAGCGTGATCGTCACCGGCAGGATCACGGGCTCCGGTTCGGGTTCGGCCGTTGCAGCAGGCTCCGGCTCGGGCTCCGCCGGGGCGGCCGCTACAGCAGGCTCCGGCTCGGGAGCCGCTTGCGCAGGTTCCGGCTCGGGGGTCGGCGCAGCCACCGGGGCGGGTTCCTCGACTTCTGTCGCCATGGGTTCGTCATTGAACGCCTTGGGTTCGCCGATCAGGTCGTCGGCACTGGCAATGCTCTCTTCCTCGTAGTAAATGGTTTCCCCGCTGATGCCCTCTTCGGGTTGGATGCCGGAGTCGTCGCCACCGAACTGGTAGTGGGCGACGATGCCATCGTCGGGAGTGATGCCGGAGTCGTCGTTGCCGTACTGGATGATTTCGCCGATGCCGTCATCGGGAACGATGCCGGAGTCGTCGTTGCCGTACTGCAGCGTTTCCGTGATGCCATCGTCCGGCACGATGCCGG
>CAYLTE010000326.1:0-4209 GCA_964386195.1 uncultured Burkholderiales bacterium | reverse complement strand
CCTGTTCGCGGGTACCCATGCTTCCTCCGGCAAGTGAGAGGCGCTGCGTAAGTGAGACGACGATCGATGACTCCGTCGGATTATAGACTGGGCGCCGCAGGAGGGCCGGTTCCGCCGCCGCCAGGCGCCGCCCTCGTCCCCGGTGCGGTATCCTTCGGCGCTACCCCACCTTCAGGAACGGCGCACGTCCGCATTGCCATGGACCTCAACTACAGCGCGCAAGAACTCGCGTTCCGGGACGAAGTGCGCGCCTTCGTCCGCGAGCGCCTCCCGCACGAGATCAGCAGAAAGATGCTGGAGCACAAGCGGCTGGGCAAGGACGACTACCTGCGCTGGCAGACGCTCCTGTCCGAGCGCGGCTGGATGGCCCCGAACTGGCCGGTCGAGTACGGCGGTGCCGGTTGGAACGCCGTGCAGCAGCACATCTTCGACGAGGAATGCGCGGAGGCTGGCGCGCCGCGCATCATCCCATTCGGCGTGAACATGGTGGGACCGGTCATCATCGCCTTCGGCAGTGCGTGGCAGAAACAGCACTACCTGCCCCGCATCCTCTCCAACGAGGACTGGTGGTGCCAGGGCTACTCCGAGCCGGGTGCTGGCTCCGACCTCGCCTCGCTCAACACCCGTGCCGAGCGGCGGGGCGAGCGCTACATCGTCAACGGCCAGAAGACCTGGACGACCCTGGCGCAGTACGCGGACATGATCTTCTGCCTGGTGCGCACTGCGAGCACCGGCAAGCGCCAGGAGGGCATCTCGTTCCTGCTGATCGACATGCGCTCGCCCGGCGTGACCGTGCGACCCATCGTCACCCTCGACGGCGAGCACGAGGTCAACGAGGTCTGGTTCGAGAATGTCGAGGTGCCCGTGGAGAATCTCGTGGGCGAAGAAGGCCGCGGCTGGACGTACGCGAAGTTCCTGCTGGCCCACGAGCGCAGCGGCATCGCCGGCGTGGGGGCGTCGAAACGCGAACTGCGCATGCTCAAGTTCATCGCTTCCCAGGAGCAGCGTAACGGCCGTCCCCTGCTCGAGGATCCACGCTTCCGCGACCGCGTCGCGCGCGTGGAGATCGATCTGATGGCACTGGAGATCACCAACCTGCGCATGCTGGCCGCGGAGCGCGAGGGACGCGCGCCGGGTGCCGAGGTGTCGATGCTCAAGATCAAGGGCACCGACATTCAGCAGGCGCTGACCGAACTGATGATGGACGCGGTGGGACCGTACGCGCTGCCGCACCTGCCCGATGCCTGGGGCGACCACTGGCTGGGGGAGCGCGTGGGACCCGAGTATGCAGCGCCGCTCGCCGCGCGCTACTTCAACTACCGCAAGGTCTCGATCTACGGCGGCTCGAACGAGATCCAGCGCAACATCGTCGCGCAGCACATCCTGGGGTTGTGAGATGGACTTCAACTACAGCGAAGAACAGCACCTGCTGCGCGATTCGATCGAGAAGTTCCTGCAGAAGAACTACTCGTTCGAGCAGCGCCGCGCCATCGTCAACAGCCGCGAGGGCATGAGCGCCTCGGCCTGGGAGGGCTTCGCCTCCATGGGGCTGCACGGGATCCCCATCCCCGAACAGTTCGGCGGCTTCGGCGGCAGCGGCGTCGACGTGATGCTGGTGATGGAGGCATTCGGCCGTGCGCTCGTGGTCGAGCCGTATCTGTCCAGCACGATCATGGCCGGCTACACCATCGCCCTGGGCGGCAGCGACGCACAGCGCAGCATTTTGCTGCCGCGCATCGCGGACGGGTCGATGAAGTTCGCGTTCGGACACAGCGAACCGGGCTCGCGCTACGAACTGAATCGCGTGCGCACCACCGCGCGCCAGCAGAACGGGATGTGGGTCATCGACGGCGCCAAGTCGGTGATGATGCACGCCGGTCTCGCCGACCTGCTGATCGTCAGCGCCCGCACCAGTGGCGGCCCCGACGACGCCGCGGGCATCTCGCTGTTCTTCGTCAATCCCGCCGAGACCGGCGTGATGGGGCGCGAATATCCGACCTACGACGGCATGCGCGCGGCCGAGGTGACCTTCGACAACGTGACGATCAGCCCCGAATCCATCATCGGCGTAATGGATGGCGGCTACGCGCTGCTCGAAGCGGTGACCGACCGCGGCATCGCTGCGGTGTGCGCGGAGGCGGTCGGCTGCATGGACGCGCTCAAGGACGCGACGCTCGAGTACCTGAAGACGCGCCAGCAGTTCGGCGTGCCGATCGGCAGGTTCCAGGCGTTGCAGCATCGGCTGGTGGACATGTTGATCCAGACGGAGCAGGCGCGCTCGATGGCCATGCTGGCCGCCGTCAAGGTCGATTCACAAGACGTCGCCGAGCGCAGGCGCTGCCTCGCGGCAGCCAAGGAGCTCGTGGGCCGCGCCGGACGCTTCGTCGGCCAGCAGGCCATCCAGCTGCACGGCGGGATGGGCATGACCGACGAGCTGCCGGTCGGACACTACGTGAAGCGGCTGACGGCCATCGAGACCCTGTTCGGCGATGGCGATCTGCAGCTGGACCGGTTCGCCGCGACGCAGGTGGAGACCGCGGAAGCGCCACTGAGGAAGCCTGCGCGCAAGTGGAAGAGCCTGGCGTGATGGTGCGTCAGCTCGCGCTCGCGATGGCCGTCGTCGCCGGGCTCGCCGCATGCCAGACCAAAACGCCCGATGAGGAACTGATCCTCGCCGCGCGTCGCAACGACCTTCCACAGGTGCAGGAACTGCTCGCGGGCGGTGTTAATCCCAATGCCGACGCCGTCCCGCGCTACGAAGGCCGGCCGGCGCTGTTCCACGCCGCCACCTTCGGCTATGTCGAGGTGGCGCAGGCGCTGATCGAGAAGGGCGCGAACGTCGACTACGCCGACCCGAGCGGCCTCACGCCGTTGATGGTCGCATCGCTCAACGGTCCACCCGAGATGGTCGAGTTGTTGTTGAGCAGTGGAGCGTCGGTGGAGGTGAGCGCCGGCGGCGCAACACCACTTACCGAGGCGACGCGCAAGGGCGATCCGCTGGTGCTACGTGCGCTGCTCGATGCGGGCGCGAACCCCAACACGCCGATGTCCGACGGCAGTGCCCCGGTGTGTTACGCGCTGTCGCACAATTTCGAGGAGGCTGCCGCCGTCATCCGTCAGGCCGGGGGCGAGGGCGACTGCTGATCCGATCGAACCGAGCTGCGCGTGTCCCGGCACGCGGCGCGCCCCGAATTCCGATGCAATGCTGGAGCGAGACGTGAAGATCGAACGAGTAGGTGTGGTGGGCGCGGGCCTGATGGGCTCGGAGATCGCCCTGGTATTCGCCCTTGCGGGCAAGGACGTGCTGCTCAGCGACGTCAGCGCGGAGAGCCTGGGGCGCGCCCTGGACAGCCTGGGACGTGTGCTCGATCGCGGCGTGCAGCGCAGCTTCTACACCGCCGAGCAGAAGGAGGCCGCGCTCGCGCGCATCACCACGACCACTGACCTGTCGCGCTACGCGGACCGCGATCTGGTGATCGAGGCGGTGTTCGAGGACGAGCAGG
This sequence comes from uncultured Burkholderiales bacterium, assembly GCA_964386195.1. GTDB lineage: Bacteria > Pseudomonadota > Gammaproteobacteria > Burkholderiales > SHXO01 > SHXO01. Next base: position 706 of record CAYLTE010000326.1, on the reverse strand, counting down.
TGAAGGCGGAGACCTTCCGCAAGCTCGACGCGATCTGTTCCGCGCAGTGCATCGTCGCCAGCAACACCTCCAGCATCTCCATCTCGGGCCTGGCGTCGAACGTGTCCGCGGCGCGTCGCGAGCACTTCCTCGGCACGCACTTCTTCTCGCCGGTCTCGCGGATGAAGCTGGTCGAAGTGATTCCCGGCCTGGACACCAGCGAGGCATGCGTGGAGGTCACGATGCAGGCGTGTCGCGAAGCCGGCAAGACGCCGATCCGGGTCAAGGACGTGGTGGGGTTCGCGGTGAACCGCGTGTTGCACGCCTTCATGATCGAGGCGGTGCGGCTGGTAGAGGAGGGCGTCGCCACGCCGGAAGACATCGATCTCGCCTGCAAGCTCGGCCTGGGTCATCCGATCGGCCCGTTCGAACTGATGGACGCCACGCAGAACAGCCTATCGCTGCAGGTGCAGCACATCCTGCGCGATGCCTACGGCGAGCGCTTCCACCCGCGCCCCCTGCTCAGACAGATGGTGCAGGCGGGCTACAACGGCAAGCGGGCCGGGCGCGGCTGGTATCGATACGAGGGCAAGAAGAAGTGACGAGCGTGGAGCTGTACTGGGAGGACTTCAAGGTCGGCGACAGTGCGCCGATCGGCGAGCGCACGGTCGACAAAGACGAGGTGATCGCCTATGCGCGTGCCTACGACCCGCAACCGTTCCACATC
>CAYLTE010000325.1:0-4209 GCA_964386195.1 uncultured Burkholderiales bacterium | reverse complement strand
GTCTGCTCGACCAGAAGTACTGGCTGCCGGTCGCGGTCGCGATCCTGCTTGCGACCGGTCTCGAACTGTTCTACCGGCGCACGCTGTACGGCAAGCTGTTCGTCGCGATGTCGGAGGACATCTTCGCTGCGCGCGCGCGCGGCATCCCGACCGAGCGCATCCGCATGCTCTCCTACGTGATGGCCGGCGCGCTGGGCGGCCTCGCGGGATTCGCCGCGGGGCAGCTCACATTCGCCTACTTCGCACTGGGCCTCACGCTCACCTTGAACGGTTTCATCGCGCTGGCGGTGGGCGGGCTGGGCAGCAACGTCGGCGCTCTGGTCGGCGGCGCGGCGCTCGGCATCCTGAGCAGCGTCGCCACGTACTACGTCGGCGGCGAGTTCCAGCAGACGATCTCGGTGGGCCTGCTGATGGTAGTGCTGCTGCTCAGGCCCGAGGGGTTGTTCGGCACGCGCAACGTGCGGCCGGTTTGAGGCGTTGAAAGCGCAAATCAATCAACGCAAAGGACGCAAAGGGCGCGAAGGAATGCGTGAACGTCTCGAGACCGAACCGGGTTTTCTTCGCGTTCTTTGCGCTCTTTGCGTTTTGCGCTCTGGCGTTTGCCTGGTATGAAACGCCTCTCCGCGCTCGCCTCCGCGGCGCTTGCCCTCGTCACGCTGCCGTTCTGGGCGGGCGACCAGTATCAGCTGCACCTCGCGGCGCTGATCGGCGCGTACTGGATTCTCATCGCCGGCCTGAACCTCGTGGTCGGATTCAGCGGGCAGCTCTCGGTCGGACACGTCGGCCTGCTCGCCATCGGTGCCTACACGTTCGCCATCGTCGCGGGCACGCACGGTATAGATCCGTGGCTCGCGCTGGCTGCCTCGGGGGCACTCGGGGCGCTGTGCGGCTTTCTGCTCGGCCTGCCGTCGCTGCGTCTGCCCGGCTTCTACTTCGCGATGGCCACGCTTGCCTTCGCGCTCATCGTCACCGAGCTGGTGCTCGCGTTCGACGGTCTCACCGGCGGCGGCGTGGGATTGTCGGTGCCGACTTTCCCGGAGCCCCTCGACACGGCCGAGGGCAACTACTGGCTGATCCTCGGCGTGGCGGGGCTGGTGACGCTGCTCACCTGGAACGTCGCGCGCCTGATGTGGGGCCGCGGACTGATCTGCGTGCGCGACAGCGTGGTCACGGCGCAGGCGGTCGGCGTGCCGGTGCTGCGCGCGAAGCTCGCGGCGTTCGTGTTCAGCGGCTTGACCGCCGGCATCGGCGGCGCGCTGTTCGCCGTGATCCAGAGCTACATCACGCCGGACACCTTCCTGTTCGAGCTCGGCATGTTCTTCTTCGTCTGCATCATCATCGGCGGACGCGGCAGCATCGTCGGGCCCTTCCTCGGCACCGTCGTGCTCACCGCCCTGCCGGAACTGTCCGCGCCGCTCGCCAAGCTGGGCAACTTCTTCTACGGCCTGCTGCTCCTGCTCGTCGTGCTGCTGCTTCCCGAAGGGATCGGACGCCTGTTCCAGATCGTCATGGAGCGGCTGCGGCCGCGGCGGCTCGAGAGCGTGCCGATCGACCCGAATCCGCAGCGGCTCTCGGCCGCGATCAAGGCGGGCCAGCAATGAGCATTGCGCTGCAGGCCGAGCGCATCACCAAGCGCTTCGGCGGCGTCACCGCCCTGTCCGAGGTCTCGCTCGACCTGCAGCCCGGTGAGGTGCACGGGCTGATCGGTCCCAACGGCAGCGGCAAGACCACGCTGCTCAACCTGCTCAGCGGCTACTACAAGCCCGACGAGGGGCGCATCCTGCTTGGCAGCGAAGATCTGTCTCAGCGGCCCGTGCAGGAGCGTCCGCGTCTGGGGGTGGCGCGCACCTTTCAGAAGCCGCGCCTGCTGCCCAGCCTAACCGTGCTGGAGAACGCGATGATCGGCGGCTGGCGCGACACGCGCAGCGGCTTCGTCGCCTCGGCGCTTGCGCTTGCCGGGGCGCGCCGCGAGGATCGCTTGCTGTGCGAGCGCGCCGCCGAACTGCTGCAGGGCGTGGGCCTCGGACACGTCGTCGACCGCCGCGCGAACCTGCTCGAACACGCCGAGCAGCGCTTTCTCGAGATCGCGCGCGGCCTGACCGGCCGTCCGCGCTTCGTGCTGCTCGACGAGCCGGCAGGCGGTCTCACGGGCACCGAGATCGAGCATCTCGGCACGGTGATCCGCGTCATGCGCGACTGCGGCATCGGCGTGCTGCTGGTGGAGCACCACACCGACTTCGTGTTCCGCATCTGCGACCGCGTGACCACGCTGGACCTCGGGCGCATGATCAGGCACGGTACGCCCGACGAGGTGCGCGCCGACCCGGAGGTGATCCGCGTGTACCTGGGAGCCTGACGTGACTGCGCGTCCCGAGCAGATGCTGCTGGAAGTGCGTGACCTGCATGTCGCCTACGGCAAGGCCGAGGTCGTGCACGGCGTTTCCTTCGACGTGCGCGCGGGCGAGTTCGTCGTCCTGCTCGGCCGCAACGGCGCCGGCAAGAGCACGATCCTGCACGCGGTGTCCGGCCTCGTCCCGAAGCGCGCGGGCAACGTGCGCTACGCCGGCCGCGACATCTCGGCCGCGGGTCCGCGCGATATCGTGCGTGCCGGGCTGGTCCAGGTGCTGGAGGGACATCGCGTGTTCCACAACCTCACCGTCGAGGACAATCTGCTGATCGGCACGTACGCGCGCAGCGCGCGCGGCGACCGCAGCAAGCTGGAACGCGTGTACGCGATGTTCCCGGAGATGGCGCAGAAGCGGCACCAGGCCGCCTCCCGCCTGAGCGGCGGGCAGCAGCAGATCCTCGCCGTCGCGCAGGGCGTGATCGGTGATCCGCAGTTGCTCATTCTCGACGAGCCCTCGGCCGGACTCGCACCGCTGGTGATCGAGCGCATCCTGGAGGTCGCCGCGCAACTGTGCCGCGACGGCATGGCCGTGCTGCTCGTGGAACAATTGGTCGAGAAGGCGCTGCGCCACGCGCACTGGTGCTACCTGGTGGAGACCGGCCGCATCGGCGGCGAAGGCAGCGCGCAGGAGATCCACGGCAGCGATCTGCTGCAGCGGATCTACCTGGGGCACTGAGCACCGCGCTCGCTCGGGGGCGCCTCGCCCCGGCGGAAGCCGGGGCCCAGAATTGCGATTTTCGAATGAGGGAGAACGAACAATGAGCGGAACACCACGCTGGAAGCACCGCCCCGAAGGCTCCACCTGGGGCGATTTCGGGCCCGACGATCAACTCGGTCGCCTCAACCTGATCACGCCTGAGAAGGTGAAGCAGGGCATCGCCGAGGTGAAGGAGGGCCGGAGCTTCTGCCTGAGCTTGCCGCTCGACTATCCCGGCGGCAACGTCCTCAACCCACGCCGCCATCCGCCGGTTCTGCGCCCGACCCTGCGCAACGGCAAGGCGAACATGAACTACCGCCTGGGGCAGGACACGCCCGGGCTCACCGACGTCGTCAACGACGACCTCGCGATCCTGCATCTGCAGTACTCGACGCAGTGGGACAGCCTCGCCCACGTCGGCCAGCTGTTCGACGCCGACGGTGACGGCGTGGCCGAGCCGCGCTACTACAACGGCTTCCGGCCCGACGAGGACATCGTCGGCCCGAGCGGTCCCGGCCAGGCGGGCGGCTTCGGCGAGATCGGTCCGCACTCCACCTGCCAGGCCAAGGCGCTGGGCGTGGAGAACATGGCGGTGAAATGCGTGCAGGGCAGGGCGGTGATGATCGATCTGCACGCGCACGTCGGCCGCGATCACGCGATCGTCGGCTACGATCAGCTGATGCGCATCCTCGACGTCGACAAGGTGGTGGTCGAGCAGGGGGACATGGTGTGCCTGCACACCAACTTCTCGCAGATGCTGCTGGAGATGAATCGACAGCCCGACGCACACAAGGTCGAGCACTCCTGCGCCGTGCTCGACGGCCGTGACGCCAAGCTGCTGCAGTGGATCACCGACAGCGGCCTGTCCGCGCTCATCGCCGACAACTACGCCGTCGAGGCGCATCCGCCGACGAGCATGGCCGACTGCTGCGCCTACCTGCCGCTGCACGAGCACTGCCTGTTCAAGCTCGGCGTGAACCTGGGCGAGATCTGGTTCCTCGCGGAGCTCGCCGCGTGGCTGCGCCAGAACGGCCGCAACCGCTTCCTGCTGACGGCACCGCCGCTGCGGTTGCCCGGCGCGGTGGGGTCGCCCGCGACGCCGGTG
>CAYLTE010000324.1:0-4225 GCA_964386195.1 uncultured Burkholderiales bacterium | reverse complement strand
GTCAGAACGTTGTAACCCGTTTTGTTCGACAGCGCCATCTGGATAATGCCGCGAATCCTTGCCTGCAGTTTCTCCTCGGTGGTGTGGGCAGGCAGACCGGCTAACTGCGGGGCGAGCTGGTCGGCGAAAACCTTCATCGCGGACTCGATCGGGATCTCGTCATAGCGCACCCCGAGCCTGCGAACCATCTCGCGCGAGTCGTCGAGACTCATCTGCGCGGTGTAGGGCGACGGCATCATTACCGCGCGCACGCGTTCCGCACCAAGCGCGTCGACCGCCACGGCCAAGGTCAGCGCCGAGTCGATGCCGCCCGAAAGACCGATGATCGCGCCCGGGAAACGGTTCTTGCCGACGTAGTCGCGCACGCCTATGGTGAGCGCCTCGTAGGCCTCCGCCTCGAGCAGCCGCGGCTCGGCAACACTGCCACCAAGCCAGCGCCCGTCAGCGAAGCGAAGCGTCACCACGCCTTCTTCGAAGCTTGACGTCTGGTGCGCAAGCGCGCCGTCATGGTCGAGTGCGAAGGATGCGCCATCGAACACCAACTCGTCCTGCCCGCCCACCATGTTGCAGTAGAGAACCGGCAAGCCGCTCTCGCGAACGCGCTCGCGCACAACCTCGAGGCGCTGAGCCTGTTTGTTGATGTGATAGGGCGAGGCGTTGAGCGCGAGCAGGACCTGGGCACCGGCTGCCCGTGCCGCCGCCGCCGGCCCTGACTCCCAGACGTCGGCGCAGATGTTCAAGCCGAGGCGCACGCCCTTGCACTCGAAGACGCAGGCCGCATTCCCGGCCTCGAAATAGCGCTCCTCGTCGAACACCTCGTAGTTGGGAAGCAGACTCTTGTGGTAGCGCGCCAGCAGTTGCCCGTCACGCAATACCGATGCGGCGTTGTAACGCTCGTCGAGATCCTCGACCGGATGCCCCAGCACCACCGCGATCCCCTGCGCAGCGGCGGCGATACGCTGTGTCTCGCGCCGGCAAGCGCGATAGAAATCAGGGCGAAGCAGCAAGTCCTCGGGCGGATAGCCCGAAAGTGCAAGCTCGGGCGTGAGCAACAGGTCAGCGCCGGCCGCACGCGCTTGTTCAAGGGCGGCGATGATGCGATCGGCGTTTCCGGGCAAGTCGCCAACGGTGAGGTTGAGCTGCGCGAAGGCGATCGTCAAGGAGGATTGAGCGTGTGCGTTCATGGGGCGAAACTATACCGCTTCGGCGTGCGCCCACGCATGCCGACGTATCCGGGATACGCAGCCGCCCCGCAGCCTGCAGCCTCCGCGGCAGGAAACCCACAGGCGATGGGGGCAAGCCTGTGGATAAGTCCTGAGTTTCGCTTGCAACTCGATGTCGGGCAAGCGTATCGTCCGCCTGCACAAAAAGAAGGCAGCTGCGCAAAGCACGCGGAGCGGATCGACAAACACCCAGGGCGCCGCCCTCAACACGATGAAACGCACCGACGGACTGCACCTGCTATCGGCCATCGACGGAATCGCGGCAACGCAGTGGGACGCTCTCCTCGACGCCACCGCTTGCCCCGCGCCTCCCTGCCTGCGCCATGCCTTCCTCGCCACACTCGAGGAGACCGGCTGCGTGGGCGGCCGCTCGGGCTGGTTACCCAAGCACGCAGGCCTGTGGCGGGATGGCGAACTTGTCGCCGCCATGCCCCTGTACGAGAAGCACCACTCATACGGCGAATACGTCTTCGACTGGGCCTGGGCGGAGGCCTACCACCGCCATGGGCTCGCCTACTACCCGAAGTGGCTGGCCGCAGTGCCCTTCACGCCGGTTCCCGGGCCACGCATCCTCGGCCGCGATCCCGGAGCCCGCAAGGCCCTGATCGAAGCCGTGATCGCCCAGGCACGCGAGGCACGCCACTCGTCATTCCACCTTCTTTTTCCAGCCGCGGACGAGCTTCCTCTGCTCGCCGCGGCAGGGATGTCGATTCGCGAAGGGGTCCAGTTCCATTGGGAGAATGCCGTGCCTGCGCTGCCGCAATGCGGATCCGCTGCAGCCGCGTCACCGGCGACCGAGCCCGAGCCAGACGGCGCGCGCTGGAACGGCTTCGATGCCTTTCTCGCCAGCCTCAATCACGCAAAGCGCAAGAAGATCCGCCAGGAACGGCGGCGCGCTGCCGATCACGGACTGCGCATGCGCTGGCTCGATGGTCACGACGCAGGCCCCCGAGACTGGGATTTCCTCTACCGCTGCTACGCCGCCACCTACGCCGCGCACCGTTCGAGCCCCTATCTGACCCCCACCTTCTTCCACCGCCTCGCCGAGCGCATGCCCGACTCGGTGCGATTGCTACTCGCACTGCGTGACGACAGCCCGGTCGCGGCGGCGTATTTCCTCTGCGACGATGACGCCCTCTACGGCCGCTATTGGGGGACGACCGAGCCGCTCGCCTTCCTGCACTTCGAGCTGTGCTACTACCAGGCGATCGAATACTGCATTGCCGAAGGCCTTGCGCGGTTCGAAGGCGGGGCGCAGGGGGAGCACAAGCTGTCGCGCGGCCTGCTGCCGATCCGCACCTATTCCGCACACTGGATCGCCGACCACCGTTTCCGGCGCGCTGTCGACGACTTCGTCGCGCGCGAGCGCCAAGGCGTCGATTTCTATCTGGATGAACTGAGCGAGCGACTGCCCTTCCGACGCGAGCAGGCCCAAGGCCCCGCCAATCAGCGGCCCAGCACGGCGTGAATCAGGGGGCGCGCACGATAGAACGCGGTGATGCTCTTGGCGTCAGTGATGCGCCCCGTGTGAATGGCCTCCTCGACGGCATCCACGGGCATTGCCAGCACCTCGAGAAACTCGCCCTCATCCCAGGCATGGCCGACGTGCCGTAGCCCGCTCGCGAAGAAGATCTCGATCCGCTCGTCGGAGTAACCGATGCACGGGTGCATCACGCCGACATGCTGCCAGTCGGCCGCCTCGTAGCCGGTCTCCTCACGCAGCTCCCGCATCGCGCATGCCAGGATCGCCTCGCCGGTGTCGATCTTTCCGGCGGGGAACTCCAGGAAGGCACGCCGCAAGGGATAACGGAACTGGCGCTCGAGCACGAGCGCGCCATCCGCCTGCAACGCGACCACGACCACCGCCCCGGGATGCCGCACGTATTCGCGCACGCTCTCGCCGCCATCCGGAAGCCGCACGCGGTCGCGTCGGACGTGCAGCAGCGCACCGTCGAAAACCTGTTCGGAAGAGAGCGTGCGCTCGATCAGAGGATCGTCCGGGAGGTGGCTCATCATTGGCTACGATCGCAATCCGCAAACAACTTGGCCATCGCACACGCGATGGCCAAGGGAGAAAACGCCTGATTACCCAAGCTTCCGGAGCCTACAGCGACCCCAGCAGTGCGTAAGCACATACGGACATCAGCATCTGCGGCGCCAGTCCCAGCGCGGCGATTGCAAGGCCATTGGCCGACAGCATCACGCGCACCTCGGCCGGCGCATGGATCGGCGCCGCATCCACCGGCTCGTCGAAATACATCAGCTTGACGACACGAAGGTAGTAGAAGGCTCCGATCACCGACATCACCACCGCAAGTACCGCGAGCCAGAAGTAGCCTGCCGCCACCACCGCCTGAAGCACCGACAGCTTGGCGAAGAAACCGATGAAGAAAGGCACGCCGGCCATCGAGAACATCACGAAGAGCATCATCAAGGCGTACCAGGGGCTACGCTTGTTGAGACCCTTGAAGTCTTCGATGTTCTCCGCCTCGAACCCCGCCCGCGACAGCAGGATGATCATGCCGAACGAGGCGAGGCTCATGATCACGTAGGACACCGCGTAGAACATCGCCGAACTGTATGCGTTGAGCGCGAAGTGGCGATCCCCCTCCACCACTCCGGCAAGCAGCCCGAGCAACATGAAGCCCATGTGGGAGATGCCCGAGTAGGCGAGCATGCGCTTGATGTTCTGCTGCGCGATCGCAGCGAGGTTGCCGAGCACGATCGACGCCACCGCCACCAGCATGAGCATCACCTGCCATTCCTCGGCAATATCGAACAGCGCCCAGACCAGAAGTCGGATGGCCATCGCGAACGCCGCCAGCTTGGGCGCCGTGGCGATCACCAGCGTCACCGCGGTCGGCGCGCCCTGATAGACGTCAGGAACCCACATGTGGAAAGGCACCACGCCGAGCTTGAAGCAGATGCCCGCGACCAGGAACACGAGGCCGAACATCAGCACGGTCTGGTTGGCGGTCTGGTTGTAGAGCGCCTGCGCCACA
>CAYLTE010000323.1:0-4225 GCA_964386195.1 uncultured Burkholderiales bacterium | reverse complement strand
TTGGCGAAGAAAGTGATTGGGAAACAACGACTTACTGTCCTAGTAAACGTCTCGTCTCCCGCTCCAGGTTCGCAAGGGAAATCGAAGTGGAGACACTTCGTTTTCCCTTTTTAGTTTCAGCAAGTCCCCGGCGCTAGTCCCTCTGCGCAGCAGCCCGGCCGATCCCGGCCATCCGTGGGCGGCACCCGCTGCGCAAACGCCGGAATGCCGTCGGCGCGCTCGTGCGTCCGGCCCCTGGCGGGGTGGCAGAGTGGTTATGCAGCGGCCTGCAAAGCCGTGTACGCCGGTTCGATTCCGACCCCCGCCTCCAAGTCCCAAGACCATAGCGTTCGCGCGTAGCGTCCTTGGCAGGCGAACTTCGCTGCCGAAACGATCATCCGATGATGGCGACGCCGCCTCGTGATACGTTCCCAGGGTGTCACTGACTCTGCGAGGAAAGCTCTGCTACGCCCAGCGCTTCGAGCAATTGCCGGTTTCGTCCTGGTTGCCGCGGTGAGCGCGTGCATGAGTGCGCAGGCGGACTGCGGCGCGACGGACGGCGCGCTGCGCAGCGCGATGCGGGAAGCGATCACCGCCCTCGAACCATCCTTTCATCCGGATTCCCTCGGGCTGGCGGATGCAATGAGCCGCTTCTACTCGGCCAACAGCTTCGAACCATACTGGTTCGATAGCCGGTGCCGTCCGTTGCTTGGCAGGGAAGTGCTGGCGGTGCTATTCGAAGCCTCCACGCACGGGATCGATCCCCATGCCTATTCCGTCGTGCGGCTTTCGACCCTGCTGAGCAGCGTGGCACGTCAGGGGAGCGTGCCGCCCTCCGAGCTGGTGGAGATCGACCTGGCATTGACGGCCGCGCTGTTCCGCTATCTTGCGCATCTTCACGGCGGCAGGGTCGATCCTCGGCAGTTGGTGCCGAACTTCACGCCTGCCGATGACAAGCTGGATCTGTCGGAAACGGTCCGGCACGCGCTCGTCGCGGGATCGTTGCAGGAGGCAGTCGACGCTGCAGCGCCGCGCTATCCAGCCTACCGAAGACTGCGTCGCGCGCTCGAGCGCTACCGTGCACTCGAACATGGCGGTTTCCGCGAGCCACTTTCCGTCATTGCCAGGCTCAGGCCGGGAGAGCCCTATCCGGCTCTGCCCGCCTTGCGGGATCGACTGGTCGCGCTGGGAGACATGACAGAAGACGCGCAGGTACCCGCGCGCTACACGGGCGAGATCGTCGAGGCGGTACAGCGATTCCAGGAGCGGCACGGCTTGGCAGCCGATGGCGTGATCGGTCCGGCGACATTCGCGCAGCTGAACACGCCCCTGTCGCATCGCGTCCGGCAGATCGAACTGTCGCTGGAACGACTTCGCTGGCTTCCGCGCCTGGATGCCGAGCGACTCATCGTGGTGAATATCCCCGAGTTTCGCGTGCGTGCCCTCGACCTTCGCCGGGGAAGCAGTTCCGTTCTCCTGGACATGCGTGCCATCGTCGGGCGGGCGTTCGTCACGGAGACGCCCGTCTTTCTGGGCAGGGTCAAGAACATCGAACTCAGTCCCTATTGGAATGTGCCGGCATCGATTGCAAAGCTGGAGCTCGTTCCACGGCTGCGCCGAGACCCGGATTATCTGAGGCGCGAAGGAATGGAGTTCGTGAGCACGGGAAACGAAACCATCGTGTCGACGGAGGCTAGCAAGGCAAACCTGCTTGCACTGTCGAGCGGCGAACTACGACTCCGGCAGCGCCCTGGACCTCGAAACGTACTCGGAGGAGTCAAGTTCCCGTTGTCCAGCAGTTCGGATATCTATCTGCATGGCACCTCCGACCCGGCACTGTTCGACCTGACGAAACGGGACTTGAGTCATGGATGCATCCGCATCGAACAGCCCGACGCCCTGGCGCATCTGCTCCTCGCCGATCAGGGCGATTGGACGATCGACCGGCTGCGGGAAGCGATGCACACGGGGAAACCCACCTCCGTGAATCTGAGCGAGCCGGTACCGGTTCTGATCTTCTATACCACTGCTGTCGTGGAGCCCGGTGGCCGAATCCTGTTTCTGCCCGATGTCTACGGGCACGATCGAGCACTGCAACGTGCGCTGGATGCGACACCTCGTCCAGACAGGCGTGGCACTTCGCCCGAATCCGCCGCTGCCGATGGCAACCACTCGGTAACTGGGCCGCAGACTGGGAGTTACCGCAACGGTGATCTGCAGTCAGGCGGGGTGCAGCCCGCTCATCCGTCGTCCCTGTTCCGCATCCGCGACGCTCGATCCTGCGCGAGCTGCCGGTAGCCTGGCAACTGCTCGAGGCTGGAAGGCATCATCCAGACGAGACGTTGCGCTTCGTCGTCATATCCCTGGCGCTCCCATCGTCCCAGCACGTGCCACGCACGCACCTGCGCGTTGCGCAAGGCGCGCGCCTCCAGTCCCGCCCCGCATGCGCGGACTGGCGCATAGCCTTGTTCCTCCAATTCCTTGCGGGCGCGTTCGCGGATGCGCGGGGAATCGCTCGCCTGCGCCAGGTAGGCGAGTTCGGGGGGCGCGCCGGCCGACCACCGCGTTTGAATGTCCTCCGGGTAGCGGCTTAAGTAGGCCAGGGCGTTGGCCACGAGCTTCAGCATCTCCAGGTAGGCGCCTTGCCGGGGGAGAAGCAGATGCAGTTCCTCCTTGGCTTGCGTGGCGGCGGCTGCGTCTTCGGCCATCATCTTCGCGAAGTCGGTGCGGGAGAGGTTGTTCAACTGGTCGTAGAGATGCGAGGTCAGCAAACGTCCCACCGAGCGTCGATCCGAACGCCTGCACACGGCTGCGTGATAGACGGGCTCGACGCATTCGTCGGTATCCGCGAAGGCCTCGAAGGTGGGCGGTGCCGCCACGATCGAGACCATGAGCCAGCGCGAGCCGTCCTCGCGAACTTGCTCGAACACATAGGCGCCATCGCACGTCCAGCCTGCGCCCACCTGCAAGTCGTCTTGTCGGCCAAAGTGCAGATACAGCGCGGCGTGCGGCAGATCGAGATCGTCCAGGCGCACGCCGGCATGGTCGGTCGCGCGCAGCATCGAGGTCAGGTGAGCCGGAAAGTCGAATAGGGCATCGAGTTCGGCGCAGAAGTACGCATAGGCGGCAAGCATGTCCGCATGGCGTTGAAACGTGCGTCCCTTCGTGCGCTCGGAGCCGATGCGCTGGCGCAGCGGGAGGCGGGCGCGAGCGAGTTCCTCCAGCCACAGCGCGCGCCGGGCTGCCTGGGAGACGTCCTCATTGCGCAACTGCGCCCCGTCGGCGCCGATCCGCGCCAGCATCTTCCCGTACGGGCGAAGCGCGCGCAGCCGGAACGGGTGATAGCGGAAGAGCACCGGAATCGATGGCAGGGGCGGGTCCGCGTGATGCGCGTGCGAGAACACCAAGTCTGCCTGGTGCTGGTCGCACACGTCGAGAATCTCCTCCTCGCGCTGCACGAACTCCTCGCGCCGGAAGCCGCGCACGTTGAAGCGGTCCCAGACGACCTCCTGTCCAGGGTCGGCGCCTTGCCGCCAGAACACGCTCACCTGCACTTCGAAGCCGCGATGAGATGCGCTGTAGGCCATGCCTACCTTGACGACTACCTCCGCACAGTGCGCGCTGACATGACGGCGTGCCTCCCACAGGCATGCTCCCAAATGCGGGACCATGTCCTCCTTCGACACCGACGTCGTGCGCATGACGGAAACTCCAAAGGAAGCGGTCGGCGGGTCAATGCATGCGCATGCCCTTGGTGTGAGGCGTGAGCGCGTGAAAGGACTTGTCGATGGGTGGCTGCCGTTGTGTGCGCGCCTGGATGACGGGCGCAGCGGCGGTTACGGGCGGCACCCACGCCAGCTTTGCGTGGCCGTCGGCCTGGCCGGGATCCCGCTCGCGCCAGTATCCGCGTACCAGGAAGGGTTCCTCGAGGGCCGGCGGGCTTCCGGCACTTGCGCTGCAGAGGCTCTCGGCCCGGCACGCATGCACGGGGCAGAATCCTTGCGTGTGCAACTCCTGTCGTGCCCTGGATCGAGCGCGTGGCGAGTGAGAGTTCATCGCCATGTCGACCAGCTCGGACGGTGCCTCGGCTGGCCATCCGATCTCGACGTGCTGCGGGCACATGCTCAGGAAAGCCATCGCATTGAGGGCGAGATTGACCATCTCGCCGTAGGGCCGCCGCCTGGCGAACAGCACGTCGCTTTCCTCGCGCCGCTCGACTTCGGACAACCGATTCACGTCCTGCCAG
>CAYLTE010000322.1:0-4321 GCA_964386195.1 uncultured Burkholderiales bacterium | reverse complement strand
GACGCGGACGACGGTAATCCTGTGCAGAACTTCCCACAGGGTGAGCAGCGCCGCCACGTAGATCAGCACCGTTCCCAGGGGCTGGATCGGAATCCCGAACAGCGAATCGTGGTACAGCAGCATCAGGATCGCGGCCATCTGGCACCCGGTCTTGAGCTTGCCCAGGAAGTGCACCGCCACGTTACGGCTCTGGCCGATCTTGGCCATCCACTCGCGCAGCGCGGAGATGGCGATCTCGCGGCCGATGATCACCACGGCGATCAGCGCGTCCACCCGCTGCAGCTTGACCAGCAGGATGAGGGCGGCGGCCACCATGAGCTTGTCCGCCACCGGATCGAGGAAGGCGCCGAAGGCGGAGGTCTGGTTCAGGGCGCGCGCGAGGTAGCCGTCCAGCCAGTCGGTGATCGCGGCAAACGCAAACAGCCCGGTGGCGACCATGTTGCGCTCGTGCAGCGTGAGCCAGCTGTCGTTCACGTAGAACACGCCGATGAACAGCGGGATGAGCAGGATTCGCAGCCACGTCAGCAGGTTCGGGAGATTCATCGTCATGGACCCGATCCTCAGTGCAGATGCCGGTAGATGCGCTCGGCCAGTTCGCGGCTGATGCCATCCACCTGGGCGATCTCATCGGCGCTCGCCGCCGTCAGCCCGCGCAGCCCGCCGAAGCGCGCCAGCAGGCGCTGGCGGCGCTTGGCGCCGATTCCGGCGATGCTCTCCAGGGTCGAAGTCCGCCGGATCTTGGCGCGACGTCCCCGGTGGCCAGTGATGGCGAAGCGATGCGCCTCGTCGCGGATCTGCTGGATCAGATGCAGCCCGGGGTGATCTTTGGGCAGTTGCACGGAATCGGGCCGACCGGGGATGACGAGTTGTTCCAGTCCGGGCTTGCGCGCCTCGCCCTTGGCGACGCCCACCAGTGCGACCTGGCCCAAACCCAGTTCCTCCATCACGCTCACCGCACTGGAGATCTGCCCCTTGCCGCCGTCGATCAGAATCAGGTCGGGCAGCTTGCCCTCCCCGCCCACGACCTTGCGGTAGCGCCGGTCGAGCACCTGCCGCATGGCGGCATAGTCGTCGCCCGCGGCGATGCCCTCGATGTTGTAGCGACGGTACTGATCGTTGCGCATGCCGCCATCGTCCCACACGACGCACGAGGCGACCGTCGCCTCGCCGCCCGTGTGACTGATGTCGAAGCACTCGATTCGCTGCACGCTCGCCGGCAGCGACAGCGCCGTCTGCAGGCTCACGAGACGAGCCTCCTGCGTCGCGGCGAGCTGCAGGCGCTGGCCGATCGCCAGGCGCGCATTGGTCTCGGCCATGGTCAGCCATGCCCGGCGCTCGCCGTAGCCGCTGCTGCTGATCTGAACCTCGTGTCCAGTCTGCTCGGCAAGCAGGGTGCTCAGTGCGGCGACATCGGTCTCCAGGTTGACGAGCACGAGCGGCGGCGCCTGGCGCCCGAGGTAGTGCTGGCTGAGGAATGCCTCCAGGGCCTGCTCCGGCGTGTACCCCTCGCCGTGATCCGGGAAGAACGACTTGTCGCCTCGATGGATACCGCCGCGCACGGTCACCAGGTTCACGCACATCACGCCGCCCTCGCTGACCAGCGCGACGATGTCCACGTCGCGGGCGCGTTCGCTCGCCACGAACTGGGTCTGGCGCACGCCGCGCAGGGCGCGAATCTGGTCACGGTACTGCGCGGCGGCCTCGAAGTCGAGCCGCTCGGACGCTTCCTGCATCTGCTGCTCCAGCTTGTCGAGCACCTCGTCGTCGCGTCCCTGCAGGAACAGCTCTGCGTTGCGCACGTCCTCCGCGTAGGCGAGCGCGTCGATCGCCCCCACGCAGGGCGCGGTGCAGCGGCGGATCTGATGCAGCAGGCACGGGCGCGAGCGGTTCGCGAACACGGTGTCTTCGCAGGTGCGCAGCTGAAACACCTTCTGCATGAGCGCGATGCTCTCGCGCACCGCGCTCGCGCTGGAGAACGGGCCGAAATAGCGGTTCTCCTTGTCCAGGGCACCCCGGTAGAAGCCGAGCTTCGGGAACCGGTGGCCGCTGATCTGGAGGTAGGGATACGACTTGTCGTCGCGGTAGAGGATGTTGTAGCGGGGCGAGAACGCCTTGATGAAGTTGTTCTCGAGCAGCAGGGCCTCGGATTCCGATCGGGTAACGGTGGTCGCGATGTCGCGCACCTGGCCGACCATCACCTGGATGCGTGGCTGCAGGGTCGCGGTGCGCTGGAAATAGGAGGCGACCCGCTTCCTCAGGTCCCGCGCCTTGCCCACGTAGAGGACCTCGCCCTCCCCGCCCAGCATGCGATAGACCCCGGGCAGGTGAGGCAGTCCGGCGGCCTTCTCCGCAATGCCGGGCACCTCCGCGGCCTCGGCGACCGAGGCCGGTCCCTGACTGCGCGCGTGCGCGGGGAGTTTGGTCATGCGAAGGGGACCTGGGCGGGATGGGGGAGGACGATCAAATTATAGCCCTCGGGACGTGGAGCCCGGCTTGCTCTGGGGCTTGCGTCGGGATGACGAGCGCCGTCGCGACCGTACGAGCGGGTGCTCCGCGATTCACAGCGGGCATCTCTCGTTAGGTTCTTCCCGGCCCTTCCGGTAAAATGCGCCCCTTTTCTACGCAACCAGCGACCAGCCATGGCCAAAGTCCTCGCCACCGAAATCCGCGCCGGCAACCTGATCGAGTGGGACAAACGCGTCTGGCGCGTCCTGAAGAGTTACCACGTGCACGTCGGCGGCCGGGGCGGCGCCTTCATGCAGGTCGAGATGAAGGACGTCGAGAGCGGCACCAAGGGCAACCAGCGCTTCCGTACCGACGAGAAGATCGAGCGCGCCTTCGTCGAGGCCCGCGACATGGAATACCTGTATGCGGACGGCACCAGCTACGTGTTCATGGACAAGGAAACCTACGAGCAGCTGAACCTGTCCGCCGAACTGCTCGAAGGTCAGATCGAATACCTGCTACCCAACACGACGGTGCAGGTGAACTTCCACAACGAGCGGCCGATCGGCGTCCAGCTGCCACCGAGCGTCGTGCTGACCATCACCGAGACGGAACCGACCCTGAAAGGCGCCACCGCCACCGGCTCGTTCAAGCCGGCCACCTGCGAGACCGGTCTCGTGGTGCAGGTGCCGCCGTTCGTCTCGCAGGGCGAGAAGATCAAGATCAACACCGACTCGGGCGAGTACATCGAGCGGGCGTAGATCGCATGGGCACCGACCGTGCCCGTGCCCATGCGCCAATCGTCATCCCGGCGGAAGCCGGGATCCAGAATCGTCGGTCGACGCATCCCCGCTAGAAGGGCGAAACGGAATCACGGCAGCAGTCCGCGACGACTTCACTTCCGGTTGCGGGGCCGTCAGGTCCATGTCGCGCAGGTCGTTGAGCGCCGCGCGCAGGCTCTCGAACCGATCCCACATCAGGCTCTGCAGGCGCACGGCCGCACCCAGCGGCGTCTTCGCCTTGCGCCGCTCCAGATCGATGCGGCACTGCAGCCCGCGTAGTCGATCCTGCACCTCGGGCGGTGCGGATGCAATGAAGGTCTCGATGGCTTCCAGGCGTGCGCGCTCGAACGCCTCCGGGTCGTCCTTCGCGAGTTCGAGCCAGTATTGGGGGTCGAAGTCCATGCCCCGAGTCTAGCAGCGCCCGTCAGCGCAGACAGTCAAATCTTGGTCAGCGTCGCCGCATCAGGCGGATGACCGACTGCTCCACTCCCGCGCCCGCGCCCACCTCCGGCTGCAGCGTGACGTGCTCGATGCCGAAGCGCTCGTGGAGCACGTGACGGGCCTGCGCCAGCAGCCGCGGCCACTCCTCGAGCCGATCGAGGCGGATGTGTGCGGAGAGCGCGATCTGTCCCGAAGAGATGTTCCAGATGTGCAGGTCGTGCACATCGCGCACCTCGGGAAGCTGCGCGAGGGCACGCCCGACGTCGTCCAGTCGCAGATAGCGGGGCACGCCCTCCATGAGTACATGCAGCGCCTCGCGCAACAGGTGCAGCGTGGACAGCAGGATGAGCACCGCAATGACGAGCGACAGGATCGGATCGATCGGTTTCCAGCCGGTGAAGTAGATCACTGCGCCGGCAAGCAGCGCGGCAAACGAACCCAGCAGGTCGCCCAGCACGTGCAGCAGCGCTGCGCGCTTGTTCAGGCTCGCCTCGCCGCGCGTGAGCACGAAGGCGACCGCGACATTGAGCAGCAGCCCGAGGAATGCCACCACCATCACGCCCAGTCCCTGCACCTCGCCGTCCGGCTGCATCAGCCGCTTGATCGCCTCGACGGTGATGAGCGCCACCACCGCAAGCAGCGCGAGCCCATTC
>CAYLTE010000321.1:0-4341 GCA_964386195.1 uncultured Burkholderiales bacterium | reverse complement strand
GCAGGTTCCGGTTCGTTGCCGACAGGATGCGCGCACGAGCCTGAAGGGTGCGGGTCTCGCCGACGCGAGTGTACTCGCCGGATTCCAGCACGCGCAGCAGCTTCGCTTGCGCATCCAACGACAACTCGCCTACCTCGTCCAGGAGCAAGGTCCCATCGGCGGCCGCCTCGAAGAAGCCGGCCTGCGCCGTCACCGCGCCGGTGAAGGCGCCTTTCGTATGTCCGAACAGGCTGCTCTCCAGCAGTCCGGGCGCGAGCGCGGCGCAGTTGACGATGACGTAGGGCAGCTCCCTGCGCGGGCTGAGCGAGCGGATGCGCGAGGCGACGACCTCCTTTCCCGTGCCCGATTCGCCTTCGATGAGCACCGGATAGCTGCTGTCCGCACATGCGGTGAACTGCTCTTTCAGCCGCTGCATCGCCTCGCTTTCCCCGACGAGAAAATCTGCGCGTGCGGCGCGCACGGTGGCAGGACCGGGAGACAAGGCGTGCATCGGCAGTCGATGCCACAGAGGGACGCTGGCGGTCATGGGCGGCACTCCTGTCCGGCGGCGTCCTCGATGCAGGCGAGAAACGATGCTTCGAGGGCGGCGCCGCCGTATCGCGCCTGCAGTGCCGCGCCGGTTCCGAAGAAGCGTGTTCTCCCCCGGTGAAGGACCATCAACTTGTCCGAAAGCGCCTCCACATCGGCGCCGTGATGCGCGGTGAACAAGACCGACCCACCCGAATCGCGGTGCCGGCGCAGTCGCGTGTACAGGGCCCGGCGTCCCCTGGCGTCCAATCCGCTCGCCGGTTCGTCGAGGAGGAGCAACGGTCGCCCGCTGAGCAGGCAGGCCGCCAACCCCAGCTTCTGCGCCATCCCCTTGGAGAGCTCACGTGCCGGGCGCTCCAGAACGCCCGGTTCGAGATCGAACTCGCTGCACATCGCTCGTGCCTCCGCTTCGATGTATCGCGTTGCATGCAGGGCCAGGACGTATGTCAGCAGATCGCGGCCCCGTAGATAGTACAATGGCATAAATCGCTCCGGAAGGAAAGCGATTTGTGCGCGCGCTTCCGGATTGCGGTGCGTCACGCCGAACAGCTCGATGCGCCCGCGCTGGATCGGACACAGGTCCAGAATGCACCGCAGCAGCGTGCTCTTTCCCGCTCCGTTGAGGCCCATGATCGCCACGATCTCGCCCGCGGCGACCTGGATGCGTCCGACGTCCAGCGTGCACGTGCTGCCGCGGCGCTGCTGCAGATCTTCGAGGTGGACAGCCGGTGGGCGGACGCGAAATGAACATGACATGCGCATGGAAGCGATCATAGCGCCGATCGGGACGCTGCGCTCGCCGCTCGACCGCGCCCGCTAGCAGGGACCTGCTGAGCTAGGTCACATCCAGGCAGGCTGCTAGAATGACGCCTCGCATTCACACCCGTTGGAGACGGTCCTGTCCGACAATCTGGTCGAGATCGACGACGTCGAGTTCCGCTACGACGTGCGCGCCGTGCTCAAGGGCATCAACATGCAGTTCCCGCGCGGCCGCGTGATCTCCATCATGGGCCTGTCCGGGTGCGGCAAGACGACCACCCTCAAGCTCATCGGCGGGCAGCTGAAGCCCACGCGCGGGCAGGTGCGCGTGGCCGGCCGGCCCGTGCACGCCATGGACATGCGCGAGCTGTACGAGTTGCGCCGGCGCATGGGCATGCTGTTCCAGTTCGGGGCGCTGTTCACCGACATGTCGGTGTTCGACAACGTCGCCTACCAGCTTCGCGAGCACACCGAGCTGAGCGCTCGCACCATCCGCGATCTAGTCCTGATGAAGCTCAATGCCGTCGGATTGCGCGGGGCGCAGAACCTGATGCCCTCGGAATTGTCTGGAGGCATGGCGCGGCGGGTCGCGCTGGCGCGGGCGATCGCGCTCGACCCGATGCTCATCATGTACGACGAGCCCTTCGCGGGGCTCGACCCGATCTCGCTGGGCGTGATCGGCAACCTGATCCGGCGGCTCAACGACGCGCTGGGGGCGACCTCGATCGTGGTCACCCACGACGTGCAGGAGTCGCTGAAGATCGTCGACTACGTGTACTTCATGTCCGAAGGAGTGGTGGTGGCACAGGGCACGCCGGCGCAGATCATGCAATCGAACGAGGACTACGTGCGCCAGTTCGTGCACGGCCAGATGGACGGACCGGTACCCTTCCAGTACCCGGGCGCGTCGTACCGCGAGGATCTTCGCCTGGAGGCCGCCCGTGGATAACTTCGTGTTCCGCGCGCTGCGCCACATCGGCCACACCGTTATCGACGGCGTGTGGCGGCTGGGCTATGCCAGCCGCTTCTTCTTCCTGGTGCTGGTGCGTTCGGGGCCGAGCTTCCGGCGCTTCGGACTCACCGTGCGCGAGATCTACTTCGCCGGCGTGCTCTCGCTCATCATCATCCTGGTGTCGGGCCTGTTCGTCGGCATGGTCCTGGGCCTGCAGGGCTACGACACGCTGCAGCGCTACGGCTCGGCCGAGGCGGTGGGTACGCTGGTGGCCCTGTCGCTGGTGCGCGAACTCGGCCCGGTGGTCTCGGCGCTGCTCTTTGCCAGCCGCGCGGGATCTGCCATGACCGCCGAGATCGGCCTGATGAAGGCCACCGAGCAGATCACCGCGCTGGACATGATGGCGGTCGATCCCATCTCGCGTATCGTCGGGCCGCGCTTCTGGGCGGGCGTGATCTCCATGCCGCTGCTGGCGGCGCTGTTCAGCGCGATGGGCATCTTCGGGGGTTACCTGATCGCCGTGGTGCTGCTGGGTGTCGATGCCGGCGCCTTCTGGTCGCAGATGCAGGCCTCGGTCGACCTGCGCAACGACGTGATGAACGGCGTCATCAAGAGTATCGTGTTCGGCATCGCGGTCACCGCCATCGCCTTGTTCGAGGGTTACGACGCGCCGCCCACGGCCGAGGGCGTCTCGGGGGCGACCACGCGCACCGTCGTCACCTCGTCGCTGGCCGTGCTGGCGCTGGATTTCGTCCTCACCGCGTTCATGTTCAGGGGTCTCTAACCTATGGATCGCAAACTCCTCGACCTGTGGGTCGGCATCTTCGTTGCAGCCGGATTGGCCGCGCTGCTGGTGCTGGCGCTCAAGGTCAGCAACGCCAGCACCACCTTCAACACCAGCGACAGCTACACCGTGATCGCCGAATTCGACAACATCGGGGGATTAAAGCCCCGCGCCCCGGTCAAGAGCGCCGGGGTGCTGGTTGGGCGCGTGGAGAGCATCGGCTTCGACAACCAGAAGTTCGTGGCGCGCGTTGAATTGAAGCTGGACCGCCGCTACGAGTTTCCGGTGGACACGTCGGCCTCGATCCTGACCTCCGGACTGCTCGGCGAGCAGTACATCGGCCTGGATGGCGGTGCGGACGACCAGTTGCTGAAGGAGGGCGACCGGCTGAAGCTCACGCAGTCGGCGGTGGTGCTGGAGCGGTTGATCGGGCAGTTCCTGTACGGCAAGGCGGCCGAGGGCGGCTCGAACTAGGCAGCACGGACGAGGTGACATCCCAATCCGAGAGAGGCGACATGACATCTTCCAAGGCAATGCAGACATTCGGTTTCCCGGCCCGGCTGCTGTGCGCACTCGCGCTGCTGCTGGCGCCGCTCGCGGCTCTGGCGCAGAAGGCGCCGGACGCGCTGGTGCGATCCGTGGCCGACGACGTGCTCAAGATCGTGCAGAACGACCAGGCGCTGCGCGATGGCGACAACTCCAGGATGGCCAGGCTTATCGAGGAGAAGATCGTTCCGCACTTCGACTTCGAGCGCATGACGCGGCTCGCGGTCGGCCGTCCCTGGCGTGAAGCCACACCCGAGCAGAGGCAGACGCTGATCGAGCAGTTTCGCACCCTGCTGGTGCGCTCCTACAGCGCTGCCTACAGCACCTACAAGCAGATCGTCATCGACGTGAAGCCGCTGAAGGTCCAGCCCACCGAGGACGACGTGCAGGTGCGCAGCGAGATCAAGCTGCCGGGCGGTGCGCCGCCGGTGAAGGTGGACTACAGCATGATCAAGTCGAATTCCGATTGGAAGGTGTACGACGTGGTGGTCGACGGCGTGAGCATGGTCACCACCTACCGCAACACCTTCTCGGAGGAGGTGCGCCGTGGCGGGGTGGACGGGCTGATCAAGACGCTCAACGACATGAACACCGCCAAGACCCCGCCCCAGGCCGCAGGAGTGCAGAAGAAGTGACCACGCGCATCGAGCGCGACGGGACCGCCTATCGCATCGTCGGGCCGGTCACCATTGCCAACGTCGAGTCCCTCGTGCAGGAGGGGCGGCGCCAGTTCGAGGGCGCGGACGTCACGGTCGACCTGAGCGGAGTCGGC
>CAYLTE010000320.1:4018-4349 GCA_964386195.1 uncultured Burkholderiales bacterium | reverse complement strand
GGGCCTGCGGCGGCCGCACCGGCCGCACCGAAGGCGCGCAGCGCGGCCAGCGTGCCGCGCAGGATCTCGAGCGCCTGGATCGTCCCGCGCAGCATGCCCAGGTTCATCGTCAGCCACTGCTCGACGGCCTTCAGCTCGGACACGCGGCGCGCGACCTCGTCGGGGTCCACGGTGGGCGCCATGTTCGACAGCAGCGAGAACGCAGCCCAGGCCTTCCGGACGAGTTCCATGGTCTCGAGGATGCCGGCGCCCTGCAGGGGGTTGCCGCCAGGGAACCCCATCGCCGAGAGGTCACCGATTCCGAAAGGCGTGGTCATTGCTTCGTTTCCTG
>CAYLTE010000320.1:0-4007 GCA_964386195.1 uncultured Burkholderiales bacterium | reverse complement strand
ACCGTGACGGCGAGGTGTCGTCCGTAAAATAGCACGCAGCACCGGAGCGCATCGCCATGTCCGACATCGAGACCCTTCGCCGAATCCTCGCAACCAACCGGACCATCGCAGTGGTGGGCCTGTCGGCCGACTGGTACCGGCCCAGCTACTTTGCCGCCAAGTACATGCAGGAGCACGGCTACCGGATCATTCCAGTGAACCCGAAGTATCCGGAGATCCTCGGCGAGCGCTGCTACGCGTCGCTCGGCGACATCCCGGAGAAGGTCGACATGGTCGACGTGTTCCGCCGTACCGAGGACGTGCTGCCGATCGCGCGGCAGGCGATCGAGATCGGCGCGAAGACGCTCTGGCAACAACTCGGCGTCGTCAACCTCGAGGCCGACCGGCTCGCCCGCGAGGCGGGTCTCGACGTGGTGATGGACCGCTGCGTGAAGATCGAGCACGCGCGCCTGTTCGGCGGGTTGAACTGGGTGGGCGTGAATACCAAGGTCATTTCCTCGAAGCGGCCGCGCTGGCTGCCCTACTGAGGGAAGATCGGCCAGGCGCCAGCGTCGTGCCGCAGCCTGGAACCGGGTGCTCAAGCGCGGCGCAGGCCGGCCGATAGAGTCGCCTGGACGTCCGCGGGCGGCCATGGGACATGACGCCGCCGCCTCCCGCAATAAGAAGAACCAAGGCATAACGTGTCGTCTCTGCTCCCCACCTGCGCACTGGTGAGCGCGGCGGTCGTCGCCGTCGCAAGCCTCGCCATCGGCCTGCGCGAACGCTTCTCCCGTGTCAGCGTGATCTACATGCTGGAGGGGATCGCCATGATCGGCTGGCAGGTGCCGATCGCCATCGGCTGGCTGCGCGGCGATGCGGCATCCCAGCTGGCCTGGGTCACCGTGGGCACCATGTCCGCCCTGTTCATTGCCCCGCTCAACCTGTCCTTCGGGGCGCTCATCACCGGACACTGGTCGCGCTGGCGCGGGCTGCTCGGTGCCGTGTGGGGCATCACCGGCGTGCTGGCGGTGCTGCACGTCGACGGTCGGCTGTTCATCGGCGTGAACGCCTTCGACTGGGGCGTATACCCGGCCTATGGCCACATCGGAATGGCGTTCGTCGCGCTCACGGTGTGCACCGTCGCAGTCAACCTCTACCTCTACTACTGCCAGTACCGCGACAACCGCAGGGACGGGATCGCTGCGCGCCGTGCGTTGCTCCTGGCGATCTCGCTTGCCGGGGGTGGCTTCGCCGCCATCGACTTCCTGCCGACCTTCGGCATCGACGTGCTGCCCGTGGGCGGGCTCGCGCTCATGTTCGGATTCCTCGTCAACGCCTACATCACGTGGCGATATCGGCTGGTGGAGATCACGCCGGCCTACGCGGCCCACCAACTGATGGATTCGATGAGCGACGGCGCACTCATGATCGACCGTGACGGCGTGGTCCGGCTCGCCAATCCGTCTGCCGCACGCATCCTCGGGATCGATCACGCCCGGCTGCACAACGCGCCGCTGCCCCCGGCGCTGGCGCGCGACGTTCTCGGTTGGGAGGTTCCCGCGCCGTTCCCGACGTCGGAATCGACTTGCTCTGCCCGCGCTTATCAAACGCCGGAAGGCGACCGCAAGATCCTCGATGCGGAAGTGGCGCTGATGAACGATCCGGGCCACGCCCCCGACGTCGCACTGATCACGCTGCGCGATGTCACCGGCGCGATCCTCGCCCAGGAGCAGATCGAGCGGCTGGCATACTTCGATCCGCTGACGCATCTACCCAACCGGCGTCAGCTGCACGAGCGGTTCCAGGACGCCATCGCCAGTGCAGACCGCTCCCGTGCGCTGGCTGCCCTGCTGTTTCTCGATCTGGACCGCTTCAAGCGCATCAACGACACGCTCGGCCACGATGTGGGCGATCAGCTGCTCAAGGCGGTGGCCGAGCGCATCAACGCCTGCGTGCGCGAGAACGACTGGGTGTTGCGCTCGGCGCAGGCGGACAGCATGCTCGCCCGGCTGGGCGGCGACGAGTTCGTGCTGCTGCTCGCGCCGCTGGACAAGGCCGACGACGCTGCGCGGGTGGCGGGACGCATCCGCGATGCGCTGGCGCGACCTTTCGTGCTCAAGCGCGGCGTCGAGGTACAGACCGGTGCAAGCATCGGCATCAGCATCTATCCCGCGGACGGCACGGACGAGGCGACGCTGATGAAGAAGGCAGACCTTGCCATGTACCGTGCGAAGGAATCGGGCCGGAACATGTTCCAGTTCCACGACGCGGCCATGAACGAGTCCGTGACCGCGCGCAGCACGATGGAAACCGGGCTGCGCGAGGGACTGGTCAACGACCAGTTCCTGCTGCACTACGATCCGCTCGTCGCATGCGCCAGCGGCGCAGTCGCGGGGGTCGAGGCCCAGCTCTTCTGGCGTCATCCCCGGCGTGGCCTGCTGCCCGCCTCGGCGTTCATCGCCGAGAGCGAGGATCCGTCGGTGGTCCTGCCGCTCACGCAGTGGCTGGTCCAGAGCGCGTGCATCCAGCTGCGGGCATGGTCGGCGATGGGACGGCCGGCGCTGAACGTGATGCTGAACGTACACCCGGCGACGGCCGAGCGCGGGACACTCGTGCCGCTGGTACGGGAGGCGATCGCGCAGGCCGGCATCGACGGTAGTCTGCTCATGCTGGCGCTCAGCCGCGATGGCGCGACGCGGGACCATGCGCGTGTGCGGGCGACCCTGGACGAGTTGCACGCGATGGGGGTGCGCATCGTGCTCGACGGACTGCGCGTCGGCGGCGACCACCAGGGTCTGAGCGGGGGCTATCCGGGCGGCATGGTGCGCATCGAACGCACGGCGCTCGGCGCGCACGGATCGACCGGGGTGCCCGCCGTCGGAAGGGCGGTGGCGACGCTGGCCCGCGCGCTCGACCTCGGCATCGTCCTGAGCGGGGTCGATACAACGGAGCAACTCGCGTTCGCGCGCGCCGCCGGTTGCGATCTCGCGCAGGGCGCGGAATTTGGCGGCCCCGTCCCGGCGGAAGAGGTGACGCAGCTGCTGGCGAGGCTGGGCAAGTCGGGGCTTGCGCAGGCGTCCGGCCGCGAGTGGCCGTTGCAGTAGAATTCCCGCTTCCCCAAGACCGAGATCGACATCATGTCCGACCGTGAATACGGGTTCGGCACGCTGTGCCTGCACGCCGGCCAGATCCCGGACGCCGCGACGGGTTCGCGCGCAGTTCCGATCTACCAGACGACTTCGTTCGTTTTCGACTCCGCCGATCACGCGGCCAGCCTGTTCAACCTGCAGACCTTCGGCAACGTCTATTCGCGCATCTCCAATCCCACGGTAGCCGTTCTCGAGGAGCGGGTCGCGGCGCTCGAGGGCGGGCGTGCCGCGCTGGCCGTCGCCTCGGGCCAGGCCGCGCAGATGACCGCGCTGCTCACGCTGCTCGATCAGGGCGACGAGATCGTGTCGGCGAGCACGCTCTACGGCGGGACCTACTCGCAGTTCGACGTGACCTTCCGCAAGTTCGGCATCGACACGAAGTTCGTCGATCCCGAGGATCCGGAGAATTTCCGCCGCGCGATCACGCCGCGCACGAAGGTGCTCTACGCGGAGACCGCGGGCAATCCGCGCATCAACATCCTGGACATCGAGGCGGTGGCCGCGATCGCGAAGGACGCCGGCATCCCGCTGGTCATCGACAACACGTTCGCCAGCCCGTACCTGTGCCAGCCCTTCAAGTGGGGCGCGGACATCGTCGTGCACTCGGCGACCAAATACATCGGGGGTCACGGCACGACCATGGGCGGGTTGGTGGTCGAGTCCGGCAAGTTCAAGTGGGACAAC
This sequence comes from uncultured Burkholderiales bacterium, assembly GCA_964386195.1. GTDB lineage: Bacteria > Pseudomonadota > Gammaproteobacteria > Burkholderiales > SHXO01 > SHXO01. The sequence goes on along the minus strand of CAYLTE010000320.1, from coordinate 195 downwards.
GGCAAGTTCCCGACGATGACCGAGCCCTCGCGCGGCTACCACGGCGTGCGCTTTAGGGATTGCGCGATGGCCTTGAGCGCATCGGGGCTCGGCTCGGCGCAGGTGACGCGCTGATTGGCGGAATCGACGACGGCGCGATCCCTGGACAGGAACACGCGCTGCTCGGCGCTCAGGCTATAGCTGTTCTGGTCGATG
>CAYLTE010000319.1:0-4350 GCA_964386195.1 uncultured Burkholderiales bacterium | reverse complement strand
CCCAGGAACGCCGGCTCGGATGCCGGGAATGCGCCGAGGCCCATCAGCGTGAGCGTGCACGGGGCGCCGCTGCTGCGCACGATGCGGGTGAACGTCTCGCACGCCGCCGGCCCCGAATTGATCAGGCCACCGCCGCCGTAGAACACCGGGCGGCGCGCATTCCCGATCAGGAGGGCCGCGCGGCGAAGCGCGGCGCGCGGCAGGGCCAGCTTGCGCGGCACCCGCCCCTCAGCGCTGCGCGTGGGCTCGTCCTGCCGGTCGATCACGGCCAGCTGCAGATCCTTGGGAAAATCCACCAGCACCGGACCGGGCCGACCCTGGGTGGCGATGGCGAAGGCGCGCAGCACGCTCGCACGCACCGCTTCGGCCGAGCGGATCTGCGTGTTCCACTTGGTCACCGGCCGCGAGATGCCCAGCGCATCGCACTCCTGGAAGGCATCGCTGCCGATCAGCGCCGAGGATACCTGCCCGCTGATGCACACCACGGGCACCGAGTCGGACAGGGCGTCCAGCAACCCCGTGGTGGTGTTGCTCATGCCCGGACCCGAGGTCACCAGGACGACTCCAGGCTTGCCGGTCGTGCGGGCATAGCCCTGGGCCGCGTGGACCGCAGCCTGCTCGTGGCGCACCAGCACGTGGCGGATGCGCGGATCGGCGTACAGCGCGTCGTAGATCGGCAGGACCGCACCGCCCGGATAGCCGAAGATCACGTCGACGTCGGCTTCGACCAGCGCATCGATGAGAACCTGGGCGCCGTTGCGCTGGAGCGTTCCAGCGGCTGGCACTTGCTCGAGGGTGAGGGAGTGGAGGCGGTCGTTCATGGAAGGCATGATACGAACCGGCAGCAAGAAAAGGCTTCGTTTTTTCTGGGGCTTGCCTGGGATTATCGGGTAATTTTTCTAGGAAACCGCAAGTTGCTAGAATGATGCCAATCCCAGCCGGAGATCGCCATGGAACTCGACAAGTTCGACCGCGCCATCCTCGCCATCCTGCAGCGCGATGCGCGCGCCAGCCTGCAAGACATCAGCGCCCAAGTGGGTCTGTCCACCACACCGTGCTGGACCCGCATCAAGAAGATGGAAGCCGAGGCCGTGATCCAGGGCTACACGGTGCGCATCGATCCGGTGGCCGTAGGCTACGCAGAAACCGTGATCGTGCAGGTCACGCTGGAGAGCCACAGCGACGAAACGGTGGAGGCTTTCGGGCGCGCGCTGAACGACATCCCCGAGGTGCTCGAGGCATTCCTCATCTCGGGTGACTACGACTACCTGATCCGCATCGCCGTGCGCGACACGCGCGACTATGAGCGCTTGCTGCGTCAGCGCCTGTACCGCATACCGGGCATCCGCCACTCCAAGTCCAGCTTCGTGCTGCGAACGCTGAAGGCCAGCACCCTGCCCCTGGACGAACCGGTCGCGCACGGCACTACCCGGAGCGGAGCCGCCGGCAGCGCCGTGCCGCGCGGACGCACCCGTCCCGACCGCAGCTGATCGTTCAGGCGCTCTCCTCGGCAAGCGCCTGCCGCACCGCTGCCTCCACCTGGGGCGATGCGCCCAGTTCGCTCACGCTCACCCGCTCCAGCACGGCACGGACCTGCGATTCCGCCTGCTGGATCAGGCGCTCGACCGGTGTCGGCACCGGGATGCGAGCCGGGTTCAAAAATCCTTCCTCCCCAGCCTGCCGCACCGCCTCGACCACCTGCCAGGCGTTCACGCGATCGAGGTCCCGCACGGGGAGATACGAACAGGGGGGCGCGACGGCTTCCGTGAGCAAAGCGCTGTCGCACAAGGCGTCGAGCACGGCATCCACCGTGTGCGCGGGCACGCCCAGCTCGGCGATCAGCTCCTCGCGTGTCCAGGGCGAATCCCCGCGCAGGTGACGTGCGGCCACCAGGCTCATCAGGAGCAGGGCGACGCGTTCGCGCATGCGATTGCTCAGACGCGGCTCGCCCGCTTCCAGCACCACGTACTGGGGATTCTGCACGTAGAACGCGACACTCGCGCCCAGCAGCAGGATCAGCCAGCTCACGTACAGCCACACGAGGAAGAACACGAGCACCGCAAAGCCTGCATAGATCGCCTCGTACCGCGAGGAACTGGACACGAAGCCCGCGAACGCCCAGCCAGCCGTCTGCCACAGCACACCCCCGACCACTCCACCGGTGAGCGCCGCCGTCAGGCGTACGCGCGTGCTGGGCAGGAACAGGTAAGCGAAGGTGAAGGCCGCGATGACGAGGACGTACGGCGTCAGACGCGTTACGAACGCGTACACGCGACCGAGCGGCTCGAGTGCGAGGAGCTGCTGCACCTGTTCGCTCCCCGTCACGGTCGCGGTGACGCCGATGGCGGTGAACACCAGCACCGGGCCCACCAGCAGGATGGTCACGTAGCTGCTGAAGCGCTCGCCGAAGCTGCGCGGATGGCGCACGTGCCAGATGAAGTTGATCGACGCCTCGGTCTTGTGCACCAGCGACACGGCGGTGTAGAGCAGGAACGCGAGCCCGACAGCGCCGAGCACGCCGACGTTCATGCGCTCGATGAAGCCGAGCACGGTCTCCACGGCAACCTCGGCTTGCCCTCCGAGCGGAAGCAGGAACTGATACAGCATGGGCTCGAGCTGGTTGTGCACGCCGAATCCCTTGAGCACCGAGAAGCTCAGGGCGAGCAGCGGCACCAGCGAGAGCAGCGTGGTGTAGACCAGCCCCATCGCACGCAGGTTGAGCTGACCGTAGAACAGGTCGCGCAGCACCACCAGCGCAATGCGCAGCGTGCGCACCAGCACGCGCCGCCACAGTGGCGCATCGCCCAGGCCGCCAGCCCAGATCGCGTGCCGAAGCGCCGCATCGGCGCGGCGCAGATTCCACTCCATGATTCCTCCGCGGCCGGCATCGCTTGAATGCCTGCCAGATGCCTCTGCGCTCAGCGCTCTGGCGCGCGGCGCCCTCCGCCGCCGTGGATCAGCGCCTCCACCGACCGGGCCTCCGCCTCCGAGCGTGTCTCGACGGTGACGAGCACCGCGCCGGCGCGCACTGCCTCGTTGCGACGCGCCACGCCGCGCGCGTCGCGACTGCTGTCCTGGCCCGGTTGGTTCTCGTACGACTGGCCGGGATACTCACCGGCCAGGGGATCGGCCGAAGGGTCGACGCTCATCGCGATCCGGCTGTCCTGGATTCCAGCACGCACCAGTTCCGCGTACACGCGCTCGGCCACTTCCCGACTGTCGAACAGTGCCTCGACGACCATCTTCGCCTCCGTGGATGCTGGAGGCGGCAGCAAGGCGTATTCCGCAGTGGACGGCCGATGCGTGGCGCCCTCGCCGCTCCGCGCAGCGACCGGTTCATGACGCCCGCACGGGTGCTTCGAAGTATACGGCTTCGCGCCAGGCCAGGGCTCGCTGCGCGAAACGAGCGGAATTCCTTACCGCACAGGGTGTGCGCTGAGGCGGGCGTGTGGCACACTCCTGCCCCGCAATTTTCCGTTCGAGGAACCCATGGCCGCTGCCCCGCACCCGACCTTTGCCCGTCCGATCGTCACGCTCCAGTCGCACATCCTCGAGCAGGAATCGCGATTTCCGGACGCGACCGGCGCCTTGTCCTGGATCCTCTCGGCGATGTCGATCTCCACCAAGATGATCGCGGCCCGGGTACGTCGGGCGCGTCTCGAGGACGTTCTGGGTGTCGCCGGGGCCGAGAACGTGCAGGGAGAAGAACAACAGAAGCTGGACGTGATCGCCAACGAGATCCTGCTGCGCACGCTGGGGGGCCGCGAGGGGGTGGCCATCGTCGCCTCCGAGGAGAACGAGGAACCGGTGATCCTGCGCGACGACCCGGATGGCGAACGCCGCTACTGCGTGCTGTTCGACCCGCTGGACGGATCCTCCAACCTCGATGTATGCGGCGGAGTGGGAACGATCTTCAGCATCCTGCGCCACGACCGGCGGGCGCGCGACGCGCACGGCTCGCTGCTGCAGAAGGGTGTGCACCAGGTGGCGGCGGGATACGTGCTGTACGGGTCGTCCACGGTGTTCGTGCTGAGCGTGGGCAACGGCGTCGACATGTTCGTGCTCGATCCCGAGGTCGGCGCCTACATGCTGGTCGAGCGCGGCATCTGCGTACCGGCGGCGAGCAAGAGCTACTCGGTCAACGAAGGCAACCGGCGCAGCTTTCCCGAGGGGTATCAGCACTATCTGGACTGGGCCCAGGGCAACGGCTATTCGAGTCGCTACATCGGCTCGATGGTCGCAGACGTACACCGCATCCTGCTCAAGGGCGGCGTGTTCATGTATCCGCCGACGGCGAAGGCGCCCAAGGGAAAGCTGCGCCTGATGTACGAGGCGAATCCGATGGCCATG
>CAYLTE010000318.1:0-4362 GCA_964386195.1 uncultured Burkholderiales bacterium | reverse complement strand
TGCAGCGACTGGTAGTTGTTGCCCTTGGGCTTGGTGATGTAGTCGTCGAACTCCTGCGGGATGGGGTGCCACATCTGGTGCACGATGCCGAGGACGGTGTAGCAGTCCTTGATCTCGGGCACGAGCACGCGCAGGGCGCGGATGTCGAAGACCTGCGAGAAGTCGAGGCGCTTCTTCCGCATCTTGTTGTAGATGCTGTAGATGTGCTTGGCACGTCCGGTGATCTCGGCCTCGATTCCCACCGTCGCGAGCTCGCTGCGCAGGCGCGCGATCGCGTCTTCGATGAACTGCTCGCGCTCGACGCGGCGCTCGTCCAGCATCTTGGCGATGCGCTTGTAGGTGTCGGGCTCGATGAAGCGGAACGACAGATCCTCGAGTTCCCACTTGATCTGCCACACGCCCAGGCGGTTGGCGAGCGGGGCGTAGATGTCCAGGCTCTCGCGCGCCACATCCACCCGCGCGTCGCCCGGCAGGTCGGTGTAGTAGCGCAGGGTCTGGGTGCGCGAGGCCAGCCGCACGAGCACGACGCGAATGTCCTCGACCATCGCCAGCAGCATCTTGCGCAGGACCTCGGTCTGGGCGCGAATCTCGGGTGCCGAGGTGGTCGCGGTCAGGCGGGTGAGCACGCGCAGTCCGTTGAGCCTGTGCAGACCACGCACCAGACCGGCGACGACCGCGCCGAAGCGGCCGACGAGTTCTTCGGCCGGGTCCTCGAGCTCTTCCCAGACGGCGAACAGCAGCGCCGCCAGCCGCGTCTCGGCGTCGAGGCGAAGCGAAGCCGCGATCAGGGCGGCACCAAGCGCGTGCGTCCAGATCGCCTCGCCGGTACCGAGAACCTTGCCTTCGTAGAGCTCGGCAATCCAGTCGAGGGCATCCTCGAGACGTCTGCGATCCTCCGCCTCGAGGCCGGCAGACAGGAGGTCGATCGGGGCGGCGGTATCGCCCTGGGCGATGGCGTGAGTGACGGAAACCATGGCGCGATTATCCCACATCGGACTATCCGTCGATCGCGTCTTCGGTCGCGCAATGAGGCTCACCCCGCTCGTCCCGCACATGCACCGTGTGCGATGATTCCCACGCCGTACCTGCGCTTTCGCCCGCTTCATCACACACGATCGAACGTCAAACCTTCCGATGCTGGGCTTCGTCAGACGACTTCTGGGTCTTGCCGCACCCGCACCCGAGATCAGCGCCGAACATTGGCAGCGGGTGGAGCGCACCCTGCCCTTCCTCGACTACCTGCCGCCGCAGGATCGCGGCCGCCTGCGCGACATGGCGCTCGTGCTCCTGCGTCGCAAGGAGTTCCACGGCGCCCAGGGCCTGCAGCTCGATGACGACATGTTGCTGGCGATCGCCCTCCAGGCCTGCCTGCCGGTGCTCAACATCGGCCTGCAGGCATACGACGGATGGGTCGGCGTGGTCGTCTATCCCGGCGACTTCGTCATTCCGAGGCGCATCGTCGACGAGGCGGGCGTGCTTCACGAATACGATGACGAGGTGCTTGGCGAAGCCTGGGAGGGCGGACCGGTGCTGCTCTCCTGGTTCGGGGAGGACGACGGGCCTGCCGGCGTGAATGTGGTGATCCACGAGTTCGCGCACAAGCTCGACATGGAGAACGGCGGGGTCGATGGCCTGCCCCGCTTGCGTCCGGGGATGTCGCGCGCGGCCTGGGCCGATGCTTTCGAGGACGCGTATGTGGCGTTCTGCGACGAGGTCGATCGCGGCGCCGAGACCGATATCGATCCCTATGGCGCGGAACATCCGGGGGAGTTCTTCGCCGTCGTTTCGGAAGCCTTCTTCGAGAGCCCGGGACGTCTGCGCGCCCGCTTTCCAGCGGTCTACGCGCAACTCGCGCAGCTCTACGGGCTCGACCCGGCTGCGCGCGAACTGCGCGAAAGGGCGGGCGCCACGTCGGAGGAACCACCCCATGGCTGAGCCCAGAAGACTGCTGATCGTCTATCACACCCAGAGCGGCAATACCGGCCGGCTCGCCGACGCAGCATTTGCCGGGGCGCGGCGGGTGCAGGGGGTCGAGACCGTGATCAAGCGCGCCTTCGATGCCGGCACGGACGACCTGCTCGCCTGCAATGGCCTGCTGCTGGGCACGCCGGAGAACTTCGGCTACATGTCCGGGGCACTCAAGGACTTCTTCGATCGCACCTACTACCCCTGCGAGGGCAAGCTCACCGGACTTCCCTACGCGATCTTCGTGAGCGCCGGCAATGACGGGAGCGGCGCCGTCCGCGAGATCGGCCGCATCGCCAACGGATACGGCTGGAAGGCGGTGGCCGATGCGCTGATCGTGCGCAAGGCGATCACCGACGCGGCGCTCGCCGACGCCGCCGAGCTCGGGGAGGCGATGGCGGCCGGCGTCGAGATGGGCATTTTCTGAGCCCCGGCGAACCGGCAACGGACCTCCGACGCCGGCTGCGGCGGCCTGGTCGCGCCCCCGCCAGCGTCACGCGTCGCCTCGCTCGCAAGCTGTTTTCACATGCCGGAAACAATCGACGTTGGCAGACCCCGCCGGTCTGGCCTAAGCTGGAAGCGCATCTGTCGTTCGAACCTGTCGTTGCCGCCGCGGCGGCCCCAACTCGTCCCCTAGCAACGGAGGGTGCTTCATGGCCATGACCTGGATTTTGGTTGCCAACGCCAGCCTGGCGAAGCTGTACGCGAACCTCGGCCCCAACAAGGGGCTGACGCTGGTCAAGGAACTGATCCACCCCGAAAGCAGACAGAAAAACGGCGATCTCGTCTCCGACCGTGCTGGAGCGATGGGCTCGGTCGGCTCCGGCGGCGGCTCGATGCAGCCGCAGACGCTTCCCAAACAACACGAGGCCAAGATCTTTGCGCAGGAACTCGCCCAGGCGCTCTACCAAGGGCGAACCAGCAATGCATTCAAACGCGCCATCCTGATCGCACCACCCGCCTTCATGGGCTTGCTGAATTCGGTCATCGACGGCCCCACGGCACAGTTGATCACCGACCGATTCGAAAAGGACTACACCAAGACGCCCGAGAACGAACTCGGCGAACGTCTGGGGTCGGCAATCTTTCTTTGATGGAGGGCTTCTCGCTTCGCTTCAAGACCACGCATTCACTCGCCGAAGGCCGCCTGGCCGGGGCAAAGGAGGAAGCGTTTGAAGGTAACGCCAGGGCTTCACCCAATTTGCTGAACGCAACAAACACTTGAATCGATCGTCTCCACTCAGGAGACCGGAGCCACCCGATCGGGGCTCCACAAACGACGGGGCGCTGGGCGCCCCGTTTTCATTTCACGACGTTCGCCAAGGCGCCGGCTTGCCATCGCCCGCCAGTGGCCAGCGCGCGAGGACGCGGTAACCTGCTCCCTTGGCCGTGCGCTCCGAAGCGACCAGCACGAAACTCGCCACCGGCCAATGGATTGCCTCGGCCTGTTGCGCGACGGGCGCCCGCTGCGCGTTGCGGACCAGGGTCACGTGGGGCGAGAAGCCGCGCGCCTCGAGCGCGAAGCCCGCCGCAGCCAAGCGCTCTGCCAGCGCCCGGGCGAGTTCGTCCAGCGCGGCGGTTGACCGGGACGGACCGCACCACAGGACGCGATTGCCGTGCCAGCTTCCGATGCGGTCCAGCGCCAGCGTAAAGCGCTCGATGCGCATGGAGCGTGCGATCCCCTGCAGGGCCTCGAGCCGCTTGGCCGCGACCTCGCCGAGAAAGGCCAGCGTCAGGTGGAGCGTGTCGCGACGCATCGCGCGACCACCGCACGAAGTCTTCAGGCCGCTGGCGCGCGCATGCAAGGCCGCTGCGGTGGCGGCATCCGGCCAGAGCGCGAAGAACACCCGCTGGTGGTCCGCCACACCCCGGTCCGACACGCCCTCCTCCGTGGTGTCCTCAGTCATGCTCCGCGCGGGCGAGCAAGGCCACGACCTGCGCCGCGACGCCTTCGCCGCGCCCAGTGAAGCCGAGCTTCTCCGTCGTCTTGCCCTTGATGTTGATCGCGTCCTCGTCCATGCCGAGATCGGCGGCGATGTTGCGCACCATCGCGGGGGCATGCGGCAGGATGCGTGGCGCCTTGCAGATCAGCGTGGCGTCGACGTTCACCACCACCCAGCCCTGGGCCCGCACGCGCGCGAACGCTTCGCGCAGCAGGGCGCGGCTGTCGGCGCCGGCATGCGCCGGATCGGTATCGGGAAACAGCCGGCCGATGTCGCCCAGGCCCGCTGCGCCCAGCAGCGCATCGGTGAGCGCATGCAGCAGCACATCGGCGTCGGAGTGTCCGAGAAGCCCCTGCTCGAACGGGATGTTGACACCCCCCACGATCAGCGCCCGCCCCGGAACCAGCGCGTGCACGTCGAAACCCTGGCCGATGCGGAAGGGAAAGCTCATGGG
>CAYLTE010000317.1:2694-4367 GCA_964386195.1 uncultured Burkholderiales bacterium | reverse complement strand
GTGGCGGCGTCGATCCTTGTGCACGGCGTGACGTGGCTGACCGATCGCGGGATGGCGCGCCTGACACCGGGCGCCGAGGTGCGCCTGGGCTGGCGCGTCGCGGACACGGTGGTGCTGCGCAAGGCGGATCCATGACAGCCCTGCGCCGGCTCAGGCATCCCGTCCTGTCGCTGGCATTGATGGCGACGGTCCTGTTCCTCATCGCCTTCTTCCTGCTGCCCACGGGCCGGTTGCTGATCCTCAGCGTCCTCAACCGCGCCGGCGAGCCGACGATGGACCACTATGCGCGGCTGTTCAGCTCGCCGGTCTATGTGCAGGTCCTGCTCAACACCGTGCGCATCTCGCTGATCACGGCCGCGCTGTCCACAGTGCTCGGGTTTCCGGTCGCCTACTTCCTGGCCAACGCACGGCCGGGGCTGCGGCGCGTCGCGCTCTTTCTGGTGCTGCTGCCGTTCTGGACGAGCTTCCTGGTGCGTGCGTTCGGCTGGATGATCCTGCTCGGCCGGCATGGCGCCATCAACTCGACGCTGATGTGGATCGGCTTCGACGGTCCCTACGATCTGATGTTCAACGAGGCTGCGGTCCTGGTCGGCATGGTCCATGCGATGCTGCCCATCGCGATCCTCGCCATCTATGGCGTGCTCGACAATATCGATCCCCGCCTTCCCCGGGTCGCGCAGACCTTTGGTGCGCGACCCGGCAGCGCGTTCTGGGTCGTCTACCTGCCTCTTGCCGCACCGGGCATAGCCGCCGCCGCCCTGCTCGTCTTCATCGCCTCGCTCGGCTTCTTCGTCATCCCGGCGCTGCTGGGCAGTCCTTCCAACATGATGATCTCTCAGGTCGTCATCTTTCACGCCGACGAGATGAGCGACTGGGGCTTTGGCGGCGCCATCGGCGTCATGCTTCTGGTGACGTCCGTGCTCATCTTCCTGCTGTTCGAGCGACTTGTCGGCGCGCAGGTGCTGTTCAGTGACGCCAGCCTGTCCAGCGGCACGGAGGGCCGGCACCCACCCGGGCCGGGGCGCCCGCGGCGGCTGCTCACCGCGATCGGCCGGATCAGCGATCTCTTCGTCGCGGCTCTGGAACTGATGCTGCGCGCCCTGCCGTCGGGGCCGCGACGCACGGTGCGGCACCTTCTGGGCGCGCTGCTGCCGGGCCTGCTGATCGCCTTCCTGATCCTGCCCATCCTCTTCGTCATCCCCATTGCCTTCTCCAGGACGGAGTTCGTCGTCTGGCCTCCCGTCGGCTTCACGGTGGACTGGTTCGGCGAGGTGATGCGGTCCCCGATATGGCGCAGTGCCGCGTGGCGGTCGGTCAGTGTCGCGGTCGCGACAGCCACGCTGTCGGTGCTGCTGGCGCTTCCGCTGGCCATACAGCTCACACGTCATCCCTTCCGCTTCCGGGGCGGGTTCATGGCGCTGCTGATGGCGCCGATGATCTTCCCGCACATCATCATCGCGCTCGGCCTCTACTACTTCTTCGCGCGTCTTGGGATCATCGGAACGTCCTTTGCGCTCGTGATGGGGCACACGCTGTTCGCGTTGCCCTTCGCAACCCTGACCCTGCTGGCCGCCTTCAAGCGGTACGACTGGCGGATCGACCAGGCGGCTTCGGTCTCCGGCGCAAAGCCTCTGACGGTGATGCGGCTGATCACGCTGCCGCTCGTCTCGGCC
>CAYLTE010000317.1:0-2684 GCA_964386195.1 uncultured Burkholderiales bacterium | reverse complement strand
GCCCGCCAGGCACAGCCACGTGAAGTGCCCGACCTCGAAGCGCGCGCCGCCCGCGCCGCGCGAGCTGGTGAAGCGCGCCAGGTGCAGCAGCGCGAAGAGCAGGCTGGAACCGACCAGACCGCTCGTCTCGGCCGCGCGGGGCAGCGCCTTTCTGCTGGCGTTGGTCCGGTCCTTCGTTGATCGGACCGTTGCACTCTTCATAAGCGGCGGCCTGACCACGACACTGCCGAAGCAGATGTGGACCGAGTCGCTGACGCAGTTCACGCCGGCGCTCACGGCCGTGTCGGTGCTGTTCCTCGCCTTCGTCTCGACGCTCATCCTCGCTGGTGAGGGCATCCTGAAGGCGCGTCGGTGAGCGTGACCGAACCGATCAGGATTGCATGGTGGCCAGGCGGCTTCAGCCTGCCCTTCACCGAAGTCCTGCGGGAGACGGCCCAATGCGAGCGGTTCGGCCTGGAGCCGGTGTTTCTTCCGCAGTCCACGCCGGAGCTTGCCTTGCGGGCCGCGGAGGAGCGGCGGGCGGATGTGGTGATCGGTGCAAGTGCGCTGCACGCCATGCGGAGCGCCGGTGAACGCGGGGCCTTGCGCGTCGTGCAGGGATCGCAACTGGGTCACGCCTGCTTTCTCGGCCGAACCGGCTACGAGGATTTCGGCAGCTTGCGAGGCGCACGGATTGGCCTCGCGCCGCCGGAGACGACCAACCATCTGCTTGCTGCGGCCATGCTGGAGCGCAATCACGGACTGGGCCCGGGTTCCTACACGCCTAGGCATGGGACCGAAGCCGAACTGCTGGAGATGCTCGCCCTCGGGCAGGTCGAAGCAGTCTCAGTCCGTGCGCTGACCGTTCCCCCCGAGCGGGTGCTGCTGTCCGACTTTGCCCGGGAGTGGAAGGCCCTGACCGGGCTTCCGAGCAAGCCGGTGCTCGGTGTCACCGCAGCCGCGACAAGGTTCGCGGCCGCCCATCCCCAGACGCTCGCGCGATTTCTCGACGCCATGGCAGCTACCGTCGCCATCGGGTGTGACAATGCGGGACTGGTCGCGCGTGTCCTGTGCGACCGTCTCGGGATCGAGCTGTCGCAGGCGAGGGGGATCGCCGCGCAGTGGCCCCACATCTACGTCGCCCGGCTCGACGGCGGCACCATTGCCGCACTTGACGCTCTCCATGCGTTGTTGAGTAGGGCGGGAAGCCCCGGGACGGAGGCCACCTGCTGGTGGCCTGAGATCGCTGATCTTGCTAACGCCGGAGCAAGGATCGAGGAGCCCTCTCGTGACGATGACGCCACGCACGACTGACCGCATCTACGAACAGGTGAAGGCAATGGCGGTCACCTTCCGGCTCAAACCGGGTGATCGGGTCAACGAAGTGGAGCTGTCGCGCAACCTCGGCGTCAGTCGGACTCCATTGCGTGAGGCATTGAACCGGCTTTCGTCGGAAGGGTTTCTCGTCCCCACGACCAATCGGGGTTACTTCGTTCGCCCGCTCGATCCGCAGCAGGTGCTGACGCTTTATGAGTTCCGGGCAGCCGTGGAGGCCGGAGCCCTGATACTGGCCTGCGGGAGAGCCTCGTCCGAGGCTGTGGAGGAGCTGGCTGCCTTCGCGGAACGCAGCCGCGATATGCCGGATGACGATGCCCAGGCGCTGCGCCTGCTCAGCCTGGATGAAGAATTCCACGAACGATTGGCAGCGCTTTCCGGCAACGCGGAATTCGTGCGCTGCCTCCGCTCGCTCAACGAGCGCATAAGGTTTATCCGGTGGATCGACATGCAGCACCGGCGCGCGGGGACGCAGAGCGAGCATCTGACCATCGTATCTTTCCTGCGGGCACGTGATACGGAGGGCGCCACATCGCTCATGCGGCAGCATATCGGCCGGCGGCTGGATCAGATCACCGAGATGATCCGCGCGGGCTACGCCGAGATCTACACGGACAACGCCTTGGCGGCGCACGCCGTTGATAGCGTCGCGTAGAACGATCCTGATGGGGCGGCAGGAGGCGGGTTAGCCGGTGCTTGCGCACGGGTACGCAAGCACCGGCCGATCCTTCACCCGGCGGGCGTCACCATCTGCGCCGCCATGAGGCCATCGGCCCGTGCGGCGAATTGCAGGCCCTTGCGCAATGCGGAGAGATTGTCCGGCGCGAAGAGGGGGATGTTTGCCTGATCGGCCATCGTGGCCTCGGTCGCCTCGAACAGGATCGCCTCACGCTTCGCATCGTCGATGGTCGTCATCGCCTGGGCGAGCAGGGCATCGATCCGCGGATTCGAGTACCTGGCGCGGTTCTGCGCACCCATGCCCTTCTGCGGGTCGACCGTCGCCACCTGCGCGCGCAGGGGAAACGACGCCTCGCCCGTGGTGGCGTAGTTTGCCACCAGCATCACGCTGTAGGCGTAGTTCGGCGTGCTCGCCTGGCTGGCGAAGACCTGCCAGGGCTGCACGACAACCTTCGTATCGATGCCGATGCGGACCAGCATCTGGCCGACTGCCTGCAGTACCTTCTCGTCATTGATGAAACGGTCGCGCGGCCCATGCACCGTAAGCGCGAAGCCGTCCGGGTACCCGGCCTCCGCCAGGAGCTTGCGCGCGCCCTCGGGGTCGTAGTCATCGGGCTTCAGCCTGGGACTTACCCCGAAGAAGCCGCCCACGAGGATGAAGCCGGCCGGTGTCGCCGCCCCTTCCATCACCC
>CAYLTE010000316.1:0-4395 GCA_964386195.1 uncultured Burkholderiales bacterium | reverse complement strand
TCATCCCGAGCGTCAGCGAGGGATCCTCGCTTTGCAGCGTCCCACGACGAGGATTCCTCCCTACGGTCGGAATGACACCGGAGGCGGTCGGGCGACAACCGGAGGCGGTCGGGTGACACCGGGAGTCCGGATCGATTCCGTGAATTATTAGGCCCGCACGTCAACCGCGCGCGACCAGCCACACGGCGCCCGCACTGAGGCCCAGCAGCAGCGCCGCCAGCCACACCGATCCGCCCCGGCTGGGGGGCGCGTCGTCGTCAACGTTCTTGGAACCGGTGATCATCGGCACGATCAGGTTCTCGCGCTTGAACAACAGATAGAACAGCGCAGCCGCGATGTGCAGCGTGACCAGCACCAGCAGCACGTTGAAGCTGATTTCGTGCACCTGGGTCAGCAGATCGCTGGTGTCCTTGGACACGTGCACGGCGAGCGGCCCTTCGATCATGATGTCGTCGTTGGCGAACAACCCGGTTCCCGCCTGCACGGTCAGGTTGGCGAGCAGGGCGAGCACCATCCAGCCCCCGAGCGGGTTGTGGCCGAGATGGCGCGGCGAGTGCGCGCTTAAGAGCGTGCGTCCGTAGCGCAGCGCTTCCAGAGGCGAGCGCACGAACGAAGTGAACCGCGCGTGCGTACTTCCCAGGAATCCCCATGCGAGCCGGAACACGACCAGGGCGAGCACGCTCATGCCGCTCCACTCGTGGATCTGCATGGCGTTGCCGCCGATTTCCGCGCTGATCCACGACGTCGCCAGCAACGCGACGAGTGTCCAGTGGAACAGCCGTACCGGGAGATCCCACACGCGCACGCGGCGCGCTGCACCGGCCCTGTCATTCATGCCATCATCCTTCCTCGCGTTGCCCCCGACCGTCGGCACTCGTGTCGCGGCGGGCAGGCGTTCCGATCGAGTGTCGCCTCGTTTTCTGCGATGGATTTCGACGCTTAGACTACCACTCGTACTGAGAAGGAGAAGCAATGAATTCGGCTCTTGGCAGATTTCTCGCGCGTTCGTTCACGGTCGTCGCCTTGTCCGCGATTGCGGGTACGGTGTGGGCCGATGACTTCTGCTGCCGTTGCAAGGACAAGAAGTCCTACGACATCGAAGCCAACGACGAATTGACGGCAGGGCTGGAGTGCTCGCTCAAGTGCAAGCGCCCCACCCGCGCCAAGGCGGGCAAGTGCGAAGTGCCGGCGGCGAGCACGTCACCGGCTGCTGCTGCGCAGCCCGAGTCCGGGGCAGGCAAAGGTGGCGCGCTCGCGCTCTATTCGAGCGAAGACTGCTCGGGCGATGCCAAGCGCGTGCAGGCGAGCACGTCCAACCTCGCGGGTGCAGGGATTTCCGGGGCGCGGTCCTACATGGTCGAATCGGGTGCCGCGGCGGGCTGGGAGAAATCAGATTTCGCCGGCCGCAAGATCGAGATGGTTGGCGCTGGTGTCTGCGTCTCGCCCGGTTTCGAAATCGGCAGCGTCCGCTTCCGCGAATGATCCCGCGGCGCGCACCGGGACCGGCAGCGGCACTCGTGCCGCTGCCCGCCGCGCGCGCGGGCGCCGCTGCAACGCGAAGAAAGAGATCGGTTGAACTGGCTGCTGACGATACGGGGGTAAGCCGAATCACGCCCCGGTCGATGGGGCACTAGGCACGGCAGGATCGGGATGCGCGGCCCAGCGTCTGCGCTCCGGCGGTGCGCGGCGAAACAACGCGAGCAGTGCAGGTCCCATCAGCGCAAGAACGCATCCGAACAGCAGATTCACATAGGCTGACACCGGCGTCGCCGTTTCCAGCACCGACTGCGTGATGTCGCGGGGGTCGTAGTGCACGGTCACGCTCCCACCGACCGGGTAACGGGACAGCCAGGCGAGCACCTTCTCCCGCCTGTCCTCCGGGCGAGGTTTGCTCATGGCGATGCGGGTCGAGTGGATCAGGCGCCCGCCGACCGCGTAGGAATAGCTCACGTGCGGTCGCCACTGTTCGCCCTGCGACCCGGGCGCGGCGTATACGTCCGACGTCTCAACCAGCCCCGAGGCGGTGTGCCAGCCTTCGACCTGGCGGGCCTCCCGGATGCGGGCGCTGCCCTGCATCATCATTAGCAGCCCGATCAGGGAGAAGGCCGCGCACAGGCCGACCACCAGCATGCCCTGGACACGCGCCTCGCCCACCAGGCGGCGCGGTGCTTCGGTCAGAGCATCGAGATCCAGTGCCGGATCCGGCGGTGGCGCAGCGAGAAGGGCGGCACGCGCCGTCTCCTGCGGCTTGCGCGGCACCCTTCTTCGACTGCGGCGCGCATTCCTGCGCGGGCTGACCTTGTCCATTCGTTCCTCGACCTGCTCCGGCGCCCGGCGGGCGGTCGGTGGACCGGGCCGGGCGATTCGCAAGTGTAGCCATGCCGCGACACGCGCGTAACCGGGAAAAAAGTGCTAGGCCGTGCAACAACTCGCCCGCCGCGGTCAGCGGGCTGGGCCAGAGGATCAGGCCGTCGCGGGCGCCACTTCCACCGCTTCGAGCGCGCGCAGAATCAGGTTCGCATCGTTGCACGCGAGCGCGTTCGCGTCGGACAGTAGCTGGCGCCATGCCCGGCTGCGTGGCTGGCCGTGGAACAGTCCTAGGATGTGACGAGCGATTGCGCGCAGAGGAATTCCGCGCGCGACTTCAGCGCGCGCGTAAACGTACATCTCACGTGCGACCGCCTGGCGCGAGTGTGGGGGTGTCCCACCGAGCGCCCTCTCGATGTCGGCCAGCACCCAGGAGTCGTGATAGGCGCTGCGGCCGAGCATTACGCCGTCGACCATGCGCAGGTGGGCGAGTGCTTCGGCGCACGAGGCGATGCCGCCGTTGACCACGATGTTCAGTTGCGGAAACTCCCGCTTCAGCCGGTGAACCGCCTCGTAGCGCAGCGGCGGGATGCTGCGGTTGTCCTTGGGGCTGAGCCCCTTCAGCACGGCATTGCGCGCGTGCACGATCACCGTTTCGCAGCCGGCATGCGCAACCGCGTCGACGAAACGGTGTACGAAGGCGTGCTCCTCGTCGTGATCCAGGCCGAGCCGGTGCTTGACGGTGACCGGGATGCCGGACGCCGCGCGCATGGCGCTCACGCACTGCGCGACGAGTTCCGGTTCGGCCATCAGGCAGGCGCCGAACGCACCGCGTTGCACGCGTTCCGATGGACAGCCGCAGTTCAGGTTGATCTCGTCGTAGCCCCAACGCGCACCGAGTTCGGCGCAGCGTGCCAGGTCGTCCGGCTCGCTTCCGCCCAGCTGCAGGGCGACGGGATGCTCGGATTCTGCGAACGCCAGGTGGCGTTCGACGTCGCCGTGGAGCAGCGCGCCGGTCGTCACCATCTCGGTGTACAGGCGCGCGTTCGGGGCGAGGAGCCGGAAGTAGGTCCGGCAGTGACGGTCCGACCAATCCATCATCGGAGCCGTACACAGGCGGTGGGTGCTCATCGTGCAATTCTAGCGGCCCCGCATCTGCCGCGGCATGCGAGGCGCCCGCAGAGCAGGCCGGTCAGGCGTCGTCGTTGGCGCGGCGTGGGGGATCGGACCAGCGGCGCCGGGGGCAGTCGTTATCCTCGAGTGCCGGCACGAACACGCATTCCGCCCACTCCACGCACAGCTGCGGCTCGCGCGAGAGGATGCGCCGCTCGAACGCGGTCACTGCCAGCGACAGCGATTCGATTCGGTCCTCGTCCCGCAACCAGCCGGGTTGGCCCAGCGCCTCCGACAGGCGCCTACGCGCGTGGTCGTAGTCCCGGGTGTTGAGAATCGGTCGTGCCTGGTAGGGGGTCCCGACCGGAAATCTGCTTCCCATCGCCGTCTCCTCTCGCTGGCGCCTGGCCCTGTTCGGGCTCGCGCAACGATTAGACGGGTGCCGTGAATGCGGTGTCGAGAAATGTCAGGCGTTTGTCTTCGTGCAGGTGCGGCCGTAAGGTGGCCTGCGGGTCAGTCGTCCGCGTCGTCGCTATCGGACCAGCGCCGTCGCCGAGGCTTGCGCTCGTTCAGGCTCGACTCGTACGCGTACTCGATCCAGTCCGTCGCGTCGCCGTCCTCGCCGTTCAGGAAGCGCGTCTCGTACAACGCGATCTCGCGCATCAGCGCTTCGATCCGCGCCCAGACTGCATCGCTGTGCTCCTGCTCGAGTTCGCGCTCGACGATCTCCTTGGCTGCGCGATAGTCGCGGTCGTTGAGGATCGGGCGGGCTTTGGTGGAGCGGAAGTGCCGGGTTCCCATTGTGAAAATTCTCCGTACAGGCAGTGCCTGTGGCGGATGCAGCGACCATGCCAGAGACAACGAAAAAGCGGACCCGCAGGTCCGCTTTTCGAGCGCTGCGCGGGCCGTGGGAATCAGCCGCCGGTCACCTGCTGGCGCTGCTCGCCCAGCCCGTCGATGCCTACACGCATCACG
>CAYLTE010000315.1:0-4430 GCA_964386195.1 uncultured Burkholderiales bacterium | reverse complement strand
GAATGGCGCGATCGCCTACCCGGTGCACGAGATCACCATCGCCGGCAACCTGAAGACGATGTTCAAGGGAATCGCCGCCATCGGCAACGACGTCGTGGCGCGAAGTGCGCGCCGCTGCGGCTCGGTGCTGATCGACCGGATGACCGTCGCGGGCGAATAGGGCTCAGTCGGTCGCCGCGCCCAGGCGGCGCCAGACCAGTTTCTCCGCTTCCAGGATTGCGAGAAGCGCCACGCCGATCAGGACGATCGCCGCACCCTCGCTTACGCTGACGGCGCGCGTCTCGAACAGCGCCTGCATCGGTGGAAGATAGGTGAAGGCAAGCTGCAGCACGGCCACCGTTCCCACCCCGATCAGCACCGCGCGCGTCCCCAGCAATCCCCGCAGGCTGAGCGAGCTTGCGTGCAGGTAACGTACGCTGAACAGGTAGAACACCTCCAGCATGACGATCGTGTTGACGACCAACGTACGCGCTTCTTCCAGCGTGCGCCCGTTGTTCTGCGCCCACCAGAACACGCCGAACGCTGCGGTGGCGAAGAGCGCGGACACGAACAGCACGCGCCACACCAGAAAGCGCGACAGCAGGGGTTCCTTGGAACCGCGCGGCGGGCGGTGCATAACACCGGGTTCGGTCGGCTCGAACGCCAGCGTCAGTCCGAGCGTGACGGCAGTGGCCATGTTGATCCACAGGATCTGCGCCGCGGTCAGCGGCAGGGTGAGACCGAACAGGATCGCGGCGATGATGGTGAGGGCTTCGCCGCCGTTGGTGGGCAGGGTCCAGCCGATGGTCTTCTTGAGGTTGTCGTAGACCGTGCGGCCTTCGCGCACGGCGGCGACGATCGAGGCGAAGTTGTCATCGGCAAGGACCATCTCCGCTGCCTCCTTGGCCGCCTCGGTCCCCTTGCGTCCCATCGCGACGCCGACGTCGGCGCGCTTGAGCGCGGGCGCGTCGTTGACACCGTCGCCGGTCATCGATACGACATGGCCAGCCGCCTGCAACGCCTGCACCAGACGCAGCTTGTGCTCGGGCGCTGCCCGGGCGAACACGTCCACGCGCGCGGCATGTTCACGCAGTTGTTCGTCGGTCGACGCCTCGATGTCCGGTCCGGTCAGCGTATCGGCGACGTTCTGGAAACCGAGCTGTGCGGCAATGGCCTTTGCCGTCACGGCGTGGTCGCCGGTGATCATCTTGACGCGGATGCCGGCGCCGCGGCACTCGCGCACCGCCTCCGCCGCTTCCGTGCGCGGCGGATCGACCAGTGCAAGCAGGCCGAGCAGGGTGAGCCCGCTCTCGACGTCGGCGAAGCGCAGTTCCGCGTGGCTGACCGGCATCTGGCGCATGGCAACCGCCAGCACCCGCTGTCCCGTTGCGGCGAGACGCTCGATTGCCGCATGCCACGTCGCGGGCTCCAGGGGCGGGGCAACGCCGCTCGAGGCCTGGGTGTCGCACATCCCCAGCACGCGTTCGGGGGCTCCCTTGACGTAGACCAGCGCGTTACCGTCGTGATCGTGGTGCAGCGTGGCCATGAAGCGGTGGTCCGCGTCGAAGGGGATGGCGTCCACGCGGGCGAGGCGCTTGCCTTCCGAATCGAGCTCGATTCCTCCCTTGACGGCAAGGGTGAGCAGCGCGCCTTCCATGGGGTCGCCATGCACCGTCCACCCGTCCTCCTGCTCCACCAGCCGGGCATCGTTGCACAGGCCAGCGGCGCGCGCGATCTCTAGCAGCAGCGGCGCCCTCTCGGGAGGGACTTCGCGCCCGTCCAGCGAGAATCCGCCATGCGGCGCGTAGCCGGCTCCCGATACCTCGTAAGCGGCGGCAGCGGTCACCACTGCGCCGACCGTCATCTCGTTGCGCGTGAGGGTCCCGGTCTTGTCCGAACAGATCACCGTCACCGAACCCAGTGTCTCGACCGCTGGCAGGCGACGCACGATGGCATTGCGCCGCGCCATGCGTTGCACACCGATGGCCAACGTGATGGTCATGACCGCTGGCAGCCCTTCCGGGATGGCTGCGACCGCCAGCCCGACCGTTGCCATGAACAGCTCGGACGCAGGGTAGGCGTGCACGAACAGGCCGAACAGGAAGACGAGCGCGCACACGACCAGGATCGCCCCGGTCAGGCGCTTCGCGAACACGTTCATCTGCCGCACCAGCGGCGTCTCCAGGGTGGTGACCTCCTCGAGCAGCGCGCTGATGCGCCCCAGCTCGGTCGAGCCGCCGGTCGCAACGGTCACCCCGGTACCCTGGCCGGCCGTCACCAGCGTCCCGGCGTAGGCCATGCAGGTGCGCTCGGCCAGCGCCGCCTGGGCGTCGACCGGCTCGAGCGACTTCTCCACGGGGACCGACTCGCCAGTGAGCGCCGCCTCCTCGATGTGGAGATTGCGGGCACGTAGCAGGCGCAGGTCGGCAGACACGCGGTCGCCGGGCTCCAGGATGACGATGTCGCCGGGCACGATGCTGTCGACAGCGACCTCGCGGCGATGCCCGGCACGCAGCACCGAGGCGCGCGGCGCGAGCATGCCGCGGATCGCCGCCAGCGCCTTCTCGGCGCGCCCTTCCTGGACGAAGCCGATCACCCCGTTGATCAGCACGACGCCGAAGACGACGCCGGCATCGACCAGGTGGCCGAGGAAGGCCGCGACCACGCCTGCTGCGATCAGCACGAAAATGAGGACATTGTCGAACTGAGCGACGAAGCGGGCCAGCGTACTGCGCGGTGCTGCCTGCGGAAGGCGATTGGGGCCGTGGCGCGCCAGGCGTTCAGCCGCCTGTGCATCGTCCAGGCCGTCCGGAGTGGTGGACAGGGCGGCACACGCCTGCGCTGCCTGCGCCGCATGCCAGCTCGGATCGGGTTGCTCCCGCGAGCCATCGTTGTGCACGGGGCTTGTCATGAAACGTGGCCAGTCGACACAAGGACATCGCCCGAGGCTTCGACCATGACCATGTGCGTCGTGCTGCCGAGAATGAGTTCTTCGACGAAATTGCGTCCGTGCTTGCCGATGACGACGAGATCGCAGTCCTGTTCCTGTTCCTGCTGCACGATCTGCATCCAGGCATCGCCCGCGTCCGGGGTCACGCCGATCCACTCCCCTCGGGACAGCGCCAACTCGCTGGCGATCGCCTCCAGCTGCTCGCGAGCTTCTATCCGTGCTCGGCCTCGATACTCCATGATCAGCTCCTCGCGTACGCCCGCGTAGCGCATGTGTCCCTCGAATGGCACCTTGACCGCGTGCATCAGGACCAGCATCGCATCGGGTGCCACTTGACGGGCCAGGCGGACTGATTGCGCGCTCCAGTCGGAGAAGTCGACCGGCACCAGCACGCGTCGGTAGGGTTCGTGCGCGACTTGGCGCACCATGAGTACCGGCGTTCCGGACCGCTTGACGATCCGCTCGGCAGTCGATCCGACGAGGTGATTGCGTACGAAGGCGCTGCCGCGCGTGCCGGTTACGATCAGTTCGGCCTTGCACTCGCCGGCGACCCGGATGATCTCGTCGACATAGGCTCCCACGACGAGTTCATCTTCTACGGAAAGGGCATAGCGGGCGGCCAGCGCCTTCGCCAACTCGTGGAGTCGGCCGCGGCGGTCGTCCAGCAGCGTGCGCGGTAGACCATCCTCTGCGCCGATAATGCGGCGCAGCTGATCCAGCGCTGATCCGCTTGCAACATGCACCAGCATGAGCGATGCGCCGCAATCCCGGGCCAGGCGGGCCGCCCTGTCCGCTGCATGGCGGGCGGGGGCGGACAGATCGGTGGCGGCAACGATGGAATGGAATGCCGGCATGCGTGTGACCTCGCTCGTTGTCGGAAAATTCGAGGATATTGGTTGCATCGCAATGGACCACAATCTCACCACGGGATTCCTCGATTATCCTTGACCCGTGTCAAGGATGCGGCGAGGCACTTCGGACATCCTCTGGCGTACCCCGATCGGAAGCTCCTGCCATCGCGGACCATGCACATCGACCAGACCATCGTCCACGTCCTCTTGCTGCTGGGCAGTACCGTCGGGATCGTGCTGGCGTTCCGGCGGCTGAGCATTTCCTCCAGCTTGGCCTATCTCATCGTCGGCGTGTTGCTGGGACCACATACCGCGGGGCCGGTTATTCCAGGCGAGCATCTATACACGATCGCGCAATTCGGCATCGTGTTCCTGTTGTTCACGATCGGGCTCAACTTCTCGCTGCCGCAGATTCACGCCCTGCGTCATCTTGTGCTCAAGCTCGGGACGGCGCAGGTCGCGCTCACCACACTCTGCGTTGGCCTGATTGCATGGGCAGCGGGCCTCGCGCCTGCCGTGGCATTCGTCATCGGCGCGGTCTTCGCGCAATCGTCGACGACCATCATCAGCCGGCAGCTTGCGGAACAGAACGAAGAGCACGGCCGTCACGCGCGCCTCGGCCTGGCGGTCTCGGTGTTCCAGGATGTCAC
>CAYLTE010000314.1:0-4440 GCA_964386195.1 uncultured Burkholderiales bacterium | reverse complement strand
CCACCGAGTCCGAGATCAGCGCCTTGATCTCTTTGGCAGCGCCGGCACTGCGCTGCGCCAGGCTGCGCACCTCGGTGGCCACCACCGCAAACCCGCGTCCCTGCTCGCCTGCGCGCGCCGCCTCCACGGCCGCGTTGAGCGCCAGGATGTTGGTCTGGAACGCGATGCCGTCGATCACCGAGATGATGTCGGCGATCTTGCGGCTGGCCTCGTTGATCTCGCCCATGGTCATCACCACCTGGCCGACGACATTCCCTCCACGCACCGCCACGTCCGAGGCGCCGATGGCCAGCTGATTGGCCTGGCGGGCGTTCTCGGCGTTCTGCTTCACCGTGGAGGTCAGCTCCTCCATGCTCGAGGCCGTCTCCTGCAGCGCCGAGGCCTGTTGTTCGGTCCGCTGCGACAGGTCCGAGTTGCCGTGGGCAATCTCGCGCGACGAGGTGTCGATCTGCTCGGCCGAGTCGCGCACCTGCGCAATCAACGTCCGCAGCTGCTCGATGGTGGCGTTGGCATCGCTGCCCAGCCGGGCGAATATGCCGTCACCGTTGGATTCGATGTGCGTGGAGAAGTCGCCACGCGCCATCGCCTGGAGCACGCGCGATAGCTCGCTCAGCGAATCGTTGACCACGACGAGCAGCCTGTTGAGCCCCTCGCCCATCACGCGCAGGAACCCTTCCTTGCCGTCGACCCCGATGCGCTGCTCGAGATCGCCGCGCGCCGCCGCACCCACCACCTGCTCCAGCTCGCGCTCCGCGGCGAGCTGCTCGGTGACGTCGAGCCACTGGCCGACGCTGCCCACGGCCGCACCGCTCGCGTCGGCGATCGCCGTGGTGGCCACGTCGAAGGTCCGGCCGCCGATCTCCATGCGCGTGCGCGCGGTACCGCGCAGACCGCGCAGTCGTTCCAGCGCCGCGTGGGGGTCGTCGTAGAAGACGCCCACGCTCTTGCCGACGACTTCCGCGGCGCGGAAATCCGGGCGACGCTTGCGCAGTTCCGGCTCGATGCGCTCGAGCGTCTTGGTGAGCGCCTGGTTGACGTAGATCAGCGTGCCGTCCTGATCGGCGATGCGCACGTTCATCTCGATGCAGTCCAGCGCCTGCCGCACCCGCAAGTTCTCCCGTGCCGCCCGTTCGATCTCAGCGACGTTCTCGCGCAGCCTGTCCTGCATGTCGGACAGTGCCTGCATGCAGCGCCCCATTTCGTCTTCGCTGCGCGACACGATGGCATTGTCGTAACGACCCGCACCGATCGATTCGAAGTGCCCCAGCATCTCGCGCAGCGGTCGCGCGATCATGCGCGTGGCCAGCACGCGCATGAGCAGTGCGAGGGCGACGATCGCCAGGACGCTTGCCATTGCCAGGTACTTGGTCATCTCGCGCGCGGCGGCGGAGAACTCGTCGGAGTAGCTGCCGGCGCCGATCACCCAGTTCCACTCCGGGAACTCGGTGAACACCACGATCTTCTCTCGCGGTTCGGTCTCGTTGAGGCTCGCGTTCAGCCAGGGGTAGGTGATCGTGCCGCGCCGCCGTTCGAGGATCTCTCGGATGAACTCGCGGCCGTCGCTGTCCTTGGCGCCGGCGATGTTCTTTCCCTCCTGCGCAGGATGGATGGTTAGCCGTCCGTAGGCATCGCCGGCATTGGCATCGAGCGCATAGATGTAGCCGGTGTCGCCGATCTTCACGTCGCGAATCGTCTTCTTCACGTCGGCGAGCCGCTCGGAGAAGTCGATGCCCACGAACAGCGCGCCGATGACGCGCCCGCTGCGATCCACCAGCGGCTCGTAGCGCGTCATGTAGGTCTTCCCGAACAGCTCGGCCGGGCCTACGTGGGCCTGGCCCGCCAGCAGCTTCTCACGCGCGGGATGCGTGGGCGAGAGCACCGTCCCGACCGCGCGGCGTCCACCCTCCTCCCGGATGCTGGTGGCAATGCGCACGAAATCGTCACCATCCCGTACGAATACGGTCGCGGCGGCTTCGGTGTCGCGTGCAAGCTGGTCGACCGCATCGAAGCTGCCGTTGACCACGGCGCCACCGGCGCGCAGCAGCGGCGCCTGGCGGGTCCCAGCGAGCAGCGTTTGGCTAGTCTCGAGGGTGAAATCCCCCGCATACCGCGAGCGCAGCACGTTGGTCAGCCGGTTGGCCGAATCGCGCATCGTGACGTCGGTGGCGTGCAGCAGTTTGACCGCCTGCTCCGCCTGCAGGGTCAGTTCGCTCAGCGCCCGCTCGTCGAGCACGTTGGTGGTGTGAACGGCAACCCCGACGGTGAACCCCCCGAATACCAGGAGAAAGCCAAGCACCACGCCCGAGGTGAGCTTGGTGGCGAGGGACTGACGGCGCAGGAAAGCTAGCGGGGAAGCAGGCATCGGTTCTCGTTCTCGTTCCATTGACGATGGCCCGGGCGGGAGCGCGTGGGCGTCGCCTCATAACGGTCTGGAGGGCTTCACCTTGATGGTGCACTCCCTGATGGGAACCGCCCCGATGGCATCCCAGACGGGATACGCCTGCTCCATCGCATTGTCCGTCATCTGGTACGTTTAGAATTTCAATCACTTGACACTCCCTTTATGCGTATTCGGCCCCGCTGGCTGCTCACCCTCGCGGCCCTCGTCCTGGCCGGCGCGGCCGTCACTTTCTGGACGCGGCCGGAACCGGTCGCCGTCACCCTCGCCGCCCTGGAGCGCGGGCCGGTCGAACGTACGGTCGCCAATACCCGGGCCGCGACCGTAACCGCCTGCCGGCGCGCCAAGCTGGCGCCGCCGTCGGGCGGGCAGATCGCCCGGCTGCTGGTGCGCGAAGGCGATCGCGTGCGCAAGGGCGAGATCCTGCTCGAGCTGTGGAGCGAGGATCTGCGCGCCCAGGTGCGCCTCGCGCAGGACCGGCTGAATGCGGCGCGCGCACGCGCCGACCAGGCCTGCCTCGCAGCCACCCAGGCGCAGCGCGACGCCGACCGCGCCCGCCAGCTGCGCGAGGAACGCTTCGTGAGCCAGGAGGCGGTGGAGCGGGCCAGTTCGCAGGCGCGTACGCAGCAGGCTGCCTGCACGGCCGCGCAGGCGGACGTCCAGCAGGCGCGTTCGTCCATCTCCGTGGCACGCGCAGAGCTGTCACGCCAGACCCTGCGCGCACCCTTCGACGGCGTAGTGGCCGAGGTGACCGGCGAACTGGGGGAGTTCACCACGCCCTCACCGCCAGGCATTCCGACGCCCCCGGCGGTGGATCTGATCGACGATAGCTGTCTGTACGTGACCGCCCCGATCGACGAGGTGGACGCGCCGGCCATCCGGCTGGGCATGCCTGCCCGCATCAGCGTGGATGCCTTCCCGGGGCGCAGCTTCCCGGCCCACGTGCGCCGCATTGCGCCTTACGTGCTCGACGTGGAGAAGCAGGCGCGCACCGTCGACGTCGAAGTCGAGTTCGACGAACCGGAGGCCGCCGCTGCCCTGCTGGTTGGCTACAGCGCCGACGTCGAAATCGTGCTCGACGCCCGCAAGGACGTCCCGCGACTGCCCACCGCCGCAATCCAGGAAGGCAGCCGCGTGCTGCGATACCGGCCCGAGGACGGCCGGCTCGAAGCGCGGCGAGTCGAGACCGGCCTGTCCAACTGGCAGTTCACCGAGGTCACCGGCGGGCTCGAGGTGGGCGACCGCGTCGCCTTGTCGCTCGAGCGCCCAGGTGTGGTCGACGGTGCGCGGGTGGCGCCCGAACAGCCGCCGGGCAATGGCGCCGCCGCCGCAGGGCGCTGAGGCCGGGATGATCTCGCTGCGCGCCATCGAGCGCGTGTTCCAGGTCGGCGATCAGGCGGTGCACGCGCTGCGCGGCATCGACCTGGATATCGGCGCCGGCGAATACGTGAGCCTGATGGGACCGTCGGGCTCCGGCAAGTCCACCCTGCTCAACATCATCGGGCTGCTGGACCGGGCCAGCGCGGGCAGCTATCGGCTGGACGGAGCCGATGTGACCGCGCTGAGCGACGAGCAGCAGGCCCGGGTGCGCCGCGACAAGATCGGCTTCGTGTTCCAGTTCTTCCATCTCGTCGCACGGCTGAGCGCGCAGCAGAACGTGGAATTGCCCATGCTGCTGGCCGGCATCCCCGCAGGCGAGCGCGGCCGCCGCTCCAGCGCGCTGCTCGAGCGCTACGGCCTCGCCGAGCGGGCACAGCAACTACGAGCTCGTGCAAGCCGGCGGGCTCGACTTTCGCCTCGTCTCGACGCATCTCGATAACGACCCAACTTTGCAGCTCGCCCAAGCCAACGAACTGCTCGGCCCGGGCAGCCCAACCGACACGCCGCTGGACGTGGTTCTCATCGGCGACTTCAACTCCCGCGCCGACGGAACCGGCACGCCGACCTACGGCCATCTGCTCGCCGCCGGTTTCGCCGACGCTTGGACGATGACCCACGGCGACAATCCCGGCTACACCTGGGGCCACGACGCCGACCTGCTC
>CAYLTE010000313.1:0-4480 GCA_964386195.1 uncultured Burkholderiales bacterium | reverse complement strand
GGTAGCGCTGCATGAAGCCGACGATGATGAAGATCGGAACCGTGCCGAGCACTGACATCGCGGAGATCTTTCCCCAGAAGTTCGACTGCCCGCCGAAGTAGTGGGTGACCTGCACGGTGTACGTGGTGACCTCGGTGCGCGTGAGCACGAGCGCGAAGAGGAACTCGTTCCAGGCGAACACGAAGGTGAAGATGGCGGTGGCGAACAGGCCCGCGCGGCACATCGGAAAGACCACCCGCCACAGCACCTGCCAGCGCGTGTAGCCGTCCACGAGCGCCGCTTCCTCCAGCGCGCGCGGGATGTCCAGGATGTAGCCGCGCATCATCCAGATGACGTAGGGCAGGTTGAACGCGGTGTAGAGCAGGATCAGGCCGATGTAGGTGTCGACCAGGCCCAGGAACACGTAGAGCAAGAAGATCGGGAACACCACTGCGATGGGGGGCACCATGCGCTGCGAGATGATCCAGTTGGCGAGGTTGTCGCCGCCCGTGCGGTAGCGTGCGAGGCTGTAGGCGCACAGCGTGCCGAGGATCATTGCCAGGAGAGTGCTGGCACCTGCGACGATGAAGCTGTTGAGCACGGTCTCGGCATCGCCGTCCTTGAACAGCACCGCGTAACTGGAGAACTGCAACTGCGCCGGCCACCAGGTCGGCGGGTAGGAGAAGATCTCTTCCGGCGTCTTGAACGAGATCATGAACAGCCAGTAGATCGGAAACAGGAAGAACAGGGTGATCGCCGTCGCCGCGGCGAGGCGCAGAGCGAGCCGAAAACGCTGGCGTTGTCGGGTGTTCATCCGGGAGGCCTATCGCGCCAACTGCACGCGCTTGAGCGCGAGCACGACGACGATCGTCAGCAGGACGATGATCAGCAGCGCGACCGCTGCGGTGTAGCTGGTCTCGAACTGCTGGAAGCCCTTCACGTAGGTGAAGATGGAGATGGTCTCGGTCATCGTGCCCGGTCCGCCCTTGGTCAGCGCCCACACGATGTCGAACAGGCGGAACAGGTCGAGTCCGCGGATGAGGATGGCCACCGCCATCACCGGCCAGATTGCCGGCAGCACGATCTTGAAGAACGTTCGCCAGTAGCCGGCGCCGTCGATGGCGGCCGCCTCGAGTTGCGAGCGATCCACGCCCGACAATGCGGCGAGCAGCAGCAGGAACATGAACGGCGTCCACTGCCAGATTTCGGCAGTGAGAATGGCGGGATACACGAGCAGGGGATTGACCGTCCAGAGGATGTTGACCTCCTCCCCGACGATCCAGCCGAGGATCTGGTTGATTGGTCCGAAGCGCGTGTTGAACATCAGCGACCAGGTCGCCCCCGCGACGATGGGCGAGACCATCACGGGGAGCACCAGCAGGGCGATGAAGACCTGCCTGCCGGGCAGACGGTCGATGAACAGCTGCGCCATCGCCAGGCCGAGAACCAGTTCGATCGGCAGCGCGACGGCAGTGAACACCAGCGTGTGCAGCAGTGCCTCCCACATGCGCGTGTCCTCCAGCAGCAGCTCGTAATTGAGCAGCCCCTGAAAGCTGGTGTCCATGTCGGTCATGGTGATGTTCTGGAAGCTCACCATGAGCAGATAGACGAGCGGAAAGATGCCGATCAGCAGCAGCACGAAGATCGACGGGGCGACCAGGGCAAACTGGAAGCCGCCGTCGCGGCGAGTCCGCCTGCGGCTCGGACGCAGGGCGATGTCGGCGGTCGAGACGTTCATCGAAAAAAACGGGCGGGCTGGACGCCCGCCCCGCTGTTGCTCTCTGGGGCAGAGCGCGGCGGGGCTGCGGCCCGGCCGTGCCTGCCTCCTCGATTACTTCTTCGGATAGGCGCCGGACTTCGATGCCCAGGCGTTGTACACCGCCTTCTGCTTCTCGACGCCTACGCGCTTGGTGGTGGCGTCCCACTGGCTGGCCACGTCGTCCAGGATCTTCTTGGGATCCTCGCCCGCCCACAAGCGGCTGATGCCCTGGCGCAGCGCCTCCTCGTACTTGTCGGTCTGGATGAGCGACAGGTCGAGCAGGCCGGTCTTGGATCCGGCCTGGAGCGCGGCGAGGTACTCCTTCGCATCCGGCCACAGCTTGGCGTAGGCCGGGTCGGCGAAGTGCGAATCACGGAACGGATCGCGCAAGGCGTACGGCAGCTTCACGCGCTCGCCGGATACCTCCTCGCTGTTGAGCCACTGGATGAACAGGTAGGCCTGTTCCTTCTGCTTGCTGGAGGAGGCGACGGACAGGGCGAATCCGGCGGCAAGCTGCGGATGGCCTCCCGGCGGAAGCGCATACCCCACCTTGCCTGCGATGGTCGACTTCGGCACCCAGCTCAGCGCTTTCTCGTTGGCCAGGTAGCCGGCGGCGAAGCGCCCGTAGGGCGGCCACGAGATGGTCATCGCGCTCTGGCCCTGCAGGAACACGGCGAGGTTCTCGACGAACCCGAATTTCTCCACGCCGGGCGGCATCCACTTGTTCTCGGCCACCCAGTCGCTGAGCACCTTCACGCCGGCCGGCGTGTTGATCGTCGCTTTCATGTTCGCGTCGAAGAATTTGCCGCCTTCGTTGCGGAAGCGCTCCTGGAACATGAAGTTGCCGTAGCCGGGCTCGCGGAAGAACGACGCGCCGTAGATGCCTTCCTTCTTCAGCGCGCCGGTGAGGAAGGCGCCGATCTCGTCGAATTCCTTCCAGTTCTTCGGCACGGCCAGGTCGTAGCCGTGCTTGTCCTTGAACGCCTTCTTCAGGTCGGCCCGCGCGAAGATGTCCTTGCGGTAGTACATGACGAAGACGTCGCCGTCGTCCGGGAAGCCGTAGATCTTCCCGTTGACCGTCATCTGGTTGTCGCGATAGGTCGGCGCGATCTTCTTCAGTTCGTCGCGGTAGCCGTACTTGTCGACGTAGGGATCGAGCACTTCGAGTGCGCCGGCTTGCGCCAGATCGGGCATCCAGGCGGGAATCACGTTGAGTGCGTCGTACGCGCCCGTACCGGCGCGATACTCCTGCATGATCTTGGTGAACATCTCGGCGGTCGGCACTTCGACCACCTTCACCTTGCAGCCGGTGAGCTTTTCCCACTTCGGCCCGGAGAAGTTGAGCGGGTCGAGCGATTGCAGGCCCGCTTCCCAGACGATGGTGATGGTCTTGCCGGCGCAGATCTTCTTCGCTGCATCGACCGCCTTCTGGGCGGCGCTTTGCGCGGAAGCGATACCGGACCAGGCGAGCGCGGTGACGGCCAGGGCGGGCAGCACGGCGCGCCGGAGCACGGCGAGCATGCGCCGCTCTCGTTGCATGGACATTGTTCTCCTCCTTGTTGTCGTGATGCCGCCCGAGTGAGGCGAGGGGGCGCAGCGATGATGTGAGAGGCACCTGCGTATGTCAAGGCAGCCACTTCATGCTGCAACGCACCGCGCACGCCTAGGTAGAATTCGAGGCATCTCCAATCGGATCGGACGCGATGAATCAGAACGACGTTGCTGCAACCGCACGGACCATCCGCGATTACCGCCTCGGCCGGCGCCCATTGCCGGCATTGCCCCCTCGGGTCCGCCCCCAGGACGAGCGCGAGGCCTACGCCGTGCAGGAGGCGCTGCACGTCTTGCTGGAGCCCGACCTGGGCACCGTGTGTGGCCACAAGATCGGGTGCACCACGCCGGTGATGCAGTCCTTCCTCCGTATCCCCAATCCCTGCGCCGGCGGCGTGTTTGCGTCAACGGTATACCGCTCGCCCGCGCGGGTGGCGCATGCGCAGTATCTGCACGTGGGGGTCGAGTGCGAAATGGCGGTCCGTCTCGGCCAGGATCTGCCCGCGTCGGACATTGCCTACACCCGCGCGTCGGTCGCCGATGCCGTCGTCGAGATCATGGCCGGCATGGAGATCGTCGACGACCGTTACGTCGACTACAAGTCGCTGGATACCCCCACGCTCATCGCCGACGATTTCTTCGATGCCGGCTGCGTGCTCGGCGAACCGGTGCGCGACTGGCGCGCGCTGGACCTCACCGCGCTGAGCGGTGCAACCTGGATCAACGGCGTGGAGGTCGGCCTCGGTCGCGGTGCCGACGTCATGGGCCATCCGTTCGAGGCGCTGGCGTGGCTGGCCAACAATCTTTCCCGAAGGGGCCGTGGCCTGAAGGCGGGCGAGTTCGTCTTCACCGGCAGCGTAGTCGAGACCAAGTGGGTCGCACGCGGCGATCGCGTGGAGATGGAGATCGAAGGGCTGGGGCGGGTGGAGGCGGTGTTTGACTGATCGGGCTGGGGGCAAGGGACAAGGGACTATCGGATGGGGGGCATTGCGCGAATGCGGACTCGATCCTGCTTTGCATGCGTTTGTCGTGCTCGTTGCAATTCGACCAATCCCCCAGTCCCCAGTCCCCAGGCGCGAAGCGCCCAAGCCCCCAGCCCCAAATCGAAAACGGCAACCCCGAAGGGCAGCCGTTTTCGTTGAAGCGGAGCGTCGTAGTAAAGCAAGACCGGGGTGCAGGGCGAGCCGGTGG
>CAYLTE010000312.1:0-4495 GCA_964386195.1 uncultured Burkholderiales bacterium | reverse complement strand
CAGCGTCGCGAAGGCGATCTCCGGCTCGACCATCCAGAACTCCGCGAGGTGACGGCTGGTGTTGGAGTTCTCCGCCCGGAAGGTCGGACCGAATGTGTAGACCTTCGACATCGCCATGCAGTAGGTCTCGACGTTGAGCTGGCCGGAGACAGTGAGAAAGGCTTCGCGTCCGAAGAAGTCCTGGGAGAAGTCCACCTTGCCTTCGGGCGTGCGTGGCAGGTTCGCCAAGTCGAGCGTGGAGACCCGGAACAGCGCACCGGCGCCTTCCGCATCCGAGGCGGTGATGATCGGGGTGTTGATCCAGAAAAATCCCCGCTCGTGGAAGAAGCCGTGAATGGCGTGCGCCAGCGTGTGGCGGACCCGGGTCACCGCGCCGATCACGTTGGTGCGCGGTCGCAGATGCGCGACTTCGCGCAGAAACTCGAAGGAGTGCGGCTTGGGCTGGATCGGATAGGAGTCGGGATCCGCCACCCAGCCAATGACGCGGATCTCGGTGGCCTGCATCTCGAACGGCTGACCCTTGGCGGGCGAGGGCACGATGACCCCCGTGGCTTCGATCGCGCAGCCGGCGGTCAGGTGCAACACCTCGTCCGCGTAGTTGGGCAGCGTGTTTGGCGCCACCACCTGTACCGGGTGAAAGCCGGAGCCGTCGGAGACGTTGACGAAGGAGATGCCCACCTTGGAGTCGCGGCGGGTGCGGACCCACCCCTCGACGGTGACGGGGCATTCCTGCGGTGCGCGGCCCGCGAGCACATCGGCACAACTGAAGGCTTGCATCGGATGACCTCGACTGGAACTGCGCTCCATTCTATTCGATGGGCTCGCGTCCCCATCGATGGTTGAGCGTGCCGATGGCTCTGGCTCTACTGCGGTGCTGGCACGTGGATCGCCGTGGCACGGCCGACCTTGCGGGTGAGCGGCGCCGACACGCCGATGCCGATGCCGCCGGCGCCGATCGTGGTGCCGGTCCCCGCGCCGACCGATGCGCCGCCCGCATCGCCCATCTCGCGCAGGACGATGCCGTTCGCACCGACCTGCGCCGCCTCGGCCTTGAGCTTCTCGATCAATGCGTCGGTGCGCGCCTGCGAACCGATGGTGAATGCGCTGCCGGCCGCCTCGACGATCGCGATCTCCTCCGCGTTCTGAGGCGTCTGGCTGTACACCTGCACTTGGGAGGGATCGATTGGCGGGCGCGGTGTGCCGATCAATACCCGGGACGGACCCGCGCAGGCTGCGAGCGTCAGCGCCGTGAGCAGGGCGGTGGTGAGCAGGGCAGGGCGCATGGCATCGGATTCCTGAAGAGGGTTGCTAGATGAAGGATGCTTCGACGGCGCCGAAGGGCTCGAACACCGAGCGCACGCGCGCCGGCTTGTCGAGCAGGAACTGGCGGGTGAACGATCCGGAGATGACACGTTGCCCGGGTTCGAGCGACTGGCCGAACTCGGCGAGCTTGTTCGCGAGCCAGACGATCGAGTTGATCGGATTGCCCATGACTTCCGCACCGCTCGCCTGGACCAGGCGTTCGTCGTCGAGGGTGACCGATACCGTGGCCTGCGATAGATCGCGCCCTTCCAAAGGCAGCGGCGCCCCGGTGACGAAGGCCTTCTGCTGCGCATTGTCCGCCATGGTGAGCGGCAGGTCGGCAGCGAAATCTCCGCGCGTCTCGATGATCTCCAGCGACGGCGCCACCGCGCTGATGGCCGCCCGCGCCTGCTCGAAGGTCACGCCCGGACCGCGCAGCGGCTGCCCGATGGTCAGACACAGTTCGTTCTCGAATCCGGGCCGGATCAGCCGTGCATACTCGAATACGTGGCCCGACGGCTTGTTGCCGCTTGCCAGCAGGAAGCCGAAGCAGGGTTCGTGGACCTTCATCTGCGTGCGCATGGCGGCTGCGGTGAGGCCCACCTTCCAGCCTGCATGCCGCTCGCCGCGCGCGGTCAGCCGTTGCAGCACGCCGAGCTGGATGCGGTAGCCGTCATCCATGGACAGGCGATGGGCCCATTCCGCCGGGTGGTGGACGCCACGCTGCATCGACTGCCAGATCGATTCGGTGGCGGCTTCGAGGTCGTTATCGTTCATCCTGTGAATATACAGGTCATTCACCACGAAGGGCACGAAGGAACACGAAGGAATCCGGCCTGGAATCGTCGGTCCTTCTTGGTTGTCCAGGTCTCGAATGCTCTTGCAGAACTTCGTGTTCTTCGTGCGCTTCGTGGTAGACGCAGTTCAGCGTCACGTCGGAGCCACCTCGCTTTCGTGCCAGCGCCGCAGCGCCACCTTCGCCAGCCAGGACGTCATCGCATAAAGCGCCACGCCGGCCAGCGTGATCACGAACAGCGCGGCGAACAGCCGCGGCATGTTGAGGTTGATCCCCGCCATCAGGATCTGATAAGCGAGGCCCGACTGGCTGCCGCCGGTGCCGGCCACGAACTCCGCCACTACGGTGCCGATCAGCGCGAGGCCGCTCGACACCTTCAGCCCGGCGAAAAAGTAGGGCAGCGCGCTGGGGATGCGCAGCCGCACCAGCGTCTGCCAGCGCGAGGCGCGGTGCAGGCGGAACAGGTCGAGCAGCCCTGGGTCGACGCTGCGCAGGCCCAGCGAAGTGTTGGAGATGATCGGGAACAGCGCGGCCATCGTCGCGCACAGCACCAGGGCGAGCGTGAGGTTTCTGGCCCAGATGATGATGAGCGGGGCGATCGACACGATCGGCGTCACCTGAAGCAGAATCGCATAGGGCAGCAGACTCATCTCCACCAGGCGGCTCTGCACGAACACGAACGCGATCAGCACGCCCGTCACCAGCGCCAGCGCGAGTGCCAGCAGGGCGATCTTCAGGGTGACCAGCAACGCGGCGAACAGGAGTGCGCGGTCCTGGAACAGGGTCTCGGCCACCCGCAGCGGCGAGGGAACCAGGTAGGTGGGTACGTCGTTGAGCGTGACCAGCAGATGCCACAGTCCGAGCGTCGCGATGCCTACCAGCACGGGTGCCAGCACGCGGCGCAACACCTCAGGCCTCCACCTGCTGCCGCGACGCTGCATCGAGCATCTCGCTGAGCGCGTTGCACCACGCCGCGAAGCGTGTGCTCAGGCGAAAGGCCTCGTCGCGGGTCTGGCCCGGATCGATGCGCAGTTCCCCTGCCACGCGCCCGGGCCGCGGGGACATGACGACCACGCGGGTGGACAGGAACACGGCCTCGTAGATGCTATGGGTGACGAACAGGACGGTGAGGCGGCGCCGCAACCACAGTTCGCGCACGTCGCGGTCCAAGCGGTTGCGCGTGATCTCGTCGAGCGCGCCGAAGGGCTCGTCCATCAGAAGCAGGGACGGCTCGGTCACCAGCGCGCGGGCGATGGACGTGCGCATCTGCATGCCCCCCGACAGTTCGCGCGGATACGCAGCGGCAAACTCGGACAGCCCGACCAGGCGCAGTGCGTCCTCGACGCGGTCCTCGTCGCGGATGCCCTCGAGATCGAGCGGCAGGCGCACGTTGCGTGCAACGCTCGCCCAGGGCATCAGGGTGGGCTGCTGAAAGACGAACGCGGTGCGCGGTCGCCTGGACTGCGGCGTACGCCGCAATCCAGGCGTTCTCTTCATCCCGTCGGAACCGCGAACCCAAGGCGGCGCAGCCACTTCCACGCTCCCCGCGCTGGGCGCGCTCAAACCCGCCACCATGCGCAGCAGCGTGCTCTTGCCGCAGCCCGACGGTCCCAGCAGCGTCACGAACTCGCCTTCGGCCACCGTGAGATCGACCGGCTGCAGCGCGCGCACACCGTTCGGATACACCTTGTCCGCCTCGTGCAGGCGTACCGCGATCCGGTCGTCGATGTTCATGGGCCGTAACTCAGCCAGGGCGCGAGGCGCTATGGCATGCGGATGGCGCTGCGATCCAGCGCCTGCACGCTGACACAGCCCAGCAGCGCGAGGTTGACATCCAGTTCGTTGCGCAGGAGGTCGATCGCGCGTGTGACGCCGCGCTCGCCGCCCGCCGCCAGACCGTAGAGGAAGGGCCGCCCTGCCATGCAGGCGCGCGCACCGAGCGCAAGCGCCTTGATGATGTCGCTGCCGCGTCGCACCCCGCCATCGAGGATCACTTCAGCGCGCTCGCCGACTGCATCCGCGACCGCGGGCAATGCCGCGATGGCGGACCGGCTGTGGTCGAGCTGGCGTCCGCCGTGGTTGGATACGATCACGGCGTCTGCGCCGTGATCCACGGCCAGCCGCGCATCCTCAGGCGTCAGAATGCCCTTGATCACGAACTTGCCGCGCCAGTACGCGCGGCACCACTCGATCTGCGACCAGCCAACCGAGAAGTCGTATTGCTCGGCCGCAAAGCGCGCGATGCTGATGATGTCGCTGCTGCCCACCAGGCTGCCGGCGAGATTGGCGAAGGTCACGCGAGGTCCCATCGCTACGTCCCGAATCCAGTCCAGCCGGCGCATAACGTCCAGAACGTTGCGCCAGGTCACACGCGGGGGGACCGTGAACCCGTTTCGC
>CAYLTE010000311.1:0-4513 GCA_964386195.1 uncultured Burkholderiales bacterium | reverse complement strand
GAGGCCTTCGCGCTGCTGATGCGCGCAAACCCGCACCTGCTCACCGGCCTGAACACGCTGTGGATCCGTTTCTTCCTGCTGGCCGTGTTCGCGACGATGTACGTGCGCGACCACGCGAGGCCGGAGCTGCACGCCGCATTCGGCTTCCACCCCGACGAGTACGACTACACGGTGTTCCGCATCACCTCGGAGATCTCCAGGCAGGTGTTCCCGTTCACGCTGGACATCGATCATCCGAAGTTCCGGGCGGGGCTGAAACGCCTGGTCGCGCTCGCCGCGCGCGCGGACCGCGCAAAAGCCCAAGGCGGCGTGTCCGGCCTGCTTCGGCGCGCCGGGCTGGCGCTCGCCGGTGCGGGCGTGTTCGCGCACCTGTTCCTGCTGCCGGTCAAGCCCAACGCGATCCCGCAGGACATGCGCGTGGCACCCGCCTGGTAGTCAACGGGAGCCCGTGGCCATGATCGCAGACGGGCTGCCCGTGCTGTACGCGATGTTCCTGTGGTGGTTCGGTACCGGCGCCCTGCTCTGGCTGGATCGCCAGCCGGCGCACACCTTCCGCTGGAGCATGACCGGGGCGAGCGCGCTCGCGGCGCTCGCGCTATGGGGACTGTTCGCCACGCGCGGGATCGCTTCGCCGCTTACGGCGTATGTCGCGTTCTCCTGCGGCATCGCGGTGTGGGCGTGGCAGGAGATGGCCTTCCTGCTCGGCTACGTCACCGGTCCGCGCCGCCACGCGTGCCACGCGGGCTGCGGCGGCCTGCGCCACTTCCGCCACGGGGTCCTCGCGGTGCTGTATCACGAACTGGCGCTGCTGAGCGTCGGCGCGCTGGTCGTGGCGCTGTGCTGGGGTGCACCCAATCCGGTCGGCGCCTGGACCTTCCTCGCCTTGTACGGCATGCGCCAGAGCGCCAAGCTCAACCTGTTCTTCGGCGTGCGCAACGTCGGCGACGAGTTCATGCCGCCACATCTGCAGTACCTGAAGTCCTACTTCCGCCGCAAGCCGATGAACCTCCTGTTCCCGGTGTCCGTCACGCTGGCCACCGCCGCCGCCACCTGGCTGGCGCTGGGGATGCTGAGCACGCCCGATCCGGCCGAGCGGACGGGCATGCTGCTCGTGCTGACGCTGCTGTGCCTGGGGATCCTGGAACACTGGTTCATGGTGCTGCCGATCTCCGTGGACGCCATGTGGCGCTGGAGTCTGGGCAGCCCGAGGCACCACCCACCCGGAACGGGAGGGCCGGACGGCGATTCCACGGCCCGGGAGCGACTGCAGTCGGTGTGACGGCGCCTGGATCAGGCGGCGATGGATCAGGCGGCGAGGCGGACGATCAGTGGCGCGACGAACTCAGCGCGACCACTTGGGCCGCGCCCATGACGGGCTGGCGCGGAGCGGAGCCCGCCAGGAAACCCACCGAGGTAGAGGGCACGATCAGCGGCATGGACGGCGCGCCCAGTTCGGTGAGCATCAGGGCGGTGTGGGCACCGCTGGCGAACCGGTAGCCGGTGCCGGCGCGGGCGAGCACCGGTGCCTGCAGCGCCCGCCCACGCTCGAGCGAGGACAGGACCGCGGTCAGTTTCCTGCGGTTGGGAAAGGTCTCGTCCGACCACATCGCGAGCCAGTGCAGCACGTGACGGGCAGGGGCGCGCACCACCGACCAGTGCGGCTCCTGGTCGAAGGGGGAGATCGAACCGGGCAGCAGCAGCCGGGCTGCCTCCGGAAAGCCCGGTGCGTTCAGGGCGACGACCAGCAGGTCGTAGAACGGAACCCCTTCGAGGTATTCGATTTCCTTCGCCATCGTCGGACGTGCTGCCCCCCATGCATCGTTGAGATCCAGCCTACCCAAAAAGCGCGACGATGACAATCGAGGAAACCCACGATGAATTTTCCATGACGCCCCCCGGACGGCGTCCCGGCCACGTTGGCCGGGACGGGGACCGTCAGGCCTTGATCGGGAAGAACGGCGCGGGCGTCATGAGCTGGTTGTACTGGTGCTCCAGTGCGCCGAGCTTCGCGCTCTCCTCCAGGTAGGCTTGCCATTCGGGATCGGCCATCATCGCGGCACGCTTCTTCGCGCGGTCGGCAGCGTCCGCGTACTTCCAGATGTGGATGTACTGGTTGACGTTTCCGGTCTCCGTGACGAGATAGGCGAACGGTTCCCCGAGGTGCCGGGTCTGCGGACCTTTCCCCATCTTCTCGTACAGCGCGAGGTGCTTCTTGATGGTGCCTGGCCGGCAGTTGTAGGTGCGCACGTCTAGCAGCATGTCTTTCTCCTCCAATTTGGCAACGCCGAGCGCTTCGGCGCAGTGCGCAAGTGTAGTGCTTTCCAACCTGCCCAGAATTGGCGGCTATACTCCGCTGTGCCGCGTACCGGTCGGCATTCGCGCGCGAAGAGCCACGACGGGGCTCGACGCAGGGCTAGAAAAAAACAGGGGGAGACATGTTCGCCGTTCGCTCGTTGCTCGCAGCGCTCGCGCTGCTCGTGTGCGTGCCCGCCGCGCACGCACAGGTCACCAAGCTGCGCTTCCAGGGCGCCTTTCCGACGTCCAGCCTGTTCTACGAGAACTCGCAGTACTTCGCCGAGCGCGTGAACGCGATGAGCGGCGGGCGCCTGCAGATCGATATGCTGCCCCCGGGAGCGGTGGTGCCGCCCTTCGAGGTGCTGGACGGCGTGCACAAGGGCGTGATCGACGGCGGTCACACCGCGCCCGCTTACTGGCTGGGCAAGAACCGCTCGGCCACCCTGTTCGGGCCCGCACCCGGCGGCCCGTTCGGGATGGACATGCTCGACTACATGGGCTGGCTCTACGAGGGCGGCGGGCTGGCGCTCTACAGCGAGTTCTACCAGAAGGAACTCAAGCGCAACGTCGTGCCCATCCCCATGACCGCGGTGAACAACCAGATCCTCGGCTGGTTCAAGAAACCGGTGAAGAGCTGGGCGGATCTGAAGGGCCGCAAGTGCAGACAGACGGGCATCACTGCCGAGGTGTTCGCCAAGGCCGGCATGAAGCCGGTGAACATCCCCGGCGGCGAGATCGTGCCCGCCGGGGAGCGCGGCGTGATCGAGTGCGCCGAGTTCGTCGGGCCGGCCGAGGATATGAAGATCGGCTTCCACACGGTGTGGAAGTACGTCTACATGCCGTCCCTGCACGAAACCGCGACGGTGGTCGAACTGCTCGTCAACGGCGACGTGTGGAAGAAGCTGCCCGCGGACCAG
This sequence comes from uncultured Burkholderiales bacterium, assembly GCA_964386195.1. GTDB lineage: Bacteria > Pseudomonadota > Gammaproteobacteria > Burkholderiales > SHXO01 > SHXO01. The sequence continues at coordinate 1,301 of CAYLTE010000311.1, read as the reverse complement.
AAGGCGATCATCCAGTCCGCGTCGATGGATGCGACGCTGCGCTCGCAGCTGATCATGAACAAGCTCAACGGCGATGCACTCCAGGAGTTGCGCACCAAGCACGGGGTCAAGATCGAGCGCACCCCCGATGACATCCTGGTCAACACGCTGAAGGCGTGGGACGAGATCGCGAAGGCGGAATCGGCGAAGAATCCGTTCTTCAAGAAGGTCTACGAGTCGCAGCGGGCCTACGCGGCGAAGGTGGTGCCGGCGCGCCTGAACGTCTATCCGCCCTACGAGAAGAGCGCCCAGCACTACTGGAAGAAGTAGGCGCCGCCGAACGGGGGCAGGACCATGCAGCAGCCGGGACCGGCCTATCTGGCCATCATCCGTGCGCTCGACGCGCTCACCCGCTGGAGCGCGTATCTGTTCGCCTTTCTCCTCGTGCCGCTGGTGCTGGCGAACACCATCGAGGTGTTCATGCGCTACGTGCTCGACCGTCCGACCGACTGGGCGCTCGAGACGACGGTGATGTCCTACGGCGCGCTGTTCATGCTCGGCGCCTCGTACGCGATGCTCAAGGGCGCGCACGTCCGCACGGACCTTTTCTGGGACAAGTTCTCCGACCGGACCAAGGGCGTGATCGACAGCATCGCCTACGTGGCGCTGTTCCTGCCCGCGATGGCGATGCTGTTCTACATGTCGTTCGACGAGTTCACCTATGCGCTGTCGATCGACGAGCGTTCCAACTACACCGCCTGGCAGCCGGTGCTGTGGCCGCTGCGCGCGGTGGTGCCCGTCACGGCGGCGCTGATGTTCCTCCAGGGCGTGTCCGAACTGCTCAAGAGTCTGTGGGCGGTGCGCACGGGGCGCCTGCTCGTGCAGCACGAGAAGATCGAAGTGTGAGCAGGAAGGAGCAGGCGTGAGTTTTGAGGAGATTCTCGGGCTGCTGATGCTCGCCGCGATGATGAGCATCATCTTCGTCGGCTTCCCCATCGCCTTCACGCTGCTGTTCATCGCGCTCGTATTCGGCGGGATCGGACTGGGGACCGAGCTCACCTTCAGCCTCGCCTACCTGCAGGTGTGGGGCACGATGAAGGACGACATCCTGCCCGCCGTGCCGCTGTTCGTATTCATGGGATTCATGGTGGAACAGGCGGGACTGATGGAACGCCTGTTCCTCGCCCTGCGCAACCTGCTGGCCGCACTGCGCGGCTCGCTGTTCCTGGCGGTGATCCTGACGGCGACGATTTTCGCCATGGCCACCGGCATCGTGGGCGCCGCGGTCACGGTGCTCGGCATCATGGCTGGGCCGGTGATGC
>CAYLTE010000310.1:4059-4519 GCA_964386195.1 uncultured Burkholderiales bacterium | reverse complement strand
ATCTCCCCAGCCCCCAGCCCCCAGCCCCCAGTCCCCAGTCCCCAGCCCCCAGTCCCTATCCCCCCGTAATCGTTATCCCCCCATCCGCCACGATGGTCTGACCCGTCACGAACGCGCCGGCGCGCGAGGCGAGGAAGACGGCGATGCCGCCGATGTCGTCGGGTTCGCCGATGCGCCGCAGGGGAGTGGTCGCTTCGGTGTGCGCCAGCAGTTCGGGGTTGTCCCACAGCGCGCGTGCGAAGTCGGTGCGCACCAGTCCCGGGGCGATGCAGTTCACGCGGATGTTGTGCGGGCCCCATTCCACGGCGAGGTTGCGTGCGAGCTGCATGTCGGCCGCCTTGGACACGCAATAGGCGCCCAGCGTCGCGCTGCCCTTGATGCCGCCGATCGACGAGACGACGATCACAGCGCCGTCGCGCCGCTGCGCCATGTCGGGAAGCACCATGTTGGCCAGCCACAG
>CAYLTE010000310.1:0-4049 GCA_964386195.1 uncultured Burkholderiales bacterium | reverse complement strand
CAGATTGCTCACGATGTTGTTCTGGAGCACCTTGTGGAAAGCCTCGTCGGGCAGCGATGCCATCGGTCCGTAGTACGGATTGGACGCGGCGTTGCACACCAGCACGTCGATGCGGCCCCACTGCGCGCGCGTGCGATCCACCAGTTCCTGCAGCTGCGCCTTCTCGCCGATGTTGGCGGCCACTGCGATGGCCTCGCCGCCGCTCGCGCGGATCGCCGCCGCCGCTTCCTCGCATGCGGGCAGCTTGCGGCTGGAGATCACGACCCGGGCGCCGGCCGCTGCCATGTGCTCGGCAATGGACCGCCCGATGCCGCGGCTGGATCCGGTGATCAAGGCGACCTTGCCTTCGAGCGAGAATGCGTTCATTCGGGTTCCTCCCTGCTGGTGAACGGATTGTAGGCGTAGCGAACGACAGGCGGAGGCCAGAACGAAAACGGGCGGCCCCTGGGCCGCCCGTTCGCGCGTGGCTGTGCGCTCCGGTCAGGCGCGCAGGCTGCGTACCTCCGCAATCCGCGGCAGGCGTGCCGGCAGCACGTCCTTGAGGCGGGTGCGCACCTCGCGCAGCACCGCTTCGGTGGTGTCCCAGCCGATGCAGCCGTCGGTGACCGATTGCCCGTACTTCAGTTGCGACAGATCCGACGGAATCGGTTGATTGCCGGCCGCCAGGTTGCTCTCCAGCATGACGCCGACGATCGACTTGTTCCCCTCCACGATCTGGTTGGCCACGTCGGTCAGCACCAGAGGCTGCAGCGACGGGTCCTTGTTCGAGTTGGCATGGCTGCAGTCGACCACGATGTTGGCCGGAAGCTTGTGCTTGGCGAGATCCTTCTCGACCAGCGCAATGGTCACCGAATCGTAGTTCGGCCCCTTGCTGCCGCCTCGCAGGACGATGTGGCCGTAGCGGTTGCCGCAGGTGCGGATCACGGCCACCTGGCCCGACTGGTTGATGCCGAGAAAGCTGTGCGGACTCGACACCGAGAGCAGTGCGTTGATCGCCACCTGCAGACCCCCGTCCGTGCCGTTCTTGAATCCCACCGGGGTGGACAGGCCGCTGGCCATCTCGCGGTGCGTCTGCGATTCGGTCGTGCGCGCACCGATCGCGCTCCAGGTCACCAGGTCGCCCAGATACTGGGGGCTGATCGGATCGAGCGCCTCGGTCCCGGCCGGCAGACCCAGTTCGTTCACATCGCGCAGCACGCGACGGGCGCGCCGCAGACCCTCTTCGATGTCGAAGCTGTCGTTCATGTGCGGGTCGTTGATCAGACCCTTCCAGCCGGTCGTGGTACGCGGCTTCTCGAAATACACGCGCAGCACGAGGTAGAGCGTGTCCGACACTTCGTCCGAAAGCGCCTTCAGGCGCGCGGCGTAGTCCAGCGCCGCCTCGGGGTCGTGCACGGAGCAGGGGCCCACCACCACCATGAGGCGGTGGTCGCGGCGGTCGAGGATCCGCTCAACGGTGTTGCGGCCGCGCAGCACCGTTTCCTCTGCGCGCTGCGAAAGCGGCACAGCCTGCTTGACCCCTTCCGGGGTCAGTAGGACGTCCTGCGCCGCGACGTTTACGTTGTAGACCAGTTTTTCATCCATCTCGGTGTTCCTGCTCGCTGTTACTGGGGGTGCCGCCGCCCGGGTCATGGCCTGCGCCGTCATGAGTCCCGGCAGTTTGCCCCATCAAATCAATCACAAGGTCGGACAATACGAAAGAACCCGACATTCTACGCAACGCGGGACCGGCGGAAAACGCAGGCCCGCTTCCACAGGCGGGCGGCTCAAGGCATGTGCCTCAGGGCCGATATGGGCTCCATTCCCGGAGAACCGCATGCGCAGCAAGTCACTCGTCCTCCTCCTTTCCCTGACTGCAGCGATGCCGGCGATGGCCGGCCGCTGGGTCACCATCGCCGATGGCAGCACGCGCGCGGTGCACCTCGACACCGCCGGCATCCAGCGCGAAGGCACCCAGACCCGCGCCTGGGTGCGCGAAGTCCATACCCAGGAACAGCGCTCGGATCAGGCCGGCGTGCTCTACTACAGCACCAACACCCTGACCAACTACGACTGCGCCCAGCGCACCTTTGCGCCGCTGTTCAGGGTGTTCTACGGCAGCGACGCGATGGAGTTGCGCAGAATCAAGCTCGACGCCGTGGAGGTGCCGGCACTGGTGCTGCCCGGCTCCATCAACGAACAGCTTCTGGACAAGGCATGCGAGGCGGCCGACAACCAGGCGAAGGCACGCAACAAGCCGGCCAGCGCGTCGCAGGCGGCAGCGAAGCCCGCTGCAACCGGCGCTGCGGCGGTGGCCAACCCTGCCGAGGATAAGTCGGCCGAGGCGAAGCCCGCCGAAGCCAAGCCTCAGGCGAAGTCGGGGGAAGCGGCCGCCGATGCAACGCCCAAGGAAGAACAGAAGAAGGAGGCCCATGCCGCGGCCTCGAAGGCGGCAGAAAAGCCGGCGGAAGTAAAGCCGGCGCACGCATCGCAAGCCGATCACAAGACCGCTGAGCACGCCCCGGCAGGCGCGCATGACAAGACCGCCGCAGCTGGCCCCGCGCGCAAGCGGTCGCCGCTTGAGGCCCTGACCGGCGGCGCCCACGGCGGCTCCGTACAGGTCTCCTCGGTTGCGCTCGCCAGGGCGCGGGCGCACGGATACGTCATGCCGGTGAATGCGGCGCCATCCCGGCCCGCCAAGGCGAAGGCGAAGGTCAAGCCGAAGTCCGAACCCGCCGCGCACGACAAGGCCGAGCATGCCGAGGTGCACTGGGGCTACACCGGCGCCGGTGCACCCGAGAACTGGGCCAGGCTCGACCCGGACAACGCCTTGTGCAGCGCCGGCAAGCGCCAGTCGCCGATCGACATCCGGGAAGGCGCCCGACTCGACCTCGAGCCCATCCAGTTCGACTACCGGCCGAGTCCGCTGCGCATCATCGACAACGGCCATACCGTCCAGGTGAACTACGCCGAGGGCAGCACCATCACGGTTGCAGGCGAGCGCTTCGAGCTCAAGCAGTTTCACTTCCACAAGCCGGCCGAGGAGCGCATCGACGGCCGCTGGTTCGACATGGTCGCGCACCTGGTGCACAAGAGCATGGATGGGCGGCTCGCGGTGGTCGCCGTGCTGTTCGAGATGCGCGATCAGCCCAACGCCTTCCTGCGCACCGTGTGGCCGCACCTGCCGCTGGAAGCGGGGCGGGAAGTGCGGATGCACGACGTCATGATCGACGTGAACGCGCTGCTGCCCGAGACGCGCACCTACTTCACCTACATGGGTTCGCTCACGACGCCGCCGTGCTCGGAAGGCGTGCGCTGGATCGTGCTGAAGACGCCGGTCGAGGTGTCCTTCAATCAGGTGGCGGTATTCTCCAAGCTCTACAGCATGAACGCGCGCCCCATCCAGCCCTCGCATGGCCGGCTGATCAAGGAGTCGAACTGAACCGGGCGTCACGCTGTGCCGGTCCCGAGCCGGCAACGCCCGCAGCGTTCTTTACCCCGGGGTAAGCCCGGATCCCGCCGCGCCGCCGCCCGGCGGCGCGCGTGATAGCATCGACGGCCACGCGACTCCATCGCGCCCTGCCGCGCCACGGCAGCGCCGTCCTCATGCAAGACCGACTCGTCAATCGCCGCGACCTCGCGTTCGTCCTCTACGAACTGCTCGAGGTCGAGAGCCTGAACGCTCGCCCGCGCTACGCCGACCATAGCCGTGAGACCTTCGAGGCCGCGCTCGACATCGCTCAGCGCATCGCTGCCGAGCACTTCGCCCCGCACAACCGCAAGGCCGATCTGAACGAGCCGACGTTCGACGGCGAGCGCGTGCACATGATTCCCGAGGTGCGTCAGGCGCTCGAGGTGTTCTGCCGGGCCGGGTTGATGGCTGCAGCACGCGACTACGAGCAGGGCGGCATGCAGCTGCCCATCACCATTGCCCAGGCATGCATGGCGATCTTCAACGCCGCCAACGTCTCGACCGCGGTCTATCCCTTCCTGACCATCGCCAATGCCAACCTGATCGAGACGTTCGGATCGGAGGAACAGAAGCGCATCTGGCTGCCGCATCTGTTCAG
>CAYLTE010000309.1:0-4526 GCA_964386195.1 uncultured Burkholderiales bacterium | reverse complement strand
GTTCAAGCACCTCGAGTACTTTTACTTCCACAACTGCCTGTACGAGACGGTGTGGAAGGACAACCGGCGCCGCCACAGCGAGCGCATCCCCACCGTCGACGTCCTGCACAAGTACGGCCACGACTACAAGCTGGTGTTCGTCGGCGATGCGACCATGAGCCCGTACGAGATCGCCTATCCGGGCGGTTCGGTGGAGCACCACAACGAGGAGGCCGGCTCGGTGTGGATGCAGCGCATGCTCGACGTCTACGCCCACGCGGTGTGGCTCAATCCGCAGCCGCAGGAGCGCTGGGGTTACTACGACTCCGTCGGAATGATGCGTCAGCTGATGGGGGACCGGATGTATCCGCTGACCCTGGGCGGCCTCGAGGAGGCGATGCGCGAGCTGGTGCGCTGAGCGCTCAGGCCGCCATCACGCGCGCGACGATTGCCGGAAGTGCGTCGATCGGTACTGCTGCGCTGAACAGCTCGCCCTGGTATGCGTCGCATCCGATCTGCGACAGCACGGCGAGCTGGGCGGTGGTCTCCACGCCTTCGGCCGACACCTGCAGATCTAGACCGTGTGCGAGCGCGACGATCGCCTTCACCACCGAGTGGTCGCGGCCGCTGTGCGCGACGTTGCGCACGAAGCTGCGATCGATCTTCAAGCGGTCGATCGGCAGCTGGTGCAGGTAGGGAACCGAGGAGTAGCCGGTCCCGAAGTCGTCCACCGCGATGCTCACGCCGAGTTCGCCCAGTTCGTGCAGCGCAGGCATGTGCTCGTCGGCGTGCTCCAGCAGCAGCGACTCGGTCACCTCGACCTCCAGCCAGCGGGCATCCAGTCTGGCGCTTTCCAATGCGCGCGCGACGCCGTCCAGGAATGCGGCCGGGCGCAGGAGCTGACGCGACGAGACGTTCACCCCGAAGCGTAGCGCGGGGTGCCCGGCGTCGTGCCAGCGCCGCGCCTGGCCGCAGACTTCTCGCAGCACCCATTCGCCGATGCGGTCCACCAGTCCCGATTCCTCGGCGGCCGCGAGAAAGGTGCCGGGGGCCAGGAGCCCGCGTGAGGGGTGCCGCCAGCGCAGCAGCGCTTCCACGGCGATCACGCGGCTGTCGGCAAGCGAAAGCTGCGGCTGGAAATGCAGGACGAGTTCGTCGCGCTCGAGCGCGAGGCGCAGCTCCGTATCCAGGGCCTGGCGCTCGATGGCGCGCAGGTTCATCTCCGGCGAGAAGAACTGGAAGTTGTTGCGCCCCTTCTCCTTCGCGTGGTACATGGCCGTGTCGGCATTCTTCATGAGCGCGCGCTCGTCCTGGGCGTCCAGGGGGAAGATGCTGATGCCGATGCTGCACGAGATGTCGATGCGATGGCCGCCGAGCTCGAACGGCCGTGACAGCGAGCGGATGATCTTGTCCGCGACCTGGGCCGCTACCTCGGCCTGCTGCAGACCTTCCAGCGCGACGACGAACTCGTCCCCCCCGAGCCGGGACAGCGTGTCGCCCTTGCGGATGCACGCGAGCATCCGCGTGGCCACCTCCTTGAGCAGCAGGTCGCCGATCTGGTGACCGAGCGTATCGTTGATGTACTTGAAGCGGTCGAGGTCGATGAACATCAGCGCAAGCGACTGGCCTGCGCGCCGTGCGGCGACCAGGCCCTGCTCGAGCCGGTCCTTGAACAGCACGCGGTTGGGTAGTTCGGTCAGCGGATCGCGCATGGCCAGGAAGCTGATGCGCGCCTCCGCGGTCTTGCGCTGCGTGATGTCGCGGCAGGTGCCGCGATAACCGACGCAGCGGCCCTCGGCATCGGATACCGCCACGGCGCTGAGCGTCACCCACCGGATCTCGCCGTCGCGCGTGACGATGCGATGCTCCAGGTCGCGGAAGGACCCGTCGTCCCGGCGGTGCTCGGCCAGCCACCCGCGCACGCGCTCGCTCTCGCCCGGCGGCATGAAGTCCTCGGGGTGGCGGCCGATCAGCTCCTGGTCGGAGTGCTGCCAGACCGACTGCACCCTGCTCGAGACGTAGCGGAAGCGACCGTCGAGTCCGGTCTCCCAAACGAACTCGCCGGCTGCCTCGGCAAAGTCGCGGAAGCGGTTCTCGCTCTCGCGCAGCGCCATCTCGGCAGCGTGGCGCGCGTGCTCGCGCTGCAGGTTGTCGAGCGCATACGAGACGTTCGACGCCAGCGCGTCGAGCATCGCCACCAGCTCCTCGTCGAAGCAGTCGCTGCGCCGCGAGAACACCTGCAGCAGGCCGCTCACCTTTCCCTGCCGGCGCAAGGGCAGGACCGCGAACGCGCGCAGCCCGGTGCGTGCGAGCTGCACACTGCCGGACACGCTGCCTGCCTCGAGCAGGATGTCGTCGCAGACGTAGTGGGTGCCGGCCCGCAATGCCTGGGCGGCGGGGCTGCGCCCTGCGGGATGGCGCGGGTCCAGTTCGATGCGAAGCAACTCCTGCGCAATCTCCATCTCGCCCATGCTCGCCGCGGTGTGCATGACGCCGGTCTTGTGGTCGATCTCGGCGATGCGCGCGTGGGCGAAGTGGCCGTGCCGCACGGCGATGCTGCAAACGGATTCGAACAGTTCCTCGGCCGATGCACTGCGGCTGGCGGCGATGTTCGCCTGCATCATCACCGCATACAGATCGCGCAGCCGCAGCGCCTGCGCATGCGCGTCGACCTGCTCGGTGACGTCGCGGCCGACGCCGCGGTAGCCGAGGAAGGCGCCATCCGGCGCGAATGCCGGTTCGCCGCTGAGCAGGACGATGCGTCCGCTGCGCCGGTCGCTGAGCATCAGGTCGTGGAAGGGCAGCCGTTCGGCCAGGGCCCGCGCGTGTGCCTCGCGTGCCTGCTCGGAGGGCCATTCGTAGTCGAGCTCGAAACGTGTGCGGCCGATCGAGGACATCGGCGGAATCGGCGACTTGTGTTCCGCGTTCAGGGAGCAGGAGACGAAGCGCAGGTGCTCGTCCTGCTCCCAGTACCAGCCTTGCGAGAGCCGGGCAAGGGTAAGGAAGCGCTCCGTGGCAGCCTGCATCTCGGCTTGCGCGCGCCGCAGTGCGGTGCGCTCGGTCAGCACGACCAGCAGGATCGGCGCATCGGCGGGAAGCGTGCTGGCGTGCACGGCGAACCAGCGTGACGTGCCGTCGGTCTGCGCGAGGGCAAGCTCGCTGTCGCTACCCGACAAGGCCTCGAGGATCGCCCGGCGCAGACTCGGCGTGAGCGCGTCGCCGATGACGTATGCAGCGATGCCCGCCTCGCGCTGCACGCCCAGCAGCGTGCGGAATGCACGGTTCGCGGCGAGGCAGTTGAATTCGCCGTCGAACGCAGCGGCAGGCAGCGGAATCGTCTCCACCGTTGGGTGCCAGTCCTGCGCGTGCGCGGTATCGCCTGCTCTGCGGAGGACGTCGGCCGGAATGCCTTCAGCCGGATTGATGTCCGGCTTCGGCGGGTCGTCGTCGTCCTTCTGCACGGCGGCTATCCACCATTCCGGTCGGACACGACCGGCGGGGCAACCTTGAGCACTTCCTCTGCGCTGGTCATGCCGAGTGCGACCTTGAGCGCGCCGCTGGTGCGCAACGGCTTCATCCCCTCGCGCAGGGCCTGGTGGCGCAGCGCGCTCAGATCGGTCTCGGCCTGAATCAGGCGGCGAATGCCCGGGCTCATCGTCATCAGCTCGTAGATCCCCAGCCTGCCCATATAGCCGGTCATGCGGCACTCGAGGCAGCCCTGACCCCGGTGGACGTGCGCCGGCATCGGGATGCGCCACGGCGCGGTGAGCGATTGCCACATCGCTTCCTCCGCCGGGATCTCCTCCCGGCAGTGCGGGCACAGCGTGCGCACCAGGCGCTGGGCGAGCACGCCGAGGATGGTCGAGTGCAGCAGGTAGGGTTCGACGCCGATGTCGAGCAGGCGGGTGATGGCCGAAGGCGCGTCGTTCGTGTGCAGCGTGGAGAGCACCAGGTGGCCGGTCAGTGCCGCCTGGATTGCCATCTGCGCGGTTTCGTGGTCGCGGATCTCGCCGACCATGATCACGTCGGGATCCTGGCGCATCAGGGTGCGGACGCCGGAGGCGAAGTCCAGGCCGATGCCGCCCTGAACCTGCATCTGGTTGAACTGCGGTTCCACCATCTCGATCGGATCCTCGACCGTGCACACGTTCACGTCCGGGGTCGCGAGCTGCTTGAGCGTCGAGTACAGCGTGGTGGTCTTGCCCGAGCCGGTCGGACCGGTCACCAGGATGATGCCGTGCGGGCGCGAGGTGAGGCTCTTCCAGCGGCTCTCGTCCTCGTCGGAGAATCCCAGCTCCCTGAAGTCCTTCACCAGCACGTCGGGATTGAACACGCGCATCACCAGCTTCTCGCCGAATGCGGTGGGCATGGTGGACAGGCGCAGTTCCACCTCGTCGCCATCAGGGGTGCGCGTCTTGATGCGTCCGTCCTGCGGGCGCCGCTTCTCGACCACGTCCATGCGGCCGAGGATCTTGATCCGGCTGGTCATGGCCGCCATCACCGGCGTCGGGATCTGGTAGACCTGGTGCAGCACGCCGTCGATGCGG
>CAYLTE010000308.1:0-4539 GCA_964386195.1 uncultured Burkholderiales bacterium | reverse complement strand
GCCTGGTCACGCAGAACTTCGGCTGGCGCTACATCTTCTTCGCCTCGATCGTCGTCGCCATCATCGGCCTGCTGATGATGAAGGGCACGCCGGAAAGCAAGGCGGAGACCAAGAATGCGTACAAGTTCGACCTTGCCGGCGTTCTGACCTTCATGATCACCATGGTCGCGCTGCAGATCGTCGTCACCCAGGGCAACAAGATGGGCTGGACCAGTCCGCTGATCCTGAGCCTGATCGCGGTCGTGATCGTGTTCGGTTCGCTCTTCTTCCGCATCGAGCACACCTCCGGCCAGCCTTTCGTCGATTTCAAGCTGTTCCAGAACCCGACCTACACCGGCGCCACCATCTCGAACTTCCTCCTCAACGGCGTCGCCGGCACCCTGCTCGTGTCGCTGCAACTGGTCCAGCTCGGTGGCGACATGACGGCCCAGCAGGCTGGCGCGCTGACCCTGGGGTACGCGGTGGCGATCATCGCCTTCATCCGCGTCGGCGAGAAGCTGCTGCAACGCTTCGGTGCACGCAAGCCGATGATCTGGGGCTGCCTGATCACCGGCCTGTCCATCATCCTGCTGTCGCCGGCCAACCTGCTGCTCGCCGACTACAAGGTCCTCGCGATGATCGGCTACTCGCTGTTCGGTGTCGGCCTCGCCTTCTATGCCACCCCCTCGACCGATGCCGCGCTCTCCAGCCTGCCCGCTGCCCAGGCCGGTTCCGGTGCCGGCATCTACAAGATGGCCTCCTCGCTCGGTGCGGCCTTCGGCGTGGCGATCTCGGCGGCGATCTTCACCGCGCTCAGCGCCAACCCCGAGAGCGTCTCCTGGCTCGCCGGCGTGATCACCTTCGTCGGTCGCCAGGACAACCTGGCCGCGCGCGAGGCCGCGATCATCGCCCTGATGTTCAACGTCTTCATGGTGGCCGTGGCGATCCTCTCGATCATGCTCACCGTCCCGAAGGTGGCGCCGAAGAAGGCTGGCTGACGCCGCGGCGCCCAAACGCGCCACACCAGGTCGAGCGCCCGCAGCGATTGCGCAGGCGCTCGACCGAGACAAGCCCGGGCCGGGCGTGCTCTTACCGCGCGGCCGGGTTTCCCGAAACACGCCATCAGATTTCTAGGAGTCATCATGGACACGCTTTTGAATGCACTGTCGTCCGACCAGGAGCAGATGAAGGCCTGGCGGCATCACATGCACCGCCACCCTGAGCTTGCCTTCGACGAGCACGGCACGGCGCGCTACATCGCCGAGCTGCTGCGCGGCTGGGGCTACGAGGTCAGCGAAGGCATCGGCAGGACGGGCGTGGTCGCCCGCATGCGTTGCGGCGACGGGACGAAGTCGATCGGCCTGCGCGCGGACACGGATGCGCTCGCGGTGCAGGAGATGAGCGACAGCGATCACAAGAGCACCGTCGAAGGCAGGTCGCACACCTGCGGCCACGATGGGCACAGCGCGATGCTGCTCGGCGCGGCCCGGTACCTGGCCCGCACCCGCGCGTTCAACGGCACGGTCAACCTGATCTTCCAGCCTGCGGAGGAGATCATGGGCGGCGCGGTCGCCATGATCGAGGACGGCCTGTTCGAGCGCTTTCCGATGGATGCGGTGTTCGGCATGCACAACATGCCCGGGCTCGAGCGCGGCAAGCTGTACTTCACCGCGGGTCCGATCATGGCGGCGGTCGATAACTGGGAAATCGTGCTCACCGGCAAAGGCAGCCACGGATCGATGCCCGAGAAGAGCATCGATCCCGTTGTTGCCGGCGCATCGCTGGTGATGGCGCTGCAGACCATCGTGTCGCGCAATGTCGGTGCCAAGGATTCCGCGGTGGTGTCGGTGGGCGCGTTTCTGGCCGGCGATGCGGGCAATGTGATTCCGCAGACCGCAACCCTCCGCCTGAGCATCCGCAGCAGTGCCCCGGAAACGCGCAAGCTGGTGCTGGACAAGGTCAAGTCGATCACGGCGGCCCAGGCCCTGTCCTTCGGGGTGAGCTACGAGATTCGCGAAAGCGCCCCCGGGGCCGTGTTGGTGAATGAACCCGACCAGACCGTCGAATGCGCGGAGGTCGCGCGTGCGCGACTCGGCGAGGATCAGGTGGTGATGCCCGGGCCCACCTTCATGGGCAGCGAGGACTTCGCCTACTACGCGCAGCGGAAGCCGGGCACCTACTGCTTCATCGGCAACGGCGACACGCCGATGGTGCATCACCCGATGTACGACTTCGACGATCGCAACCTGCCCATAGGGGCAGCCTACTGGGTTGCAGTGACCGAGCACTTCCTCGAGTAAGTCCTGTATAAGGTCCGGCGGCATGCCTCGCGGCGCGAGGCGTGCCGCTTTTTCGCTTGTCAGCCACATGCGGTGTCCGTGAGGCCGTGCGCTGACCCTGCCGTCTCTGTCGCAGCGCCTGGGTGCGCGCTTGATCTTTCGGTGCTGAAAAAATGAAGTTTCAAACAATCCTGCTGGTCATCGAGGTCGGAGGAACGCTCGCATTCGCGATGTCCGGGCTGCTCGAGGCGATCCGCAAGCGGATGGACATCGTCGGGGTGTTCTCGGTCGCCTTCGTCAGCGCATTCGGGGGCGGTACCGTGCGCGACGTACTGCTGGATCGGCGGCCGCTGTTCTGGGTCCAGAACCAGGAGTATGTCTGGCTCGTCATCGCACTCGTGGTGACCGCGCCGCTTTGGGTCAAGACGTTTCGCCATCGCCTGACGGAGAACGCGATGGAGTTTGCCGATGCATGCGGCCTGGGCCTGTTCGCCATCTCGGGCGCCTCGATCGCGAGCGCGGCGGGCATGCCGCCACTGGTGGCGGTCCTGATGGGCGCGATCACCGCGGTGTTCGGTGGCGTTTCGCGCGACGTGCTATGCAACCAGATCCCGAAGGTCTACTACGACCACCGGCCCTACACGCTGTGCGCGGTCGTCGGTTGCGCCGTGTTCCTCGGCGCGAACGCGATCGGCGTGGCGCAGCAGCTGTCCATGGTGGTGGGAATCTGCACGGCCACCGGCCTGCGGGTGCTGGCGGTGATCTTCGGCTGGAAACTTCCGGCCTGGCCCTTGCGCAAGGGGTGAGCGCTACGGGCCGGCTCGGGGCCCCGGCCTCAGGCGCGGACCGCGTCCGCCCAGCAGTTCGGCGTCTCGTAGAGCCGTACGCGCTCGAGGCGGAGGTGGTTGCCGTAGGTGTCGCGGTAGGCCGGGTCGAGGATGCGGAAGGCCTCGGCCGCGAGGTTTTCCGCCGTGGGCACGACGTCGAGCACAACGGTCTTGTGTCCGGGCACCGAGGCGAGAAAATCGGCGACGAGGGTGTCGCCGCGATACACGAGGAAGGCGTGGTCCCACTGGCCGACCACGAGCTCGTTGGCGATGCGCTTGACGTCGGCGAAATCCATCACCATTCCATTGACCGGGAGACCGTCGGCCTTGATGATCTCGCCGGAGAGCGTCACCTCGAGCGCATAACGGTGGCCGTGCAGGTGGCGGCACTGGCTGGCGTGATCAGGAATCCGGTGACCGGCGTCGAATTCGAGGCGGCGGGTGATGCGCATGATGGGTCTCTCTGGAGCGGTCGCGGATTATAGCACCGCCCAGTCCGCCAGCCACGTCGTGCTTTTTGCAAGTATCTGAGCTGAAAATGAATTCTTCCAGTTCGCCGGCTTCCGGCAGTGCAGTTGGGCTGACCACGCGCAACCACGATCGTGATCTCGCGGGCCTCACGTACGTCTATCCGGTGCTGTCGCGACGCGCAGGAGGGGTGTCGGTCGGCATCAACCTCAATCCCAACAACGCCTGCAACTGGCATTGCGCGTATTGCCAGGTGCCCAACCTCGTGCGCGGCAAGGCGCCGGAGATCGATCTGGCCAGGCTGGAGGACGAGTTGCGCGGCTTCCTCGGTGACCTGGTCCATGGCGAGTGGATGGCGCGTTACGTGCCGGAAGGTCTTCGCGTGATCCGCGACATTGCATTCTCAGGCAACGGCGAGCCCACCAGCGCTGCCGTCTTCCCTGAAGCGGTGGCCCTCGCGGTGCGCCTGCGGGCGGAGTTCGGATTGTCGTCCGTCGACGTGCCGCTGCGCCTGATCACCAATGGCAGCCTGATGGCGCAGGACCGCGTGCAGGAGGGGGTGCGCCTGCTGGGCGAGGCTGGGGGAGAGGTGTGGTTCAAGGTCGATGGCGGTACGGCCGATGCGGTCGAACGCATCAACGGTGTGCGCCTCGAACCCGCACAGATCGCGCGTAACCTCGCACGCTGCGCGCAGCGCTGTCCAACCTGGGTGCAGACCTGCATGTTCCGCTGGGACGGTGAGGTGCCGACAGCGGCCGAGATCGATGCCTACCTGGCGCTTTTGGAGGCTGCCGGTATCGCTGCACTCAAAGGCGTGCTGTTGTACGGGATTGCCCGCCAGTCGATGCAACCCGAGGCGCTGAGGCTGGCGCCCTTGAGCCTGGATGAACTCGAGGCCATCGCCGAGCGCATCCGAAAAAAAGGGCTGACGGTACGCGTCAGCCCTTGATGCTGCCCGGCATCCGCTCAGCGCTCCTTGCGCTTTG
>CAYLTE010000307.1:0-4576 GCA_964386195.1 uncultured Burkholderiales bacterium | reverse complement strand
GACTCGCGCCTACGCGAATGTCTCGTCCAGCATCGCCACGACGCGAGCAGCCTGATCCCGCGCCTAGTGCGCCCGGCAGTGCCCGGCACAGCGCATGTGTCAGAGCTTCGGCCCACGGGGTGGAAGGCCCCGAACGAACAGGAGAAATCGATGGGATACACAACGACGTTCGAAGGCGAGTTGCGATTCACGGAAGAGCTTAGGGCGAGTCAACTGGCCTTCCTGTCCACGATCCTCGGTGAGGATTGCCGGGATCACCCCGAGTGGAACGCTAGTGGTCTGACGTACATCGACTTTGAGCTTACGGAAGACTTCTCCGCGATCCGATGGAGCGGCGCCGAGAAATCCTACGATATGACCAAGAAGGCGAACCTGATCATTCGCCTGATGCGCGACAAGTGGCCAGAGTTCTCGCTAGACGGGCGCATGACAGCACAGGGCGAGGACGTTTCGGATCGTTGGGTTCTGTGCGTAGAGCCCGGCGGCTTGGCGCGGTCCATCGTCGTTCCGGTGGAATCGCCATCACGCTGTCCGCATTGCGGCGAAGGTCTGTCCGAATGACCACCATCGACTACACCGCCGCGCACATCCAGACACTCGAAATGCAGGTCATCCGCCTGCGGGCCGAGCGCGACACGCTGGAACGGGACAACCGCTATCTCAAACGCGCATTGCAGGCTGCGCTGTCGGAACTCGATCCGACGGCCATCTTCTGCGACGGCTTCGTACTCGGCGCGAACCTGCGGACCGTGGGCGAGCGGGTGATGGGACTGGAAGAGGATTTCGGGGAGTTGGTGATATGAAAATTCTGATTGCCTGCGAGTTCTCCGGCGCGGTCCGGGATGCGTTCATCCGCCGTGGGCATGACGCCATGTCCTGCGACCTGTTGCCGACGGAAGTGCCGGGGCCTCACTACCAAGGCGACGTGCGGGACGTTCTCGGCGAAGGCTGGGATCTGCTGGTGGCGCACCCGCCGTGTACGCACCTTGCGGTATCAGGGGCGCGATGGTTCAAGGACAAGCGGGCAGAGCAGGCGGAAGCCTTAGCGTTCGTGCGACTACTGCTCGATGCGCCGATCCCGAGGATTGCCCTGGAGAACCCGGTATCGATCATCAGCAGCCGCATCCGCAAGCCGGACCAGATCATCCAGCCGTGGCAGTTTGGTCATGGCGAGACGAAAGCGACCTGTCTGTGGCTAAAGGGCCTGCCGAGGCTGCTGCCGACGAACGTGGTTGAAGGCAGGGAGGCGCGGGTTCACCGGATGCCGCCGGGGCCGGATCGGTGGAAGGAGCGCAGCCGTACTTTTCAGGGCATCGCCGATGCGATGGCATCGCAGTGGGCGGCAGAGCAAGCATGGAGGCAGATCGCATGACCCTACGCACAATCACATTCGACGACGAGCAGTGGCAGTTGGTGCCGCGCAGGCTACCCGAAGCGATGATCGACACGATCAACGGGCATATCGATGCAGACAGCGATGCTGTGGCGCTGTGGCGCGATGCACTTATTGATGCTCCCGAAACGTCCGCACAGCAGCCCACACGAGACTTACTAGCCGAGGCTACCGAGCAAGTCGAGGCGCTGGAACGTGAGAACCATCGTATGCGGCGATGTGTTGCCCGCCTGATGGCACGGCTCACGGTCTGGCTGGACGACGATCAGTTCAACGAGGCAGACGGGATCATGTACCCGGAGTTCAAACCGCCTGCACAGCAGCCGTCAATGGAAGCGGCCATCGCTGCCGGAGACGGAACGCTGCATGGAGCCATTGACCACTGGCAGGAACGCGCTCTTGCTGCCGAAGCGAAGCTGGCTGCACAGCAGCCGATGACGGAGGGGCAGATGTGCAGCATGTTACACACGCTAGACCTGCCACCACTCGCACGGAATGCGATGCAAGTGATGCGCTGGAAAGATGGCGTTGACATAGAGTTTCCCCGCCATTCCATGGTACGGATCGTCCGCGCCGTGGAAGCGCATCACGGCATCGACAAGGGAGAGGGCGGTGATCGGATACGCAAACAACAGCCGATGACGGACGAGCAGATGCAGGAGGTTTTTGAGGAGGCTGCTCGGATGTATCGCCGACATAAGAGTAGTGTGCGCGGTCAGATGCTGGTGCCGCAGGACGCCACGGACTACTGGCTCGTTCGCGCCGTTGAACGCCACCACAGCATCGGCAAGGGAGAGAGCAATGCCGGTTGACGACATCATCACAATCATCGCGTGGTCCTGCTTCCTCGTGTCCATTTCGATTGTCGGCGTTCGCTTTGCGTGGGCGCTCATCAGGAGCATGGAATGACTGATCGAATCGCGGAACTCCGCGCCGACATCCGGTATCTGGCCGCGCAAGTCGTCGCAATGGCGTCTGCATATGAAACCTACGCCGCAAGGCACCGCTCAATGGGGCGAGCCAAGGTCGATGCCCTGTATGGCACGCGGGTACGTGATTATCAACGTGCCGCCGAACGAGCTATTGAAATTGCGAGGAAATATGACTGACCGAATCGCAGAACTGCGTAGCCTCGTCGAAGGCATAGCAACACTGCGGCAGCAGGGCGTCGCCGTGTATCTGGAGGCCGCCAGCGCATTGCAGGAAGAACTGTACGAGTCGACCGACGCCTTGCTCGACTGCGCCGAGGCGCTGCGGGCACTCCTGTCATACACCAAAGCATGCGAAGAGCTGCTCAACGCTACGCCCGCAGGGCAGATACGCATGGCAGAAGAAGCCCTCTCCCGCCTGAACGGAGAACGTGATGCCGACTGACCGAATCGAAGAACTGCGGGCGCTGCGCAAGTTGGAGCGAGTCGTGCATGACGGTGGCGAACTGCTCTCGTGGGCGAACGCAGCGGACACCCTTCGCGGCGCACTATACGACGACTGCGACGCCCTGCTCGACTGCGCCGAGGCGCTGATTAAAGCGCGCTCCGTCCTGTCTCACACGATTCCGACATTCGGCTGGTCGTATGAGGACGGCGCCGTCATCGACCAGATCGATGCCGCACTCGCGAAACTGGAAGGGGGTGAACGATGAGGTACCGCAAGAAGCCCGTCGTCATCGACGCCGTGCAACTGTGCAAGGGTATGCGTATTCCGTGGTGGTTGTACGAGGCAATGAACACTTCACAGGTGCTCGCAGGCGGCCTCAACAATATCACGCGCGATCAACCATGGGCGAGCATCAACACGCTCGAAGGCACCATGCGCGCCGAGGCTGGCGACTGGATCATCCGGGGCGTGCAGGGGGAAATCTACCCATGCAAACCCGACATCTTCGCCGCGACGTATGAACTGGCGGAGGACGCACAATGACCAACCCCATCGCCACCGTGCGGGAAGCGCAATACGAATTGCGCAGCTTGTCCCGCATCATTACAGCACGAGGCGCGCGTAGACCGCTCGTGGAAATTGCCGATGCCCTCGATGCTGTCGTCGCGGAGATCGAGCGGCTGCGAGGGAACTTCGACCGCGAAGCCGATGCGCACAAACAGACGCTCGGTGAGCGCGATCAAGCCGAAGAGACCATCGATCGCATGTTCTCGGCGGTGACAGGGCGAGAGCCCGAGTGGTCAAGTGCATGGGGACACGACGACGCGTTCGAAGAGGTCGAGAACGCCATCGGTGCGATGCAGGCCGAGGCGGCGCGTCTGCGCATGATCGAGACACCAGCAGTGCAGGATGTCGTCAACGAGCGCGCTCGGCAGATCGAGGTCGAAGGCTGGACGCCGGAGCATGACGACAGACACGCCGCCGGGGAGCTTGCGACCGCCGCAGCGGTCTATGCCTCATACGCAGCCGACAGGATGCACCTGCGCTCGCAGGAGTATGGCGGGGACGGTCCGCCGCCGCTCTACTGGCCGTGGGACCGGCACTGGCGGAAGCCGACGACCCCGCGTCGCGAGCTTGTGAAAGCCGCCGCGCTGATCCTCGCCGAGATCGAGCGGCTGGATCGGGCTGGCATCGGCAAGGGAGAGAGCAATGAAGGCTGACCGCTATCAACCCCTGCGCGATGCGATTGCTGCGGGACCGACGAAGGGGCCGTGGTACTTGCAAGAGGGCTGCTCATGGCGGCGCTTCGGGACACTGACCGAGGACGGCAACGTCCTGCGTCCAACAAAGCATCCAAAGGATGCATGGCCTGATCTCGAAGGACCGCGAGCGAACATGCAGTACATCGCCGCCGCCGACCCCGACACCATCGCCGCGCTGCTGAAAGAGCGGAATGCGCTGCGGGGCCTGGTGTCGGCCATCACGGCCAACCGAGGCAAATGCTTCATCCCACTGCTCGGGTGGGACGAACGAGCCCGCGCTGCCCTCGCCGCCATCGACGACGCCATGAAGCAGGAGGCTGGTGATGGCAACTGACCTGCCGCTCTTGCCAGAGCCGCTGTGCAATCTGCCGATTTACTGCCGCGACGCGATCGAGGCGTATGTGCGGCCCATCGCCCGCGAGCGCGACGCCCTGCGCACCGCCATCAGCGCCCACAATACCGCCCTGCTGGCCGAGTGTGCGGCGCGCGAAGATGCTGGCCATCCGTGCGCGAAGTACCGGGCGATCCACATGCGCAAGGTGTG
>CAYLTE010000306.1:0-4622 GCA_964386195.1 uncultured Burkholderiales bacterium | reverse complement strand
CTCCAGCCCGCCCGGCCACTGCCTGCGCACTGTGGCATTGCGCACCCAGGGCAGTTTCTCGAAAGCTCCGCGCACCGCGTCCAGGTTCAGGGTGAACAGGGTGCCGCCGACCTCGCGCCGGACAATGTCCTCGACCTGCTGGCGGGTGACATGGACCACCGGCGTCGCCACGCTCACCTGCGTGATCGAAAACACCGGCTGCCTCACCGCATGAAACACGCCGGCGTAAAGGACGGCGAGCAGCGCCGCGACGAACAGCAGGTCGGCGATGAAGTTCAGCGCTGCGGGCTTATCCCACATGGGCAAGCTCCAGTATGCGCAGCACCAGCTGTTCGAAGGACAGTCCGGCCTGGCGCGCGGCCATCGGCACCAGGCTGTGCCCGGTCATGCCGGGCGACGTGTTCATCTCCAGCAGCGAGACGCTGCCGTCGGCGCGACGGATCAGATCGGCCCGTCCCCAGCCGTGACAGCCGAGCGCCGCCGATGCCTGCATCACCATCTGCTGGATCGCCTGCTCCTGCGCCTCGGGCAGCCCGCAGGGGCAGAAGTACTTCGTGTCGTCGCTGAAGTACTTGTTCTGGTAGTCGTACTTGCCCGCGGGGGCCTCGATGCGGACCAGAGGCAGTGCGCGCTCGCCCAGGAACGCCGCCGTGAGCTCGGTGCCTGTCACGAATTCCTCGGCCAGCACCATGGCGTCGTAGCGCGCGGCAAGCGCGTATGCCTCGGGCAGCTGATCGGCCTGCACGACCTTGGTCAGGCCCAGCGTCGAGCCCTCCCGCGCCGGTTTCACGATCAGCGGCAGTCCGAGTGCACGCTCCACCTCGGCCCAGTCGGTGTGTGCGTGGAGTTCACGCCACTTCGGCGTGGGGAGCCCGCACGCCACCCACACCATCTTCGTGCGCACCTTGTCCATGCACAGCGCCGAGGCCATCACGCCGCTGCCCGTGTAGGGGATGCCCATCAGCTCGAGGGCGCCCTGCACCGTGCCGTCCTCGCCGTATCGGCCGTGCAGCGCGATGAACACGCGCTGAAATCCTTCGCGCGCCAGTTCGAACAGCTCGCGCTGCGCGGGATCGAACGGATGCGCGTCGACGCCCGCGCGCTGCAACGCCTGCAGCACCGCAGTGCCCGACATCAGCGAGATCTCCCGCTCGGCCGAACGTCCGCCGAACAGCACCGCGACTTTCCCGAAACGCTTCGGATCCACCCGTTCCTTCCCCGACGTCTTCGTGTTCACCCGCCCCGCTCCCTGCCCACGATGCGCACCTCGCGCTCCAGGCGCACCCCGCAGCACGCATACACGGTCTGCTGCACGTGCCCGATGAGGCCCTCGATGTCGGCTGCGCTCGCATCGCCGAGGTTCACGATGAAGTTGGCGTGCTTGCTCGACACCTGCGCACCGCCCACGGTGTACCCCTTCAGACCGCACCCTTCGATCAGCCGTGCCGCAAAGTCGCCCGGCGGATTGCGGAACACCGAGCCGGCATTCGGCTGGTCCAGCGGCTGGCTGGCGATGCGCTTGTGCAGGAGCTCCTTGATCAGCCGCCTGCCTTCCTCGCCGTCACCGGCGCGCAGACGCAGGCGCGCGGCGACGAAGAACTCCTCGTCCGCCGGCCCGTCGGCGCCCGTGGCGTGCAGGGCGACGTGGCGGTAGCCGATGTCGTACTCGTCGGGCGTGCGCACGCGCACGACCCCGCGGCGCGAGAGTGTCACCACGCTGTCGACGACTTCCCAGGTCTCGCTTCCGTAGCAGCCGGCATTCATCGCCAGCGCACCGCCCAGCGTCCCGGGAATGCCTGCCAGGAACTCCGCGCCGCGCAACTGGTGCGTGCAGGCGAAGCGCGCCACCTTCGGACTCGCCACCCCCGCTTCCGCGTACACGAGCGTCGAGCCGTCGGCGTGCGTCTCCACCCGCACCTCTCGCAACGCACCGTGCGTGAACACCACCGTGCCGTCGATGCCGCCATCGCGCACCAGCAGATTGCTTCCCAGACCCACGAAGCACACCGCCTCGGAGTCGTCGAGATCGCGCAGGAAGGCGGCGAGATCGTCGAGACCCGCGGGAAAATACGCGCGCGCCGCCGCCCCGCCCGTACGCCAGCTGGTGTGCCGGCGCATCGGCTCGTCGGTGCGCAGTTCGCCCGCCGGCATGACGTGTCGCAACTCAGCCATGTCCATGTGCCGGCACCTGCGTCAGTTGTGCGGGGACGCCGCCGATCGATCCCGCGCCCATGGTGAGCACCACGTCGCCGTCGCGCGCGGCATCCAGGATCGCCGCAGGCAACTCCGCGATCTGCTCCACGAACACCGGCTCGACCTTGCCGGCTACGCGCAGCGCGCGCGCCAGCGCGCGGCCGTCGGCGGCCACGATGGGCGACTCGCCGGCGGGGTACACCTCGGCGAGCAGCAGCGCATCGACGCTGGAGAGCACGCGCACGAAGTCCTCGAAGCAGTCGCGCGTGCGCGTGAAGCGATGGGGCTGGAAGGCGAGCACCAACCGCCTGTCGGGAAAGGCACCGCGCGCGGCCGCGAGCGTGGCCTCCATTTCGACGGGGTGGTGGCCGTAGTCGTCGATCAGCGTGAAGCGTCCGCCGCCCGGCAGCGCGACGTCGCCGTGGCGCTCGAAGCGCCGGCCCACGCCGCGAAATTCGGCAAGCGCGCGCACGATCGCCTCTTCTGGCGCCTGCACCTCCAGTCCGACCGCGATGGCAGCGAGCGCGTTCTGCACGTTGTGCAGCCCGGGCAGGTTGAGCACGATCTCGAAGGACTTGGCAGGCCCGCCGTTGGCCTTCACCGCCGCGACGAAGCGCATGCGGCCCGCCTCGTGCCGGATCTCGGTCGCGCGGATCTGCGCCGACTCGTTCAGTCCGTAGGTGGTGATCGGCTTGGCGATCAACGGCATGAGTGCGCGCACGTTCGCGTCGTCGGTGCACAGCACGGCCATGCCATAGAAAGGCAGATGCTGGAGAAAGTCGAGGAAGGCCTGCCGCAACCGGCTGAAGTCGTGCGCGTAGGTCTCCATGTGGTCGGCATCGATGTTGGTGACCACCGCCAGCACCGGCTGCAGATGCAGGAAGGAGGCATCCGATTCGTCGGCCTCGACCACGATGAATTCCCCGCGGCCGAGGCGCGCGTGAGTTGCCGCCGCCTCGAGCCGGCCGCCGATCACGAAGGTGGGATCCATGCCAGCCTCGGCCAGCACGCTCGCGATCAGGCTGGTGGTGGTGGTCTTGCCGTGCGTCCCCGCGATCGCGATGCCCTGCTTGAGGCGCATCAACTCCGCCAGCATCAACGCCCTGGGCACCACCGGGATGCGCGCCGCACGCGCGGCCGCCACCTCGGGATTCTCCGCCTTGATCGCGGTGGACACGACCACTGCATCGGCGCCCTGCACCTGAAGCGCGTCGTGGCCGCGGAACACGCGCGCGCCCAATGCGCGCAGCCGCTGCGTGGCGGGGTTTTCGCCCAGGTCCGAGCCGCTCACCTGATAGCCGAGCGTGAGGAGCACCTCGGCGATGCCGCTCATCCCGGATCCCCCGATGCCGACGAAGTGCACGTGCTTGACCTTGTGTCTCATGCCGCCGCCGCCATGCACACGCTCGCCACCATCGCCGCCGCATCCGGTCGCGCCAGGGCGCGCGCGCGGCGCGCCATCTCGAGCAGCTTCTCGCGCGTGAACCCGCGCAGCACCTCGGCGAGGGTGCGCGGATCCAGGTCCTTCTGCTGCATGGCCACGGCCGCGCCCGCCTCGGTGAGGAAGCGCGCGTTGTGCATCTGATGATCGTCCACCGCGTGCGGGAATGGAACCAGAACGCTTGCGACGCCTGCGGCCGCGAGTTCGGCGATGGTGAGCGCGCCCGCGCGGCACACGACCAGATCGGCACCTGCATAGCGCGCGGCCATGTCGTCGATGAAGGCGACAGTCTCGCCCTGCACGCCGGCCGCAGCGTAATGCGCCCGCAATTGATCGATGTGTTTCGCGCCTGCCTGGTGCGTGACCTGCGGGCGCTGCGCCTCGGGGATGAGCGCCAGCGCTCTGGGAACGACCTCGTTGAGCGCCTGCGCACCGAGGCTGCCGCCGACCACGAGCAGGCGCAGCGCACCGGTGCGTCCCTCGAAACGTCGTTCCGGAGACGGAAGCTGCGCGATCTCGGCACGCACCGGATTGCCGCACCACTGCGCCTTGCGCAACGCGTCCGGGAAGCCGGTCAGACGGCGATCGGCGACCTCGGCCAGGACGCGATTGGCGAGGCCGGCGACGGAGTTCTGCTCGTGCACGACCAGCGGACGGTTGAGCAGCGCAGCCATCATTCCGCCCGGAAACGTGACGTAGCCGCCCATCCCGAGCACGACGTCAGGGCGCAGGCGGAACAGCACGCGTGCGCTCTGCCAGAACGCGATGAGCAGGTTGAGCGGGAGCAATGCCATGCGCACCAGGCCTTTGCCGCGCAAGCCGGAGAAGCGGATCAACTCCATCGGGTAGCCGTGCTTGGGCACCAGCTCCGTTTCCATGCCGCCCCGGCCGCCCAGCCACGTCACCTTCCAGCCAGCGCGCCTCAGCTCGTCGGCCACCGCAAGCCCCGGCATCACGTGGCCGCCGGTGCCGCCGGCCATGATCAGCG
>CAYLTE010000305.1:0-4680 GCA_964386195.1 uncultured Burkholderiales bacterium | reverse complement strand
CACGCCTTTCGGCGCCAGAACCTAAATCTGGTGCGTCTACCAATTCCGCCACTTTCGCAAAGTCCTCATTTTAATATAATCGCCCCCTTCCGCTCCACCCGGCGCCCGGCGCAGACCTGCTCCGGCCGCAACGGCCCCATCATCCACCTGCCCGCCCCGGCCATCGCACGCGCCCCGAACCACTACGAGAACTTCCCGGTGGCCTCGCTGGCCATGCCGGCCCGTTTTCGCCCGGCGGTGCGGCAGATCTACGCGTTCGCGCGACAGGCGGACGACTTCGCGGACGAGGGAGACATCGCCCCGGCGGAGCGACTGCACCTCCTGCAGGGATTCGCAGACGAACTGGACCGAATCGAGGCCCGCGAACCCGCACAATCCCAATTGTTCCGAGAGCTTGGCGAAACGATCCACAGGCACGCGCTGCCCTTGCAGCCTTTTCGCGACCTCCTGTCGGCCTTTCGACAGGATGTCACCAAGCGGCGGTACACCGATTTTGGAGAGGTGATGGACTACTGCAGGCGCTCGGCCAATCCGATCGGACGGCTGCTGCTGCACCTGTTCGGGGAAACTGCGCCGCGCAGCCTTGCGATGTCGGACGGCATCTGCGCGAGCCTCCAACTGATCAACTTCCTGCAGGACGTGGAGATCGACTACCGCAAGGACCGCATCTATCTTCCACAGGACGAGATGCTGCGCTACGGTGTCGACGAGAGCCAGATCGCATCCGGCGACGCCGGTGGAATGTGGCCGGAGTTCATGCGCCAGCAATGCGACCGTGCGCGCCGGATGCTGCAGGCGGGCGCGCCCCTGGGTCGGGTGCTGCCCGGACGACTCGGCCTGGAACTGCGCCTGATCGTGCTTGGCGGCGAATCGATTCTGCGCCAGCTGCACGCGTCGCGCGGCGACATCTGGCGGCAGCGCCCAGTGCTGCGCCGAAAGGACTGGGCGATCATGATCGCGCGCGCCCTGCTCGCCCGATGACCCCCGACGAGTACTGCCAGCAGCGCGCCGCGGCCAGCGGATCGAGCTTCTACTACAGCTTCCTGTTCCTGCCGCCGCCACGCCGCCGGGCGATCACCGCGCTCTACGCCTTCTGTCGCGAGGTGGACGACGTGGTGGACGAGGTGTCCGATCCCGGGGTGGCCCGCACCAAGCTGGCGTGGTGGACCGAGGAGACCGGCCGCATCTTCCGCGGCGCTCCGCAGCATCCGGTGGGTCAGGCGCTGGTCGCCCCGGCGCGCGAGTTCGAGCTGCCACAGGAACTCCTGCTCGAGGTGATCGAGGGGATGCGCATGGATCTCGACTACAACCGCTATCCCGACTATCCGACGCTGGAGGTGTACTGTCATCGCGTGGCCGGCGTCGTCGGGCTGCTCTCGGCGCGCATCTTCGGCTTCACCGACGCACGCACGCTCGACTATGCCCGCACGCTGGGCATCGCCTTCCAGCTCACCAACATCATCCGCGACGTCGGCGAGGACGTGCGGCGCAACCGCATCTATCTTCCCCTGGACGAGCTGGCGCAGTGCGGTCTGAGCACCGACGACCTGATCCTGCTGCGTGAAGACGAGCGCTTCGAGCGCCTCATGCACCTGCAGATCGCACGCGCGCAGTCGACCTACGAGCGGGCGCTCGCGCTCCTGCCGGCCGCCGACCGCAAAGCTCAGCGACCGGGCCTGATGATGGCGGCCATCTACCGCGCGTTGCTCGGTGAAATCGAGCGCAGCCATGCGCGGGTGCTCTCGCAGCGCATCTCCCTCACGCCCATGCGCAAGCTCTGGCTGGCCTGGAAGACCCGGGTGCAGGGATGACGCAGCTGCGCGGCCGGTCGGTGGCTGTGCTGGGCGGCGGCTGGGCCGGCATGGCCGCAGCCGTCGAGCTGGCAGACGCCGGGGCGCGGGTGACCGTGCTCGAGGCCGCGCCCATGCTCGGCGGGCGCGCCCGCACGATCGAGCACCGCGGCCTGCGGCTCGACAACGGTGCGCACATCCTCATCGGCGCCTATCGGCACACGCTCGCGCTGATGCGCAAGGTCGGGGTCGACGAGGTCCACGGCCCGCTTCAGCGCATTCCGCTCGACCTGCACTTCCCGGGCGCCTTTCGCCTTCGGGCCCCGCGCCTGCCTCGTCCCCTGCATCTGGTCGCGGCACTGCTCGGCGCAAGTGGATTGCCGTGGACGGAACGGCTCGCGGCAGTACGCTTCATGCGCGAAGCCCAGGCGATACGCTTCGAGCTGCCTGTCGACATCAGCGTGGATCGGCTGCTGGCACAGCATGCGCAGGGCCCCCGCACGCGCCGCTATCTGTGGGAGCCGCTGTGCATCGCTGCGCTCAACACACCTGTGCACGAGGCCTCGGCCCAGGTGTTCCTGAACGTGCTGCGCGACAGCCTGAACGGCGCCGCACGCGACAGCGCGCTGCTGCTGCCGCGGCAGGATCTGTCGCGCCTGTTTCCGCTGCCCGCCGCGGAGTACGTGCGCGCCCGCGCAGGCCGCGTGATCGCCGGTTGCGCGGTGCACGCGGTGAGCGCCCGCGCAGCAGGTTTCGAGATCGAGCACAGCCGGGGGCGCGAAACGTGCGATGCGCTCGTGTGCGCACTGCCGCCCTTTCGCGTCGCGCAGACGCTCGCACCGCTCGCGCCTTTGGCGACGACGCTGCGCGACATCGAGGCACTCCAGTACGAACCCATCTACAGCGTCTATCTGCAGTACGACAGCGACATTCGACTGCCGCAACCCATGACCGGTCTGGACGGCTGCCTCGCACACTGGGCATTCGACCGCGGCGCCCTCGCGGGACAGCCCGGGCTGCTGTGTGCGCTGATCAGTGCACGCGGAGCGCACGAGGCACTGTCGCACCAGCAGCTCGCCACGCAGGTGGCGCAGGATCTGGCCGCGCGCTTCCGGCATCTGCGCGCGCCGCACTGGTCCAAGGTGGTGGCAGAACGGCGCGCGACGTTCTCGTGCCGTCCCGGCCTTGCCCGGCCGAACCAGCGCACCGCCGTTCCCGGCCTGGTGTTGGCCGGCGACTACACCGCCAGCCCCTATCCTGGGACCCTGGAGGCGGCGGTGCGCAGCGGAATGCGCTGCGCGCAGCTCCTCAATGAAGGAAGCCATGTTCACGCCTGACTATCGACCCGATCCTCACTTGCTCTCCCAGCGCGTCGTCCTCGTCACCGGCGCAAGCGCCGGGCTCGGCCGCAAGGCCGCACTGAGCTTCGCCCACCATGGCGCGACCCTGATCCTGCACGGGCGCGACACGGCGCGACTGGAAGCGGTCTATGACGAGATCGAACGGCTGGGCGCACCCGAACCGATCATCCTGCCCCTCGATCTGGCCAAGGCCGGCGAGCAGGATTTCCTCAACGTCGAACAGGCCATCCGCGCGCAGACCGGTCGGCTGGACGGCATCCTGCATTGCGCGACGCACTTCACCCACCTCACCGAGCTGGCGCACGAGCCGCTCGATCACTGGGTCGCCACCCTGCGCGTGAACGTTGCAGCGGTGCAGGCCTTGACGCGCTCGTGCCTGCCGCTGCTCGCTGCCGCGCAGGACGCATCCGTGATCGCGACAACCGAGATGCACGGGCTCAAGCCTGCGGCCTTCTGGGGCGCGTTCGCCGTATCGCAGGGCGCCGTGTACACGTGGATGCGCATCCAGGCGCAGGAGTGGTCGTCGCGACCCAACCTGCGCGTGAATCTTCTCGTGCCCGGCCCGGTGGACTCGCCGCTGCGCGCACGCACCCACCCCGGCGAGGCGCGCAGCGCGCGCATGGCACCGGAGAAACTGGCGCCGCTATGGCTTTATCTGATGGGACCGGACAGCCGCGGCGTCAGCGGCGAGGTGTTCGACGCGCAGACGCTGCTTGATCCGACCGAGCGGACGACAAAGCCTTGACACGGGGAAGGCCAGGAGAAAGACGAGGGCGATCGGTTCTGCGAGTGCTCCGTGTCGAACGGGGTTCTCTCGACTACGCGAGTTGACTGCGCATCCACTCGGGCAGCGGACGCGACTTGCCGTCGGCCAGGTCGATCCACACCATCATCGCCTCGCAGCGCGCGTAGACCTTCTCCGCCGCCGTGGCATCGCGCAATTCGCTGTACAGCGGGAAGGCGCTGCGCCTGGGCTGACCGGCGACGAGGGTGACCTCGAGCTCGCACGGGTACACGGCTGGAATGACGAAGCGGCAGTTGATGCTGCCCAGGATCGGACCTTCCGGAAGCGTCTTGTAGTCGGCGCCGATGGCATCGAACCAGGAGATGCGCGCCTGCTCGAAGTAGCGGAAGTAGATCGTGTTGTTCATGTGGCCGAGCGCGTCCATGTCGCCCCAGCGCATGCGCATGCGCTCGACGTGGACCAGCCGACCGGGGTGAGGCGGCTCTACCGACAATTCGTGGCTCCCCTGAAACCGTTTATCATCGCTCGATTGTAAAGCAGCCGCGCACGCACGCGTGCGCGAATGAACGATGGAGCAGATCGTGTCCGAACGCGAATCGATGGAGTACGACGTGGTGATCGTCGGCGCCGGTCCCTCCGGACTGGCCGCGGCGATCCGTCTGAAGCAACTGGCCGCAGAGCGTCAAGCCGAGCTGTCGGTATGCGTGATCGAGAAGGGCTCCGAAGTCGGTGCGCACATCCTCTCCGGCGCGGTGCTGGAACCGCGCGCGCTGAACGAACTGCT
>CAYLTE010000304.1:1091-4690 GCA_964386195.1 uncultured Burkholderiales bacterium | reverse complement strand
CCGGGGCCGATACTTTGTACGTTCGCTGTCTTCAGCCCGGCCTGTGGGAAGGCCTGACGCACTTTGCGCAGCTCGCGTTCGGCGACATCCTCAGGCAGGCGGCTGCTATACGCGATCGCGGCGATGAGGGTCGGACTCACCTCTCCGCTCATGATCTGCCGCATCAGCGACACCATTTCCTCGTGGAAGATCTCCCGGTGCTCGATCACGCGCACCAGCGCGTCTTGCGGTGTCATGCTCGTTCTCGTTGTACCGGCGTCAATGCCGCGACTGGCTGAGGAAGTTTCGCAGGAGCTCGTGCCCCTGCTCGCTGAGGATGGACTCGGGGTGAAACTGCACGCCCTCGACGGGCAGTGACTTGTGCCGCACGCCCATGATCTCGCCGTCGTCGGTCCACGCGGTGATCTCCAGCTCGGCGGGAAGACTGTCGCGCTCGATCACCAGCGAGTGGTAGCGCGTGGCGACCAGTGGCTCCTTCAAGCCGTGGAACACGCCGCTGTCGGTGTGGTGGATCTCGGAGGTCTTGCCGTGCATGAGCTGCTTCGCATGCACGATCCGCCCGCCGAAGGCCTGGCCGATGCTCTGGTGACCCAGACACACCCCGAGGATGGGGAAGCGCCCGGCAAAGCGCTGGATCAACGGGACCGAGACGCCTGCCTCGTTCGGCGTGCACGGTCCGGGGGAGATCACGATGTGATCCGGCGCCAGGCGCTCGACCTCGTCGAGCGTGATCTCGTCGTTGCGGTGGACTGCGACCTCCTCACCCAACTCGCCGAGGTACTGGACGAGATTGAAGGTGAACGAGTCGTAGTTGTCGATCATCAGGACCATGGACGTGCGCGCCTCGCGCGGGTTGCTGCAGTGAGCGCACGATTTTCGCACAGCGGCGCCGGCTAGGGGCCAGCCACGCAGGCGCCGGCCCGGCCGGCGGTACACAGTGGTCAGGGCCGTGCGCGCACCCGCGTGAGCGCCGCTCCCCCGCCGCAGCCCTGGTCGCCTGCCGTCCTGAAGCAAAAATCTCCCATCAGGCTGCTGTTCTCCCACGGGATCTGCATGCGCTTCGTTTCCTGCGCGACAGCCATGCGCACGCGCTTGAACAGCTGCTCGACCGGCAGGCCCGGTTCCATGATGTTGTTCAGAAGGTGCTTGGTGTACAGACCGTTGCTGCCGTTGCCGCCGTCCATCGAAATGGAGCCCGGCGCAGTGGAGAACGCGACCAGGGAGCCCTGCGGGGCACTCACCTGCGCGAGACCCGAGGAGATGTTGCCGCGGAACTTCAACACGCGACCGTCCTTGGACGCCACCGTCAGGTTGGTGAACGGGTTGTTGCGGCATGCATCCAGGATGAGGATGTTCAGGCCCTTGCGGAACTCTCCCATGCGCTCGAGCAGCGCGCTCAGGTCGGCGCTCTCGTCGGCCACATCCTCCTCCGACAGGATCTGCGCGTCAGTGGGAATCAGGTAATTGCGGCCCTTCAACTGCACGCCGTGCCCGGCGTAATAGAAGAGCCGCACCTCGCTGTCCCGCCCCTGCGCCAGGAAGGTGCGCATGGCCGCCATCGTCTCGCGCAACGACGCATCCTCACGCAGGGTCACCTCGAACCCGAGCGTTTCGAGTGCCTGGGCCATGGCCCGCGCATCGTTGGTGGGGTTCTTGAGCGGACTGAAGCGGTAGCCGCCATTGCCGATCACCAGCGCCACGCGCCGCTCGGGCGCGGGCCTGGCCTCGTCGCGCGCAGCACCCGCCCAGGTCGCGGGCGCGCAAGTCAGCGCGAGCGCCAGCAGGAAGCCGCGACACAGGCGTCGCCGCCAGTCCGATGTCGTATCGCGAATCTGCATGATCGATTCCCTCCTTCCCCGGTTCAGCGCGCGCTCTCGGTGGACACCGCCGCATGTTCCACCGCCGGGCTGGCCGACAGCTTCGCCAGCGCAGCCGTCGGGTCCTTGCCCTGCACGCTGAGCAGATAGTCGCCGAACTGCGTGGGCCCTTCGACGACGCTGGCCTGCACGTCCCAGAGCAATTCCCGGATCTGCTGTTCGGTCGCCTGGGGTGCGAAGGTGATGCGGATCGTGGTCGCGTCCGCCGGCGCCGAATACGAACGGTACTCGGAATACTCGGTCCCTGCATCGTTCTGCTGGCTCACGAGGACGCCTATCACTCCGGCCTGCACCACCACCAGTGCTGCGGCCATGGCCATGGCAGGGGTCAGACGGAACCCACCGAGAAAACCGCTCAACCATTCGGAGAATTGCGCAAAGACGCCGGGCGACTTCACCTGACGCGGGGCGAATGCGCGCTCTTCCCGTACCCGATGCAGAAGTCGGTCCAGGCCAACGTCGGCGGCCGGTTCCGGCAGGCTCTCGCGCACGCGCTGGCGCAGCCGCTGGGGGCGCGCGACCTCGGCCTGCGCCTCGGGATGGCTGCGCAGGTAGCCATCCATCCACGCGCGGTCGCGCGCGTCCAGCGTCCCGTTGACGAACCACGGGAGCATCTCCTGAAACATCCTGTTCTCTTCGGGCGTAGTCACTTATGCCATTCCTTCAAGAAGTAGCCGGAGGCAGTTCTTGATCTTTTGCCGTGCATGGAACAGCCTGGTCTTGACCGTGTTCTCCGGAATTTTCTGCACGGCCGCCACCTCGGCAATCGACATGTCCTGGTAGAACGCGAGGTGCAGGCATTCCCGGTGTTCGTCGGACAGCTTGTCCATGCACTTGCGAACACCTTCCCGCTGCTGCTGTTCGGCGACGCGGTCGAAGCCGCTTTCGCCGTCCTCCTCGGGCAGTTCCTCGTCGAGTTCCTCGTACTCAGGACCCTTTGCGCGGAGGGCATCGAGCATCTTGTGCCGGGCGATACCGATCAACCAGGTGCTGAACTTGGAATCCCCCCGGAACCGGTCCGGGTGCTTCCAGACTTCGTGCATCGTGTCGACCAGGATCTCCTCGGCCCGGGAAGGATCGCGCAGGCGGCTGAGTACGAAGGCATACACCGTCCTGCTGTGCGCCTTGTAGAGCGTGCGCATTGCCGCTTCGCTTCCCTGACCGATTGCCGCGAGTAGCTCGAAAACCTCTGCGTTGTCAGTTGCCACCGTAGGTCGAAGTGTGTGCGTGGTTGGTTCAAGAAAATTCCCGGAAGGGCCTGGCCCAGTCCTCCAGCGTTGGCCGCCACGACCAAAGACGTGGAAGATTAGCCGCTTTCGCGATCGGTCCTCAACCGGTCAAGTCTTTTAATGGTCATGCAATCGGCCTAGAATCGAGCGGGACTGCCGGGGCTCGGAAACATCGGGAAATCCCTTAGCCCGTAGTGTGGCGTCGCATCGTCGGCGACTGAACCTTTTTCCGCCGGGTCTCGACTCAGCGCACGTGGGCCATGACAGGCCCGAAAGCCGCGCGTGGATCACGCGCATCCGTCAACGACTGAGTTGGATACGAGAGGTCGCCACATGCCTGCGAGTGCAACATGCCGGAGTCGGCATCACGGCCGCGGTCTGCTTTTCTTGCTGCTGTGCGCAATGGTCGGCCTCCTTGTAGCAGCGGGCACGGATCCAGCGCTGGGGCAAACGGCCGGACAGCGCGAACTGACCCCGAGCGACCGCTTCCTGG
>CAYLTE010000304.1:0-1081 GCA_964386195.1 uncultured Burkholderiales bacterium | reverse complement strand
ATCGCCATGAAATTGTAGTCGGCCACCTTGGACGCGACCGCTTCCTGGTCGTCGACTGCCTCCTCCCGGGACAATTGCGCCGGATCGGCGGCCAAGCCAGCTATCTGACCGCGCGCCGCGCGGTGAAGACCTCCATCTCCGACTGCGAAGTACGCGGGGGCGAGTACGTCGCCTATGACCGCGCCGACTACGGTACGGCGCTCAATATCTGGATGCCCGGCGCTGAGCGTGGCGACAAGGAAGCGCAGACCTACGTCGGCGAGATCTACGAAAAGGGCATTTCGGGCGTCCCGGACTACGCAACCGCAGCGGCGTGGTACACGAAGGCGGCGGCCCAGAATCACCCGCGCGCACTGATCAACCTCGGCTACCTTCACGAACAGGGCCTTGGCGTGGAGAAGGATCCGGCGAAGGCACTCGAACTGTACCGCCGGGCATCCGGCCTCGGTGAGCTCATCGCCCTGCAGGAGCCCGTCGGCGAGGCGCAGGACCAGATCCGCGCGCTGCAGCAGGAACTCGACCAGACACGGCGCGAACTCGAGCAGGCGCGTCAGGAACTCGAGCGCCAGCGCGGCAACTCCCAGTCGGAGCTGGAACAGCTCAAGCGCGATCGGGACGCGGCAGTGTCCGCTGGAAATCTTCAGGCCGTGAAGCAGCTCGAAGCACAGGTGCGCCAACGCGAAGGCGAGATCGACCGGCAGGGCAAGGAGGTCGCCCGCCTCGAGCGCCTCGTCGACGCCTATCGCAATCAACTCAAGCGCGTCGAGACCGATCGCGGCACGCTGCAACAGCAGGTCGCAGCACTGCAGGATCAGATGAGCCAGGCGCAGGCGCAGCTGGAGCGCAGCACGCAGGAGGCTGACGCCGGGAAGCAGGAGGTCGAGGCCTACCGCGCGGAGATCGACCAGCTACGCAAGCAGGCGACGTCCAACCAGGATCGCGAGCGGCTGAAGGCCATGGAAGCGGCGCTGCAGCGCAAGCAGGAGGAGGCCGCGCGTCAGAGCAGAGAGATTTCGCGGCTGGAGCAGGAGGCACGCCGCTACCGGGAGGAGCTCTCCCGCCTCGAGAAGCAGAGCAAGGC
>CAYLTE010000303.1:0-4711 GCA_964386195.1 uncultured Burkholderiales bacterium | reverse complement strand
CGCCGCCCACACGACATGACGCTGGGCGGCCGATCCCCGCCGAAGCAGTGTGCGGCCACCAACACCGCTAGCGGCGGTGCGGGCGGCAACGGCGGCAGCAACTCCGGCGGCGGTGGCACCTCGAGCTCCAGCGCGACGCAGACGTCGAATGCGGCCGGCGGAACCGGCGGCGCGGCATCGGCCAACGGCGGCGCCGGCGGCAGCGCCAGCAACGGCAGCGCCAGCAGCTCGGCCAGCAACGGCAGCGCGACCAATGGCAGCGCGACTGGTGGCAACGGTGGCAACACCAGCGGCGCGGCATCGTCCTCGGCGGCGGCGGACGCAGCCGACGGCGGCGTCGGCGGAGTGGGCAATGGCGGAGCCGGTGGTGCAGGCGGAGCGGGCAACGGCGGAACCGGCGGTGCGGGCGCGGTTGGCGGTGCTGGCGGTGCATCGGTTGCCGATGCCGGCGAGTTCAACGCCTACAACGCCATCAGCGGTGCGGCCTTCAGCAACGCCGCAGGCATCACGCAGGCGACCATGAGCACCGGTCACGCGAGCCTCGTGCAGAACAGCGTGAACATCATGTCCACGGTCAACGTGCGCTGATGTGATCGGCTGATGTGCGCATGCGGCCGGGATTCGGTCCCGGCCGCATGTCCGGTTCTCATCGTTCGGAAGGAAACAGCCATGCGAGGCGAAAACAGAACGACGCGCCGGTTCGGCGCGCTGCTCGTCGCACTTGCCGTCGTGGGTCCCCTCCACGCCCAGCAACCCCGTCCTCCGGCGGGCCTGGCCGAATTGGGCAAGCCGGTGGATCCAGCGGTGCTGGACACCAAGCGCGGGCGCCAGCAGGTGGTGATCAACGCAATGGAGACCGACGCCAAGCTTCACGACAACCGCGCGGTCGATACCGTGAGCGGAAGC
The DNA here is from genome assembly GCA_964386195.1 of uncultured Burkholderiales bacterium. Lineage (GTDB taxonomy): Bacteria > Pseudomonadota > Gammaproteobacteria > Burkholderiales > SHXO01 > SHXO01. Next base: position 3,805 of record CAYLTE010000303.1, on the reverse strand, counting down.
AACTACATCAGCGACGGCGCGTTCTCGTCTTCGAGCGGATTGCCGACGGCCATCCAGAATTCCGGCAACAACGTGATCATCCAGAACTCGTTCATCCTGAATCTGGATCTGCAGTGAGCCCGCGTGATCGATTTCGACTGCTGCTGCTCGCGGCTGCGGTCGTTCCCACGGCCTCGCTTGCGGGCGAGGTGACGCTGTTCGGCCTTGCCGGCGGCAACAGTGGCGCGTACGCGGTGAACGTGCGCAGCCTCAAGGAGGCGAAGTTCCGCACCACCGTGCGCCAGCAGTACGACTTCAGCTGCGGCTCCGCGGCACTGGCGACGCTGCTCACCTATCACTACGATCATCCGGTCACGGAAACCGAAGTGTTTCAGTACATGTACGTGCGAGGCGATCGGACGAAGATCCAGCGCGAGGGTTTTTCCCTGCTCGACATCAAGGGCTATCTGGAAGGACACGGTTACGAGGCGGACGGATTCGAGACCACGCTGGACAAGCTGGCGGAGGTCTCGGTGCCTGCCATCGTCCTGATCAACGAGAACGGCTACCAGCATTTCGTCGTCGTCAAGGGGCTGCGCGAATCGGAGGTGCTGATCGGCGACCCGTCGATCGGTTCGCGCATCGTGCAGCGGGCGCGGTTCGAGCAGATGTGGGTGAACAGCATCGTGTTCGTCATCACCAGCGTACGCGACACCACGACGTTCAACGCCAGCGCGGACTGGCGTGCCGGCAAGGCACCCCTGGGCGCGGCGATCAGCCGTGAAAGCCTGGCCAACATGATGATCTTCCAACGCGGTCCATACGATTTCTGAGGAGAGATCATGAGCACGACCGTCTCTCGATCCATCGCCCTGGCGCTGAGCGCGTGGGCGTTCGCTGCGCCGGCCGCCAAGGCCGGGATCTTCGACGACTGCCGGCAGCGGACCGAATGCCGACGCGTCAGTGTTGCCGAACTCGATCACCTGCGCGGCGGCTTCACCTTCACCAACGGGCGTTCGCCTCTGCACGTGTCGTTCGGCATCGCCCAGGCGGTCGTGGTCAATGACGAACTCGTCGCGGTGACGCAGCTGCGGCTGCCGGACCTGGGGACGCTGATCGCGAGCTTCTCGGCCAATGCCGTCGATCTCAGCGCGCTCGCCAACGCGCTGAAGAGCATCAACGTCCAGGCCCCTGCAGCCGCATCGGCGGCAAGTGCTGCGGATCAGAGCGCGCGGGCGGGAGAGGCTGTCGCCGCGGCAACCGTGGCGCCGGTCTCGCCTGCGGCGCCCGCATCCGCCCGGGGTGCGGCGGAAGCTGCTGCCGCGCTGCCGGAATCGTCGGTCGCGCCCGCTGCGCATCACGAGGCTCTTGGGCCCGCGGCGCCTGGCTCGCAGCTGCGGGTCAACGGCAAGGCGCTCGCGCCCGGAACGCCCGTGGTCCAGGTGCCGAGCGCGGACGAGCTGCGCGGGCTCATCGTGCAGAACGGCCCGGCGAACGTGGCCCTGCCCGACGTGGCAGATCTGAAGACCGCGATGACGGGGCTCGTCATCCAGAACACGCTGAACGACCAGACGATCCGTGCATTGACCGTCATCAACGTCGCCGTGTCGGTGAAGGACGCCCTGTCGGCTGCGCGCATCCAGGAGTCGGTGCGCCAGTCGATCGCCAACTCCCTTCGCTGAAACGATCTCGACCCGGAGTCCGGACATGACCAAGAACAACACCGTGCGCATTCGGGGCGGCGGCAGGCGCGCGCTGCGCGTACCCATTCTCGCGCTGGTTGCGGCGCTCGCACAAGCCGGGACGGTGCGGGCCCAGGAAGCCGCCCCGGCACCGACGCTGGAGGATCTGGCGCAACTCGTGGAGCGTCAGGAGCGTCTGCTGCGCGAGCAGCAGGGACGGATCGACGAGCAGGCGCGCGAACTGCGCCGGACCAAGGAGGAACTGGAGCGCGCCCTCGCGGCGCAACGCGCCGAGCTCGAGATGCTGCAGATGCGCGGCGGCGGCGCTGCAGCTGCCGGCTCCGGGGCGCCCCCCGCACAGTCCGGTCCTGCACCCGTACCTCCGGAACAAGTGGCTCAGGCGGATCCGCCCGCATCGCAGGCCGCGCCTCCCACGACCGCCGGCCAGGCGCCCGAGAGCGCCTCGAGGCCGCCGCCCGTGGCGCCGCTGGAGGATGCGCAGTCGGCGCTCACGCCACGGGGGAAATGGGTGCTGGAACCTTCGCTGGAGTTCGCCGCCGCGTCGAACGATCGCGTGGCGCTGGTCGGCTTCACGTTTCCGCCAGCCTTGACCATCGGTCTCATCGACGTGCGGCGGGTGAATCGCGAGTTCTTTCTGGCAGCGCTGTCTGCCCGCTACGGACTCACCCGGCGCATGGAAGTGGAAGTGAAGGTGCCCTGGGTGTACCGCTCGGAAAGCACGACCGCGCGGCCGCTCGCCACGCCTTCGTCGACCGACAGCGTGTTCGACAACGACGGCAGCGGCATCGGCGACGTCGAACTCGGTCTGCGCTATCAGCTCAACGTGGGCAGCGCGACCAAGCCGTTCTACGTGGCTTCGCTGCGGCTGAAGACGGTGACGGGAAAGGGGCCGTTCGAAGTCGACACCTACAATCCGCTACCCGGCGCGACGCTGCAGAGCGAACTACCGACCGGCACGGGCTTCTACGCCCTGCAGCCCGCAATCACCGCGCTGCTGCCATCCGATCCGGCGGTCTTCTTCGGCACGCTGAGCTACACCTGGAACATCAAGGACGACGTGGACGAACGCGACGCGGAGGGAAACCGCATCGGCGAATACGATCCCGGCGACGCGTTCAATTTCAACTTCGGTGTCGGTCTGGCCCTCAACGAGCGCTCGTCGTTCAGCGTCGGCTACGAGCACAACGTGGTGTTCAAGGACAGGCTCAACGGCGAGGACGTGCCGCTTGCGCAGCGCTTCCACATCGGCCGCATCCTGTTCGGATACTCCTATCAGCTCACGCGCCGGGCCAACTTCAATCTCACCCTTGGCGCGGGCATCACCGACGACGCGCCCGACGTGACGATCACTGCGCGGCTGCCGATCATGTTCTGACGCTTCCCGACGATCCGTCCAAAACCGGTTAAAGTAAATGACCGATCACAACAGGCGCGCGCGGTGCGCGCCTTCCGGAGGAGGACATCATGGCAGCACCAAACAGGGATCCGGCCAGACTGCGGTCCCGACAGTGGTTCGACAATCCCGACAATCCCGACATGACCGCGCTCTACCTCGAGCGCTACATGAACTGGGGGCTGAAGCGCGAGGAGCTCCAGGCGGGCAAGCCGATCATCATGATCGCGCAGTCGGGGTCGGACCTGTCACCCTGTAACCGGCATCACCTGGAGCTCGCGCACCGCGTGCGCGAGGGCATCCGCGAAGCCGGCGGCATCGCCTTCGAGGTCCCGCTGCATCCCATTCAGGAGACCGGCAAGCGGCCGACGGCGTCGCTCGACCGCAACCTGTGCTACCTCGGGCTGGTGGAGCTGCTGTACGGCTACTTCATCGACGGCGTCGTGCTCACCACCGGGTGCGACAAGACCACCCCCGCGCAGCTGATGGCTGCCGCCACCGTGGACATCCCCGCGATCGTGCTTTCCGGTGGTCCCATGCTCAACGGCTGGTTCCGCGGCGAGCGCACCGGTTCGGGGACCATCGTCTGGCGTGCGCGCGAGATGCTCGCAGCGGGCGAGATCAACCGCGAGGAGTTCATCGAACTGGTCGCCTCGTCCGCGCCGTCTCCGGGGCACTGCAACACCATGGGCACGGCCTCCACCATGAACTCGCTGGCGGAAGCGCTGGG
>CAYLTE010000302.1:0-4716 GCA_964386195.1 uncultured Burkholderiales bacterium | reverse complement strand
CCATGTCCTGAGTGGCGTGTGCATCGAGCTGACTCCAGTCGATGTTCATGTTGCCGTCTACGGGCACCGGGATCTTGAAGTAAGGCACCTTGTCCTGCTTCGCCTGCTCGCCCGGCTTGAGCCAGTGCGCGCGGATCAGGAAGTAGGTGAAATGGGTGTCGTCGACCGGCACGCGGATCTGCAGGTCGTTCACCGCTCGTGCGAAATTGGGGAACACGACCTGAATGCCAAGGCGCCAGTCCGGATGGTCCTTGCCGCGGTCCCCGTACACGGCGCGGCGCAGTATGCCGAGATCGTTGCGCTCGTAGAGCATTTCCTTCAGCCGCCCGCGGTCGCCTTCGCCCTTGAACTCGCCGGGGCGCCAGAAGCGCTTCTTCAGGTCGGGCCGGCCATTGCGCTCCAGCACGTAGTCCGAGAACGCGACGTGCAGCCAGTCCAGATGGTCCTGGTCGACGGCGTTCTCCATGCTCTGGAACCAGTTGCAGGGAAGCGTCGCATACGCGATTTCGTGCAGGACGTTATCCCAGGCCATCAAATCCCAGATCGGCAGCTCGGGCGCGGGCTGCGGTCCCAGGTAAGCGAATACCGCGCCGCAGGCCACGCGCACGGGATAGGCCTTGATCTTCACCTTGTCGCAGTACGGGCGCTTCTCGGCGGGCTGCTCGAGGCACTGGCCGGTCTCGCCGAAGCGCCAGCCGTGATACGGGCAGCGCAGGCCTTCCTCCTCCGGCACGCCCAGGGCGAGATTCGCGCGCCGGTGCGCGCAGGCGCTGTCGACGAGGCCGAGCGTGCCCTTGCGATCCCGGTAGAGAACCAGGGACTCGCCGAGCAGTTTCACCGGCCTCACCGGGTTCTCGTCGAGCTCGGCCAGCGCGGCGATCGGATACCAGTAGCGCCTCAGCAGCTCCCCGCCGGGGGTTCCGGGGCCAACCTCGGTCAGCAGCTTGTTTTCCTCTGCGGTCACCATGTTTCCTCGCTCCTCTGTCGTGGTGGGTCGGGTTCGACGGCGGACGCGCGCCGCGCCCCGGGTAAAGTGTATACAGTTTTGGCGCACCCGGGCAATAGCCTTCGATATGCATGCTGCTCATGATCTGGATGCACATGGGCGCCTGTACAAGGCGAGCAGCGCGGACTAACGTCGCTACGGCTCGGCGCGCCGGCTTCGGGCGGTCCACGGGCGCGCGCGGCGGCGGTCGCCCGGCCAGCAAGGTTCGAACTCAATCCCTCAACAGCAGGAGGCGTGCATGGCAACCAAACCGGTACCTCATCAGACACCCTATGGCGAGCGCATCTCGCTCGAGCTCGCCAAGAAGATCGCCGAGGCAGGCGAGGCGTTCGCGACGAAGATGGGCTGGAACGCCACGATCTGCATCTGCGACGACGGCGGGCACCCGGTGCTGCTGCATCGCATGAGCAACGGTCAGTTCGGCAGCGTGGAGCTGACGATCGCCAAGGCGTACGGCGCGACCGCTTTCCGCCGCTCGACGGGGATCTTTCACGACGATCTGGCCGCCGGGAAGTTCAACACATTCTGGCATCTTCGCCAGGAGGCGGCGATCCCGCTGGAGGGGGGGTACCCCATCATCGTGGACGGAAAGGTGATCGGCGGCATCGGCGTTTCGGGCGTCGGCGCGGCGGGACTGGCCGACGGCGACAGCCAGGTCGCGCTGGCCGCGCTCGAGATTCTCAAGTAGCAGGGCGACGCGGGATGCAAGCGGGCCCCGCCGCCGAGCTGCCGCCGGCACCCGTGGTGCCGTCGGGCGTGCACAAGGCGATCTGCCGCAACTGCCACGGGGGTTGCGGCACCCTGGTGACCGTCGAGGACGGCGTGGTCACCCGGGTTGCGGGCGATCCATCGAATCCGATCAACCGCGGCAAGCTCTGCGTGAAGGCCGGCGCCGCGTCGGTCGAGCAGCTCTATCACCCCGACCGAATCAACTATCCGTTGATGCGCGTGGGCGAGCGCGGCGCCGGCCAGTGGCGGCGCGCAAGCTGGGACGAAGCGGTGTCGGCCGTTGCGCAGAAGATGAACGCGCTGAAGCGCGAGTTTGGCGCGGAAACCGTGGCGTTCGCGCGCGGCGTCGGCATGAACAACCAGCACATCATCGGCCGCGTTGCGAATCTGTTCGGCACGCCCAACCTCGCTTCCATCAGCTACGTCTGCTACGCGACGCGCGTCGCGGTGTGCGGCGTTACGGCGACCGGCAGGTACAGCGGCAAGACGTGGGACACGGTGGCGGTTCCGGATTTCCACGCCCGGCCACGATGCGTGGTGGAGTGGGGGTCGCAAAAGCGCACCAGCAACGACCACGGCCTGATCGGCTTCGGTCCGATGACCGAGGCGCTGGCGCAGCGGCCCGCGCACATCCTGGTGGACCCGCGCAAGCCGTCCTCGGCCGGCCCGGTCGACCTGTGGCTTCCCCTGCGGCCCGGCTCCGACGCCGCCATGGCGCTGGGCTGGATCAACGTGATCCTCGAGGAGGAGCTCTACGACAAGGAGTTCGTCGCGCACTATTGCCACGGCTTCGACGCGCTGCGCGAGCGGGCGCGGGAGTACCCCTTGTCGCGGGTCGCGGACCTCACGTGGTGCGATCCCGAGCTGATTGCGCGAGCGGCCCGGCTGTATGCCGGGACCCGCCCGGGCTGCATCGTCTGGGGAAATGGCCTGGAGCACGCCGGAAGCAACGCCTTCCAGTCCATCCGCGCCGTTCTGATCCTCATGGGCATCACCGGCAACATCGACGTGCCCGGCGGCAACGTGTTCTATCCGGCGCCGCCCCTTGCCTATCCCGATCTGCGCGATCGGCTCGGGCCCGAGCAGGAGGCGAAGCGGCTCGGCGGCCAGAAGTTCAAGGCATTGAACCGGGCGGGCTTTGCTCACCCGCCGACCCTTTTCCGCACCATCCTCTCGGAAGACCCCTATCCGGTGAAGGCGATGGTCGTGGTCGGCAGCAACGTGGCGACGACCTACCCCAATACGGCCCGGGTACTCGAGGCGCTGCGCAAGCTCGAGTTGCTGGTGGTGCACGACATGTTCATGACGCCCACGGCGCAGTACGCCGACATCGTCCTGCCGGCCGCGGGCAACCTGGAGCGCGACGAGCCGCGCCTGCATCTGCACATCAAGGGGCCGCAGGCGATGCACATGGATACCGTTTCACGCAGGCTGGCGCGCGTGGCCGAGCGCCGGTCGGACTGGGAGTTCATGATCGAGCTGGGCCGCAGGCTGGGCTTCGAGGAGCACTTCCCGTCGCTGGAAGCGCTGGCGGACGAGGCGCTGCGGCCCATGGGGATCACCTGGGCCGACCTGAAGGCGCACGACTACATTTCGATTCCGCTGCAGTACCGCAAGTACGAGAAGACCGGCTTCGGCACGCCCACCGGCAAATTCGAGATCTATTCGACGGTGATGCGGGATTGGGGATACGATCCGCTGCCCGCCCACGTCGAGCCGGTGGAGAGTCCGGTGAGCACGCCCGACCGGTTCAGGGAGTTCCCTCTGCTGCTCATCACCGGCGCCAAGCAGGCGCAGTACTATCATTCGCAGGGGCGCCAGATCCCGGTCCTGCGCACGCTCGCACCAGAACCCCTGCTGGAGATGCACGTCGATACCGCGGCCTCGATGGGGATCGCGCAAGGCGAGCAGGTCTGGGTGGAGACGGTGCGCGGCCGCATGCAGGTGAAGGTGCATGTGCACGAACGAACGCATCCGCGCGTGGTGACGCTGCCGCACGGGTGGTGGCTTCCCGAGTCTTCCGGCCCGGACCACGGTGCGCTCCAGGTCTGCGCCAACGTGCTCACCGACGACGACCCGGAGAGCTGCGATGCCGCTTTCGGCGGCAGTCCGCTCAAGGGCCTGCTCTGCCGCGTCTACAAGGCGAAGGGGGCCTGAGAGCATGCAGACGCTGATCGACTGGGTCGTGGTTGGCCTGCGCTGGGCGCACATCGTGGCGTTCCTGGGATGGGTGGGCGCGTCGCTGTACTTCATGTGGCTCGAAAGCAAGCTGCGCCAGCCCGATCCGGCACGGGCGAACGTCCTGGGCGAGGCGTGGATGGGGCATGGCGGCGGGTTCTACATCGTGGAGAAACGGAGCATTTCGCCCGGACAGGTACCCGCGCCCGTCTACTGGTTTCGCATAGAGGCGGCGGTCACCTGGGTTACGGGTTTCCTGCTGCTGGTGTTCGTCTACTACTGGACTGGAGGCGTGGATCTCGTCGATCCACAGACTTCGGTCCTGGCGCCTGGCTGGGCCATCGCCTTGGCCTTGGCGCTGCTCGTCGCGGGCTGGCTCATATACGACGGGATCTGGGCTTCCGCGTGGGCGGAACGCAAGGTGATGCTGGGCAGCATTGTTTCGCTCGTGCTGCTCTTCGGGGTCGTGTACGCCTTGTGCGAGCTTTTCACCGGCCGGGCAGCGTTCATCCACGTCGGCGCAGTTCTCGGCACCAACATGGTGGCCAGCGTATGGACCCGCATCATTCCGGCGCAGGAAGAGGCGGTCGCCGCCACCGCGGCCGGGCGCGAACGCGACATGACCATGGCGAAGCGGGCGCGACGCCGGGCGCTGCACAACACGTACATGACCCTGCCGGTGATCCTCACCATGATCGCCGTGCACGCTCCCGGCGCGCACAGCCACCCGCGCAACTGGCTCGTGCTGACGCTCCTGATCGCTGCGGGAATCGCCGCGCGCCACGCCATGATCCTGATGGACC
>CAYLTE010000301.1:0-4731 GCA_964386195.1 uncultured Burkholderiales bacterium | reverse complement strand
ATCCCCGAGCCCGTCCTTGATGTCCTTGATGAGCGCGTCGTTCTCCTGCAGGAACGTCATCACGCCGCGAACGCTGCGTTCGATGCTCATGGTTGCCTCCATCAATTGCCCTTCACGCGCTCGAGCAGGTCGACGAACTCGTCGACGTACCCTGCGGGACGTTCCAGGAAGTCGCCCGGCGCACGACGCTCCGCCTTCTGCAGCGACTCGTTGAAGCGCAGCGCCTTCGCTACTGCAGCGTCCATCAGCATCGGGTCGGTGCCGGACAGGCCGATCAAGGTGCGGATGATCGCCGGGTCGGCGGTGACGGCCGAAGTGCGCGATGCATGTGCGTCGAGCTCGGCGTTCAAGGCGGCGAGGCCGTCCCAGGACTGCGCGATCTGACCGCTCAACACGTCCATCGCCGCGAAGTCGGCTTCGAACTGGCGCAGCACCGCTTCCTCCAGTCCGCTCTGCGTGTCGAGGTAGAGGATGCCCGCCTGGTACAGGAATGCGAGCGCGTCCAGCTGCGTCTTCGTCTGCACGTTCTGGTTGGAACCCATCACCAGGGCGTACTCGCTTTCTCGCACGTTGGTCAGGGTCATGGCCGTGTCGAGGTCGGACACGCCTTTGCGGTAGGCGCGCACCCGATCCCGGGTCTGGTCGACGAACTGCGCCGAGTTCGCCTTCGCCTCGCCAATCTTCTCCCCCTGCAGCTTCACCAGGTCGCGCACGGCTTCACTGTGGATCGCCTTGCAGCCGCCCAGGGCCAGGGGGAGGCAGGCGGCGAGCAGTGCGTTGCGGATTGCGCTCATCGTGGCCTCCTCACTGCAGCGAGCGGATCGCCTGGGCGATCTCGCCGACGTCGCGCGGCTCGACCTGGACGTCCACGTCGAGGTAGTCGCGGATGGATGCGTTGATCTGGCGCAGCGCCGCCACGTTCTTCGCGTAGGCGTCGAATCCGGACACGTCGTTCGGGGCCAGCGCCGCATACTGCTCGTCCACGCGTTCGTTGATCAGACGAACCAGGCGGGGCAGCGCGCTGGCGGTCTTCGTGACGTCGCCATCGGCGCCCTGTTCGAAACTCGCGGACGTCCCCGCACGCGCCGGGAGTCCGGCGAAACGCAGGGTATTGACCTCGCGCACCAGTCGCGGGCCCAGTTGCCCGGCGGTGGCATCGACCAGCGCGGCCGCAACGGCATCGCTGCGCTCCGCCGCCGGATCGGTGCTGATCCAGGCGAGCGCCAGGTTGAGCAGGCCGCGCCGCGTGACGTGCTTGTACCAGAGCTCGTAGCGCTCGTTGACTGCCCCGACCAGGCTTCGGTATTGGCGCATCATCCGGGCGTTGTCCGCGTAGGCACGGTCCATGGCCGCGACTGACTGCTTCACGGGCGGCGGTGTCGCACATGCCGACAGCAGGAGCGCCAGCGCCGGCGCCATCCACCTCGCGATTCTCATTCTTCGCCTCCCCGAGTTGACCGTGGCGCGTGCCACGCGATCCGCTTGCCGGGCGCGCGGACGCGCGCACCCGCTCAGTACACCGACCTTCCTCCGGTGATGTCGAACAGCTGGCCGGTGGTGAACGAACACTCCTCCGAGCACAGCCAGGCCACCATCGCCGCGATCTCTTCGGTACGTACGAAGCGGCCTTTCGGCACCTGCAGCAGGAGGGACTCGACCTTCTTCGGCGTGGACTGCTTGAGGATGTCGGTATCGGCCACCGACGGGCACACCGCATTGACCAGAATCTCCGTGTTCGCCAGCTCGCGCGCCAGCGCCTTGGTCAGGGCGATCACGGCGGCCTTCGACGCGCCGTAGGCGGAGAAGTCCGGCGAGCCGTTCTTTCCGGCAATGGAGGCGATGTTGACGATACGCCCGTAGTTTCGCTGCTTCATCACGGGCACGAGGTGCTTGCAGCACAGGAAAGTGCCCATGTAGTTGACCTCGAACACCCGGCGCACGGTGGCGAGGTCGTACTCCCAGGTCTGGCAGATCGGGCCGCCGATGCCGGCGTTGTTGACGAGCAGGTCGACGAAGCCGAAGCGGCCGACGGCCTCTGCGGTGGCCACCGCCACCGATGCTTCGTCGGTGACGTCGACCGCGCGCGCCGTCACCTTGCCGTGACTCTCGAGTTGCCGCGCGGCCGCATCCAGCGCCGCGGCATCCAGGTCCCACAGTGCCACCGCCGCCCCGGACTGCAGCAGCCGCTGCGCGATCGCGTACCCGATGCCTCGCGCCGCGCCGGTGATGACGGCGACCCGCCCCGCGAGATCGATGCGGTTCATTCTCCCCTCGGACAGCTCGAAAGACTGCAGTATGCTTCCAGGTCCCGACGTTTTACAAGGAGCCCGACATGCAACGCCTGCTCGCAGTCCTGTTCGCGCTGGGCCTGAGTGCTACCGCACGTGCTGCGGATGCCCCTCGCATCGAGTACCTGAAACCGGAGGGTCTGTTCAACGTTCCGAGCTTCTCCCAGGTCACCACAGCCAGCGGTGGCAAGTTCGTGTTCGTCAGCGGCCAGGTGGCGTGGGATGCTGCCGGCAAGCCGGTTCCCGGCGATCTCGAGGCCCAGACGCGGCTCACCTACGAGAACCTGAAGCTGGCGCTCGCCGCGGCCGGCGCGACGTTCGAGGACGTGGTCAAGATGACGGTATTCGTGAAGAACCTCGACACCGAAAAGTGGAAGACGATCTCGCGCGTGCGCAGCGAATATCTGTCGAAGGAGCGGCCGCCGGCGAGCACGATGATCGGCGTGCAGGGCATGGTGTACGAGGAGATGCTGATCGAGATCGAGGCAATCGCGGTGGTGAAGGAGTAGCGCGTTGCCGTGGACTGCCTGCGCCGGTGTCATGTTCGGATGCGCCAACGGTGTCATATCGACCGGAGGGAGAAATCCTCGCTGTGGACGCAGCAAGGCGAGGATCCCTCGATCGCGCTCTGGATGACACCATCGTCGGGACGACTAGAACTTCCCGAACGTCAGATACGCCTCCTGCGGATCCATCCCCGAGAGGATGGCGCTGCGCACCTTGTTCTCGGTGCGCACCGCCTCCTCGGTCCTGGCCACCACGTCCTCGGCGATGCGGCCTGGGATCACCACCACGCCGTCGCGGTCGCCGATCAGAAAATCGCCGGCGCAGACCGTCACGTCGCCGATGGTGACCGGTTCGCCGAAGCGGTCGGGCACCCACTTGCCCACGATGTCCTTCGGCGTGGTGAAGCTGCAGAAGACGGGAAAGCCGAGCTTGAGGATGAACTCCGTGTCGCGGCAGCCGCCGTCGACCACGTAGCCACGTACGCCGCGGAAGTGCAGCGTTTCGGCCGACAATTCACCCATGAGCGCGATGTCGTAGGTGTTGGGCTGGCAGACGAGCACCTTGCCCTTCGGCGCCTTGGACAGCAGGCCGGTCCACTGCACCAGCGTGTCGTGCGGATCACGCGTCGTGTCGATGTGGCCGCTCACGGTGTAGACCTCGCCGGTGAGCGGGCGGGCGGGATCGAGCGGCTTGATGGCCGGCGGCAATACGCAGGGGCCGGCGCCCATTGCGCGCAGCACGTCGTGCACCGCCGCCGCGTAGCACTTCTCCAGTCGCGCTGCGAGGTCCTCCGATCGGTCGCTCATTTCTCCTCCCTTGTCGTGGCGTGGGTCGCAAGAGTGTAGCGCCGCGGCGCGAGCCGCTCAGTGCCCGGCGCCGCTTACCTCGCGCACCGCTTCCTCGGCATCCGCGGCAGCACGCCGGCGCAGCGCGAGCAGTTCGTTCGCCACCAGGGCGCCGATGACGACGGCGCCGCCGAGCAGCGCGGTCGCGCCCGGGCGTTCGCCCACCACCAGCCAGACGGACAATGTGCCGAAGATCGTCTCGAGCACGGCAAGCAGGCCGATCTCGGCCGCCGACAGGTGCGGCGTCGCGCGGATCATCAGCAGCACGCCCATGCCCAGCTGCACCGTGCCCATGACGGCTAGCAGGCCGACGTCGCGCGCGGTCGGTTCCAGCGGCCAGGCGAGCGGCAGGGCGACGGCCATCGAGAACAGACCGGACAAGACCAGCGTGGGCAGCATGTCGACCTGGGCGTGTGCACGCCGCAGGATGACGACGTTGACGGCAAAGGCGACGGGGATGGCGAGGGCGATCAGGTTGCCGAGCATGCCGCCGGCGCCGACCGAATCGAGGAACATCACCACGATCCCGCAGAAGGCGATCAGCATCGTCACCCATGTCCGCAACGGGATGTGCTCACGCAGGAAGATCGCCCCGAACAGCGCCGAGGTGAACGGTGCGATGCTGGCGAGCACGAGCACGTTGCCGACCGTGGTCAAGCCGAGGGCGAGGATGAAGCAGACGTACATCAGCGCCCACAGCGCCCCCGCTGCCACGCCGGGCATGCCGACGGCGCGCATGCGGCTGCGCACCGATCCACCGTACTGCCACAGCAGCACCCCGGAAATGAACAGCGTCATGAACAGCGAGCGCCAGAAGGTGATCTCCCAGCTGTCGCGCAGGTCCATGTTGCGGACGAGGATGCCGGCCATCGCCCAGCACAGCGTCGCGCCGACCATCAACAGCACGCCGCGGCGGTGCTTGCCGCGGCGCGAGGAATCGCTCATGACGCCTGCCGGTTCATGGCATTGCGCGCCTATTCAGGATGCGAGCGGAGCAGGTGCCGAGGCGCCGAGTTTCTCGGCCCAGGGCGCAAGCGCCGGCATGATCGAAGCGTGCAGGGCCACGCCATAGCCCAGTTGTTCCTCGCGCC
>CAYLTE010000300.1:2638-4808 GCA_964386195.1 uncultured Burkholderiales bacterium | reverse complement strand
GGGCGAGTAGGTGGTGAACTTCTCGCCGGTGCTCTTGACTCCCTTGAGTACCCGGCCCTCGATGGTGACCTTGGCGACGTGCCCCTGCTTCACCTCTTCGATGAACTGGGAGTAGTCCATCGCCTTCTGGGGAGCCTGGCGGGCGCTGAATTGGTTGAACACGGTCATCAGCACCAGAGCGATGACCAGCCAGATGGCGACGTTCTTGATCAGATTGTTCAAAGTTGCTCCTCGCCCCGCAGGGCGCAAACCAGGCTGTCAGCGGCCATTGTAATGGTGCCGGACGACTCCTGTCAGGGATGCTCCAACACGTCCATCCCCAGCAGGTACATCTCGGGACTGCGACTACGCGACGCGTCGGGCTTGCGCGCCAGGACGCGGCGAAACGACCGCTTCATCTGATCGCGAATGCCGGCGAAGGCCTCGCCCTGAAACGTTTTGACCAGCAGGTTCCCACCCGGTTTCAACCACTTGAGGCCGAAGTCCAGGGCCAGCTCTGCCAGGTGGGCTGCGCGTGCCTGGTCCACCATCCCGATGCCGGAGATATTGGGCGACATGTCGCTCAGCACAAGATCGACCTGCCGGTCGCCAAGCAATTGCTCCAGTCGCTCCAGGGTGTCGGGCTCCCGGAAGTCTCCGCGGATGAAGTCCACGCCTCGAAGCGGCTGCATGTCCAGGATATCGACCGCGACGACGCGACCTTTCGGGCCGACCAATTCCGTGGCGATCTGCGACCAGCCGCCCGGGGCGGACCCGAGGTCGACGACGGTCATGCCGGGCAGGATCAGCCGATCCTGCTGCGCGAGTTCGCGCAGCTTGAACGCGGCACGCGAGCGATATCCCTCCTCCTTCGCCTTGCGTACGAAGCGGTCGGAGACGTGCTCGTGCATCCATGTCCTGCTCGACTTGCTGCGCCCCATCCTCATTCCCTTCCCGTGCGCGCAGTCAGAATAGCTGGCCGGCGTGGCACGACGATCCTAAAATAGCGCATGACCAACCCACACGAAGCATCTCCCGCTGCCCTCACGCCGGCGCAGCGCAAGTCCCTCAGGGCACGCGCGCATGCGCTCCACCCCGTCGTGACCATTGGCGACAAAGGCCTCTCGCCGGCCGTGCTGCGCGAGATCGACGTCAACCTCAAGAGCCACGAACTGATCAAGGTCAAGGCGGCGACGCAGGACCGGGACACACGCGCGCATTTCTTGGCGCAGATCTGCGCCGCACTCGACGCTCACCCGGTTCAGCACATCGGCAAGATCCTCGTGGTGTTTCGACCGCAGGCGGGGGTGTCCACTCCAGCGCGTGCCCCGGCGGTCACGCCTGCCGCCCGCCCCCGCAGCCGCGCCGGGAAAGCCGGCCCGACGGGCAGCGCACCGGGTGCGTCGCCCCGGGGAAATCGCGAATCCGGCACGGCGGCGGTCGGTCCCGGGGCGCGCAACCCGCGGGTGCGACCCGGGCCACGCAAGGCACCAGGCAGACCCAGCGCACACAAGGCGCCTGTCGAATCCGGCGCTCGCAGGGCGCCACTCGCATCCGGCGCTCGCAGGGCACCTGTACGATCCGGCGCCAGCACGGCGCCAGTCAGATCCGGCACCAGTACGGGGCCAGTCAGATCAGGCGCTGGGAAGGCGGCCGGCAAGCCTGGCGCGCGAAGGGCACCGGTCAAATCCGGCATCGCGCGACGCGCACGCTGAGAGGGACCGCGGACCCCGCCCGCCCTGCCCGGTGGCGAGGCAGGGGGCGCCTGCTCCTGTCTTTCACCGGCCGTCGGCCGGGCCGGTCACAGGTAGCGGACGTCGAGAATTTCGTAGGAACGGACACCACCGGGCGCCATCACTTCGGCGGTTTCGCCGGAGCTCTTACCGATGAGCGCACGGCCGATCGGAGAGGTGATCGAGATCTTGCCACGCTTGATATCGGCCTCGTCCTCGCCGACGATCTGATAGGTCACCACCTCGCCGCTGTCCGAATCCTCCAGTTCCACGGTCGCTCCGAACACGCAGCGACCGTCGGCGTCGAGATCGGCGGGCTCGATGATCTGGGCATTCGCGAGCTTGGTCTCGAGCTCCGCGATGCGCCCTTCGATGAAGCTCTGCCGCTCCTTGGCGGCGTCGTACTCCGCGTTCTCGGAGAGATCGCCGTGCGATCGCGCTTCCTGAATGGCCAGGAT
>CAYLTE010000300.1:0-2628 GCA_964386195.1 uncultured Burkholderiales bacterium | reverse complement strand
GGATGACCCGCGGGCGTTCCACCGTCTTGAGCTGGTGCAACTCCGAGCGCAACATCTCGGCCCCCGTGGCGGTCAACGGAACTCTCATCTCGCAACCTCTCGACGTGTAAAAAACGAGGCGCCCGCCATGGGGCGGGCGCGTGGCCAGAAGGGATGGTTTAGGGTACCACGCGCCGCCGGCTCAGGCAGCGGCGTGACTGCCGGATAGGCGGCGATGCAGATCCTGGACCGAGTAGGCGCGCAATTCGCGCATGTACTGCATGCCCACGCAGGCCGCACGGGCCCCGGCCAGGGTCGTGTAGAAGGTGATGCGCGCTTGCAGCGCGGAGCGGCGGATCGAGTACGAATCCTGGATCGAGGCGCGGCGCTCGTCGGTGGTGTTCACGATCATCACCACCTCCCCGTTCTTGATCATGTCCACGATGTGGGGCCGCCCTTCCATCACCTTGTTCACGGTCGCCACCTCGATGCCCGCCTGCGCGAGCGTGGCCGCGGTGCCGCGCGTGGCGCACAGCTTGAAGCCGAGGTCGACGAGGGCGCGGCCCAGTTCCGCCAGTCGCGGCTTGTCGGCATTGCGCACGCTGAGGAACACCGTGCCTTCGGTCGGAAGCCTCACGCCCGCCGCCAGTTGCGACTTCACGAACGCCTCGGCGAAGCTGTCTCCCACGCCCATCACCTCGCCCGTCGATTTCATCTCGGGTCCGAGGATGGTGTCGACGCCGGGAAACTTCAGGAAGGGGAACACCGCTTCCTTGACTGAAAAATAGGGCGGCACGACCTCGCGCTCTGCGCCCTGGGCGCGCAAGGTGCCACCGGCCATGCAGCGCGCGGCGATCTTGGCAAGCGGCCGGCCGGTCGCTTTCGAGACGTAGGGCACGGTGCGCGAGGCGCGCGGGTTCACCTCCAGCACGTACACCACCTCGTCCTGGATGGCGAACTGCACGTTCATCAGCCCGATCACGTTCAGCCCTTTCGCCAGCGCGACCGTCTGGCGGCGCAGCTCGTCCTGCAGCGCCTGCGACAGGCTGTACGGGGGCAGCGAGCACGCCGAATCGCCCGAGTGCACACCAGCCTGCTCGACGTGCTCCATGATTCCGCCGATCAGCACGTCGGTGCCGTCGCTCAGGGCGTCGACGTCGACCTCGATGGCGTCGTTGAGGAAGCGGTCTATCAGCACCGGCGAGTCGTTCGAGACCTTCACCGCTTCGCGCATGTAGCGCTCGAGCTCGCTCTGCTGGTGCACGATCTCCATCGCGCGGCCGCCGAGAACGTAGCTCGGCCGCACCACCACGGGATAGCCGATTTCCTGCGCCAGTTCGATCGCCGCCTGGGCGTCGCGCGCCGTGCGATTGGGCGGCTGCTTCAGCCCGAGCCGGTCGAGCAGCTGCTGGAAGCGTTCCCTGTCCTCCGCACAGTCGATCATGTCCGGCGAGGTCCCGATGATCGGCACCCCGTTGGCCTCGAGATCGCGCGCCAGCTTCAGGGGAGTCTGTCCGCCGTACTGCACGATCACGCCCTTGGGCTTCTCCAGGGCGACGATCTCGAGCACGTCCTCGAGCGTGAGCGGCTCGAAATACAGCCGGTCAGAGGTGTCGTAGTCGGTCGACACCGTCTCCGGGTTGCAGTTGACCATGATGGTCTCGAACCCGTCTTCGCGCAGCGCGAGAGCGGCGTGTACGCAGCAGTAATCGAACTCGATGCCCTGGCCGATGCGGTTCGGGCCGCCGCCGAGCACCATGATCTTGTCGCGCCCGCTGGGGCGGGACTCGCACTCTTCCTCGTAGGTCGAGTACATGTAGGCGGTGCGCGTGTCGAACTCCGCTGCACAGGTGTCGACGCGCTTGTACACCGGCCGCACGCCGAGCGTCCAACGCGCCGCGCGCACCTCGTGCTGGGTGGCACCGAGCAGCTTTCCCAGCCGCCGGTCGGAGAAGCCGCTGCGCTTGAGCGTGCGCAGTTCCTGCGCGCTCAGATCAGCAAGCGACCGGCCGGACAGCGCGCGCTCCTGGGAGACGATATCTTGGATCTGCGCCAGGAACCAGGGATCGATGTGGGTGAGCGCCTGGACCTCGTCGAAGGTCATCCCGCGACGGAAGGCATCCGCGACGTGCCACAGCCGCTCGGGCCCCGGATGGGCGAGTTCCTGCTCGACGCGATCGCTCTCGAGGTCGCGCTCGTCGAGCCCGTCGACGCCGGTCTCCAGGCCGCGCAGCGCCTTCTGCAGCGATTCCTGGAACGTGCGGCCCATCGCCATCACCTCGCCGACCGATTTCATCTGCGTGGTCAGGTGCGAGTCGGCTTGCGGGAACTTCTCGAAGGCGAATCGCGGCACCTTGGTGACGACGTAGTCGATGGTCGGCTCGAACGAGGCGGGCGTCGCACCGCCGGTGATGTCGTTCCTCAGTTCGTCCAACGTGTAGCCCACGGCCAGCTTGGCAGCGACCTTGGCGATCGGGAACCCGGTGGCCTTGGAGGCGAGTGCGGAGGAACGCGACACACGCGGATTCATCTCGATCACGACCATGCGCCCGTCGCGCGGATTGATCGCGAACTGAACATTCGAGCCGCCGGTGTCGACGCCGATCTCGCGCAGCACCGCGATCGAGGCGTCGCGCATGATCTGGTATT